>CAZRMD010000512.1:0-1506 GCA_964601135.1 uncultured Actinomycetes bacterium | reverse complement strand
AGGTACGACCAGGGTGCCTGCCGCGGCGCGGCGTTCGGCTTCGGCGATAATCATGGGGATTTTCTTGAAGTCGGCGCGGAACTCTTCCATGGTTTTGGGAGAGCGCAGAGCGGCGGCTGGGTGGAACATGGCGATGTACAGGCGCTTGCGACCAGGCTTGGCGCGCCCGTGGATAGCGCTGATCTTCTGACCAGGAAAGAACTTGGCCATCGAGAAACGTCCCAGTGTGACGATGACCTGGGGGTTCAGGGCTTCGATCTGGCGGTCGAGATAGCCGTTGCAGGCGGTAATTTCTTCGGGCAGGGGATCACGGTTATCGGGGGGACGACATTTGACGACATTGGTGATGAAGACATCGGAACGTTTGAGATTGATACTGGCCAGCGCATCTTCCAGCACCTGTCCGGCCTGGCCGACAAAGGGACGTCCCTGGATGTCTTCATTGCGGCCCGGACCTTCGCCAATAAACAAGATTTTCGGGTTCAGATTACCCTCGCCGGGCACGGATTTGTTGCGTCCCCTACACAGGCCGCACTTTTCGCAGGCTGAGATTTCGCTGGCAATCTCCTGTAAAACCTCTTCGGACGACATTGTTCCCTCTCCAATTCAGCATGTTCTCGGCAATGCCTCGTAATTAAAGATAAATAACAATGGATGGATCAACGACCTGATTCCGCGCAGGAGCGAAGCCAGGTTTAAGCAGGGAGGGGCGCTCAACTCTGAGCGCCCCTGTATGTCGTTATTCTTCGCGTGCGCACGCGAAACGGTGATGGCGCTAAGATGTCCTAGCGCGAGTGTTTTACCAGCGGCGATCGGGTGGACGCCCGAAACCGCTGTCGCGGCGCGGGCCGGACTGGCCGCCAGGGCCCATGGGACGGCGCTGGCCACCGCCAAAGCCGCCGCCGCTGCCGCCGCGATCGCCGTAGCCACCGCCGCTGCGCTGGCCGCTGCCGCCGCGATCGCCATAGCCACCGCTGCGCTGGCCGCCGCGATCGCCGTAGCCACCGCCGCTGCCGCCGCGATCGCCATAGCCGCCAGGACCACGGCTGGGGACGGAACCTTCGCGGGGACGCGCTGGACCCCGGTCGCCGTAGCCACCGCGACCACCGCCCATGCCGCCGCGACCACCGCCGCCGCGGCCACCGCGCTCGCTTTCCAGTTCAGCCGCGCTCGGCAGCTCGCCGCTCAAAGCGGCGCGGCGCGAGAGGTTGACGCGGCCCTGCTGGTCGACCTCGATTACCATGACGGTGATCTCATCGCCCACGGAAACTACGTCCTCCGGGCGCATCACCTGGTAGTCAGCCAGTTGCGAGGTGCGCACCAGGCCCTCTTTGCCGGGCAGAATTTCGACGAACGCGCCGAAGTCCACCAGGCGGCGTACGGTACCAGTATAGATGCGGCCAACCTCGACCTCTTCGGTCAGCGCGCGCACGGCGTCGATCGCCAGCTGCAAGGCCTCGCCAGAAGTCGCCGAGATCTGCACCGAGCCCTCGACCACGATGACGA
>CAZRMD010000511.1:338-1507 GCA_964601135.1 uncultured Actinomycetes bacterium | reverse complement strand
CCAATACCCAACACGAGTGCTAACGCGCCTTCGCCGGGGAAGCGGAAGGCATACAGCCCGAACAGCACCGAGATCAGCCCGGACAGGCCAAGCCAGCCATCGTGCATCTGGAATGCCGCCACAATCTCGACTATGCCGTTCACGAACGCATAGGCGATAATCGCCAACAGCAGCGAGATCATGCTGATGCCAGGCCAGGTCAAGACACAAGCGCCCAGCAACCCGCTCAGAATTCCACCCAGGGCCAGCAATGCCCGGTCACTGTTCTTCTCGATACCGAACAGCGCGATACCCAGGCTGGCTCCGCCGCTGACGATGGCAAAAGTACCAAAGGCAATTACCATCGAAACCGCCGACAGGCCCGGCATAAAGAGTGTGAAAATAACGAATAGCAGCGCTGCGATGCCCCGCAGCAGGGCTAACCACCAATACTTTGACATTGCCTCGAACATAGTTATGTCTCCCTTCATGGGTTGTATATGCTTTCAGTCCTCTACAAGAGGAGGTGTGGGAACTACCGCCCGTCGGTTCAACGGCCTCAAGGCGGCAGTTCGTCGGATACGATCACCAGCCTGAACTGGTGGATAGCACATTAAGCGTGTTTCGCGTATTTTTCTTCTGCCTCATGCACAGCAGCGTTATAGCTAGCGAAGGCGTCATCAATGCTCTTGGTCATCTGGTCAAAGGCCGCTTCTTCCAGCGTATCGAGAGCCGCGATGCGCTTCTGTTCGGCATCCCAATTGGCTTGCAGCTTGCTGACCCGCTGGCTGAGTTCCGTTTTCACCTGGCCTTCAGCCTTGACGATTTGTGCCTTCAAATGCTCAATATCCGCCTTCAGAGAATTTTGCCGCGCGATCAGCGTGTCTTTCACATGAGCGCGAACCGCAGCGCGAGCTTCCTTGTCGGCAGCGATGCGGCGATCAAGCTCGGCTTTCGCTTCGGCTCCAGCGTTTTGCGCCTCGGCCTTGAGCGCCTCGATATTGGCTTCAATCTTCTGTAACCAGGCACGCAGAGCCTGAAGCATGTTCTGGTAAGTGGTATACAGCGCCGTGTTGGCGCTGTTCAGTTTTTCCTGGAGCGCAGCTTGATCCGCTTGCAAACCGGTGACAACTTCGTGGCGGAGCGCTTCGGCAGATGTCCGCAGGTGATCCGCTTTGGCCTGCCAATCC
>CAZRMD010000511.1:0-328 GCA_964601135.1 uncultured Actinomycetes bacterium | reverse complement strand
TCGATCTTTTCCTTGCGCAGTTCCGCTGCCTTATCACGCGCTGTCTTGCGTTCCTGGCGAACCATAAAACGCGCGAAAGCGGCATCCAGGCTCTTGGCAGTATCTTCGATCTGATCGAGCCAGACTTCTTCGATGTACACCGCGAGGGCTGATTCATCGGGCCTCAGTTCGTCAACAGCCATTGATCGAATGTCCTCTTGTGGCAACCCGGACGCCATCGCTGCACCTGCCGCGCCGCCAGTCACCGCGCCGGACACCAGACCAACCAGCGCTCCGCCCGGCCCGCCGAGCAGCCCGACAATCGTACCTGTCAGTGCGCCGAATGCTG
>CAZRMD010000510.1:0-1507 GCA_964601135.1 uncultured Actinomycetes bacterium | reverse complement strand
CGCAAGACGTTGATTGATACCAGACGATACTCGGATTCGCCGGTGAGCCGAAGATAGGCGGCCGCGGCCGGCTGCCGGTTGGCTGCCGTCGGCACCATCCGGAAGTCACCGCGCCAGTCGATCGGGTACAGCTCGAACAACCGGGTGATGGCCAGGCGCCCAGCGAACCACAACGCGGCCGGCGGCATGGCCCACCGGGCATCCTCGCGCAACAGATCGGTCAGCAAAGCGGCATCGGCTCGCTCCCAGGCGTCCATGTAGCGCTGAAGGACGGACTGTTCGTCCAGCGAGCGCGGACCCGGGGAGACCCACTCCTGCCGACCGGCGGGCAGCTGCGTGCGCATGGTCGAACGGGCGCGCTGAAGTGCGCTGTTCACCGCCGCGACCGTCAACTCGAGGATCCCGGCCACCTCCTTCGCCGACCAGCCGAGCACGTCGCTCAGGATCAGGACGGCTCGCTGCCGGGGGGGCAGGTGCTGCAGGGCCGCGAGGAAGGTGAGCTCGATTGTCTCGCGCGAGATCGCCACCGCATCCGGCTCTGTTTCTGACGGCGCCGCCGGTTCGAGCAGGTCGTCGGGATAGGGCTGGAGCCAAGGGAGTTCTGGACGCCACGGCGGTGTGTCGCTGGCCTGCGAAGAGTCCGTCGCGGCTGTTACCGCTGGCACGACATCAGGCGGCATCACCCGCCGCGGCGCCCGCTCAAGGGCATTGAGGCACGTATTCGTCGCGATGCGGTAGAGCCAGGTCCGGAGCAGAGAGCGCCCCTCGAAGCTGAGCCGACCCCGCCAGGCGCGCAGCATCGTTTCCTGCACCATGTCTTCCGCCTCGTCGACGGAGCCAAGCATGCGATAACAGTGAACCTGGAGCTGTCGCCGGTACGGTTCCGTTACGGCCGCAAAGGCAGCGGCGTCGTCGCCTTGCATGGCGGCCAGGTTGCCAGCCTCATCGGTTTCCGCGGCGGCACGGCCAAAGCTCACCGGTTGCCTCGACCTCGCTCGTGCAAGCCAGGCCCATGAGCTCTGACTGGCTGCGCAATCAATCCGCCGCCACCGCTTCGACACCTGGGGGTCCAGCGGCTGACTTCCCGTGTGCCAATTGTCGGGGAGTCGGACCAGCCGGAGTTGGAACTTCCACCGTGCCGTAGCCATTGCCGAGGTCGTAAAAGCGCCAGGCCGGTCCGGCGGCTGCAGCTCCGCTGACGACCGCCTCGCGGTCGACGAGAACCTCGACCATGCGCAGGTTCCGCTGGAAGTAACCGACCGCCTCGTCCGCCTTGGCCAGCCGGGTTGGTGCAATCTTGGCGTCCTGCTGGGTTGATGCGACCGAGCGATGCCTCAGCCATTCCGGTAGCTCGAACAGTGTGAGCGACTCCTTCGAGGTGTCGAGCTGGGTGGCGATCGGGGACCGGGCGCGGTGACGGGTAAGGAGGCAGTTTAGCTGCGCGTTGTCGCGATCCCTCCGGAATGATGGACCAAATCCGCAGACACGTCAATCGCCGACAGAAACC
>CAZRMD010000509.1:0-1508 GCA_964601135.1 uncultured Actinomycetes bacterium | reverse complement strand
GCATCGATCAGGGCGAGATCATCAGCATCATCGGGCCGAACGGCGCCGGCAAGACGACCGTCTTCAACCTCATCACGGGACTCTATCGGCCCAACGACATCCGCGACGGCAAGCCCCAGCACTTCCGCGAGACACTACGGCTCATCGGGCGACGTCTCGCGGTGATCGTGCGGCAGCGCCCCGCCGCGCTGCTCGGGTGGATTTTGCGGGTGCTCCTCGGCGTTGGCCTGGGCATCCTCTTCATCACGTTCATCCTCAACGTGTTCATCTACGCCGCACTCGCCGCCGAGGCGCAGAATACCTACTTGCACAACATCCTGGTGGTGCTGATCGTCGTCTGGGCGGTGTTCTGGCCCATCTATAGCTTCCAGCGCTTCTTCGTCAGCCCGGCCGACGGCTTCTGGGCCAATCTGGACAGCACCGACTCGGGCCTGAGCGGCTTCCAGGGCGCCATCCGCCTCCAGGGCAACACGCTGCTCGGCGTCACGCCCGACATCGTGCTCACTCGCGGCGTCGCCCGCACCTACCAGAATATCCGCCTCTTCAACAACATGACCGTGCTCGAAAACGTGCTGGTGGGTATGCACTCGCGCCTCAAGGCGGGCCCGCTCGGCATCGTCTTCAAGACGCGGCGCGTGCGCGATGAGGAGGAGGCCGCGCGCCAGCGGGCCATCGAGCTGCTCAGCTTCTTCGGGGCGGAGCTGGTGGCGCGCAAAGACGAGACCGTCGCGAACCTGTCCTACGCCTGGAAGCGCCGCGTCGAGATCTGCCGCGCGCTCGCTTCGGACCCCAAGCTGCTGCTGCTTGACGAGCCGACGGCCGGCATGAACGACGCCGAGACCAACGATGCCGTCACCTACATCCGGCGGCTGCGTGACGAGAAGGGCCTCACCGTCCTGCTCATCGAGCACAAGCTCGCCGTCACCATGGGCATGTCGGACCGCATCGCCGTGCTCGACTACGGGCGCAAGATCGCCGAGGGCCTCCCCGACGAGGTCCGCAACAACGAACGCGTGATCGAGGCCTACCTTGGCCGAAAGACGACGGTGGCCTAAACATGGCAGATTTGCTCACCCTCTCGCACGTGGATGTCGCCTACGGCCCCAGCCAGGTCCTGCACGACGTCTCGCTCACCGTGGGCGACGGCGAGATCGTCGCGCTGCTGGGCGCCAACGCCGCCGGCAAGACGACCACGATGAAGACCATCTTCGGGCTGGTGCGTCCGGTCAACGGAACCGTCTCATTCGCCGGCAGGAACATCGAGCGCACGCCCACCAGCGACATCGTCGAGTCCGGCCTGGTGTTGGTGCCCGAGGCGCGGCGCATCTTCTCCCGCATGACCGTGCAGGAGAACCTGCAGATGGGCGCCTTCACCCGCAAGGACACCCAAGCGCTCCAGGCCGACTACGACCGCGTGTATACGCTCTTCCCGCGCCTCAAGGAGCGCATCGGTCAGGTGGCGGGGACGCTCTCGGGCGGCGAGCAGCAGATGCTGGCGATGGGGCGCG
>CAZRMD010000508.1:0-1509 GCA_964601135.1 uncultured Actinomycetes bacterium | reverse complement strand
AACACGCCGGCGCTCCGGACGCAGCTTGAGCACGCAGTGGCGCTCTACCGCGGTCCATTTCTCGCCGGGCTCGAAATTCCCGACGCATCTGAGTTCGAAACCTGGCTAGCAGGGCAGCGTACCCACTGGTTGGGAGTTGCAGTTGAGCTGTTGGAGCGGCTGGCCGAGTTGCAGGCGGCCGCGGGCGACCTCGGCGCCGCGCGCGGGACGCTCGAACGTCGGGCGGCGCTGGAGCCGGGCGAAGAGCGCGCATGGCAACAGATGCTCGAGCTGGCCCTACTGGCGGGCGATCTGGTCGGAGCGCGGCGTGGCTGGGTGGCTTGCCGAGCGGCCCTTACTGAACTGGGCGTGGAACCCGGGCAGAAGCTGATGACCCTTGCACGACAGATCGGCGCTGCCGGCCTCACTCAGCCGTGGTCATTAGCGCGAGACGACCAGGAGGATTCGAACGCCTGGCTGGGCCACGCTCCTCTGGTGGGTCGTATCCGCGAGCTCGCCGCGCTACGCCGAGTGTTCACGCGCGCGCAGGCCGGCCAGGCGCAACTCGTCGTGCTTCAGGGCGAGGCCGGGATCGGCAAGACGCGCCTCGCGACCGACTTCCTTGACTGGACCCGTGCGCTGGGCGCCGATGTACTGGTAGGGCGGGCCACTGAGTCCGAAGGTAGCCTGCCCTATGCCCCACTCGTCGCGGCGCTACGTCCGCGCCTTGAGCGCGAGAATGCCCCGGAGGGCCTGCTCGGGGACCTGTGGCTGGGCGAGCTGGCGCGCCTGCTGCCTGAGCTAAGGGAGCGCTATCCGGATCTGCCGCTCGACGCGGAGGACCTAACGCTCAGGCCTGGCCGGCTGTTCGAGGCGGTAGCGCGCCTGGGGCAAGGCCTGGCCGCAAGTAGCCCGCTTGTGGTTTTCCTCGACGATGTGCAGTGGGCAGACGCGAGTACGCGGGATTCTATTCGCTTCGCACTGCGGCGATGGGAAGAGAGCCGGACGCGGGTTGTAGTGCTGATGGCGATGCGTGCGGACACCGGGGGCCAACAGGGGGTAGTCGAGCAATGGCTGGCCAGCTTGGCCGGCGGGGCGCCCACGACATGGCTGGAGCTTGGGCGCCTTTCACCGGAGGACGTGGCACACCTGATTGCCTCGCTCGCCAGCGACACTCCAGAGGGGGAGCAAGCAGTCTCGTACCACGAAGACGTGGAAGCGTTCGGTTGGTGGTTGGCCGGCCGTAGCGGAGGCCGGCCGTTCTTCGTGGTTCAGCTGTTGCAGGCTCTATTGGATGGGGGAGTGCTCCGGCTCCGTCTGGCCGCTGATTCTGACCAGACGCTTGAACTGACCGGCGCCATGCAGGCGGTCTGCGCTCGCGGCCGGGACGCCGTCCTGCCGGCGGCCGTTCGAACGCCGATCACGGCGCAGGTGGCGCGCCTGGACGAGACGGCGGCGCAGGTGATTGCAGCGGGTACAGTGCTTCGAGGGTCGTTCAGCGCTCAGCAGGTGCTGCGAGTGGCCGCGGTC
>CAZRMD010000507.1:0-1513 GCA_964601135.1 uncultured Actinomycetes bacterium | reverse complement strand
GATGCCGTCCATGGAGGCCTCGGTGACCGCGTTAGCGTCCAGGCACGTGGTGTACGAGGGGCGTTGAGGCCTCCCGGATAGAAGACGACCATCGGTCATCCTTCAGGGATCTCACACACCTGATGGAGGGAACCGATGGCCGACCCCAGTATGGACCGTGACCTCGTCGCCTGGATGCGCGAGCAGCTGCAACAGGCGCACCCGGACCTACTCCGGGAAATGCTCTCGACGTTCGTGCAGGAGCTCATGGGCGCAGAGGCCCAGCAGCTCTGCGGCGCCGACTATGGCGAGCGCACGAGCGAGCGGGTGAACTCCCGCAACGGCTACCGCGAGCGGAACTGGGACACCCGAGTGGGCACCATCAACCTGGCTGTGCCCAAGCTGAGGCAGAGCAGCTACTTTCCGGCCTGGCTGCTCGAGCCACGGCGGCGAGCCGAAAGAGCTCTGGTCACCGTGATCGCCCAGGCCTACTTAGCCGGCGTCTCCACGCGGCGGGTGGAGGGCCTGGTTCAGACCCTGGGTATCGAGCGGCTTTCCAAGTCACAGGTCTCGGTGATGGCTAAGAGCCTGGATGGCATGGTCGATGACTTCCGCAACCGGCCGCTCGACGGCGGTCCCTATTCCTATATCTGGATCGACGCTCTGACCCAGCGCTGCCGGGAAGGTGGCCGAGTGGTCAACGTGTGCACCGCGATCGCGACCGCCGTCAATGCCGACGGCTATCGCGAGATCCTTGGCGTCGACGTCTTCACGGCCGAGGATGGCGCCGCCTGGACCAGCTTCCTGCGCGGCCTGGTCGCCCGCGGACTCTCCGGCGTTCGCCTGGTCATCTCCGACGACCACCTCGGCCTCAAGCAGGCAATTGCGGCGGTGCTGCCAGGTGCGGGATGGCAGCGCTGCCGGGTCCACTTCGTGCGCAATCTGTTGACCAGGGTGCCCAAGTCGGCGGGCACCCTGGTGGCGACGCTGGTGCGCTCGATCTTCGCCCAGCCTGATCACCAAGCGGTCTGGGCTCAGCACGCCCGCATGGTCGAGCAACTCCAGGAGCGCTTCCCCGAAGCAGCCAGCTTGCTCGGCGAGGCTGGCCCCGACGTCCTTGCCTTCGCCACCTTCCCGCGCGAGCACTGGCGGCAGATCTGGAGCAACAACCCTCAGGAGCGCCTCAACAAAGAGGTCCGCCGGCGGACCGACGTGGTCGGCATCTTCCCCGACCGCGCCGCCATCGTCCGGCTAGTCGGTGCAGTGCTCGCAGAGCAGCATGACGAATGGATGGTGGCCTCGCGCCGCTACCTCAGCGCCGAATCGCTGAAGGTGGCTCAAGCCTTCATCGTCGAAGAGAAGGAGGTGGTGCCAGAGCTCGCCGCGGCGAGCTGATGTTGGTGGATGACGTGGTCGTCGTTCTTACACCACTTGACTGGACGTGGCCTCATCTCGTCAATCACTCTGGCCGAGCTTTCGGTAGGGCCGCTCGTTGCGCGGGACGAAATGCAGCGGGAGGCGCGGCAGGCCATAT
>CAZRMD010000506.1:0-1515 GCA_964601135.1 uncultured Actinomycetes bacterium | reverse complement strand
TGTCAACCGATAGCATTGTTGTGCAGCTCGAAGGTTCCGCTGGCACCCACCAGGTGCTGGATCGGCACCCAGGTCTTTCCGGTACGGGCGTCATGAAAGACCAGATGGCGTTGGCTGAACGTGCCACGCTCGGTGTCCTGACCTGTCAGCCGTACCGGGATGCCCCCGGTCACTAATGTGGCAAACGCCAGCTCCTCAGCTTGCGCCCAGTCGATTTCTCGCTCGGCCAGCGGCGTCTTTCGCCGGTCCATCTGCCGGACGAGCTTCGGATGCACGGTAAAGCCCTGGGGCACCGCCAACAGCTGGCGGTTCAGTGATTCGAGAACGTCCGCCGACACAATCGTCTTGATGTCAGGCTCCGGGGTCGCATCCATTGGCGGGCGGCTGACTTCCGGCGCGTGCGCCGCACTTTCCCTGACGTTCTGGTGCGCATTGACCAGGCGGCTCTCGGCGGCCTCATTGCGGGTCTTGGCCTCATCGGCGCTGAGCAGGCCCTCTTCGATCAGTTGGGCGGCAAAGATGTCGCGAACGGTCGGATGCTCGTGGATGGCGTCATACATCAGCGGCTGCGTGTAGGCGGGCTCGTCGGTTTCGTTATGGCCAAAGCGTCGATAGCCGATCAGATCGATGACCACGTCACGACCGAACTTCTGGCGAAACGCGGTGGCCAGCCGCACGGCGCTGACGCAGGCGGTGATGTCGTCGGCGTTGACGTGAATGATCGGGAGGTCGAAGCCTTTCGCCACATCCGAGGCGTAGCGCGTGGAGCGGCCTTCCTCCGGGTCGGTGGTGAATCCGAGCTGGTTGTTGGCGATGAAGTGCAGCGTGCCGCCGGTCGTGTAGCCGTCGAGCTTCGACAGGTTGAGCACTTCCGCCACGACACCCTGGGCGGGGAAGGCGGCGTCACCGTGAATCAGAATGGGCACTGTTCCCGTGCGGTCGAAATGCGGCGCCGGACCTTTGCGCCGTGTTTGCTCGGCCCTCGTCCAGCCTTCGACCACCGGATCGACCGCCTCGAGGTGGCTTGGGTTGGCGAGCAAGGTGACCGAGACCTGCTTGCCGTTGGGCGTCACGTAGGTCCCCTCCGCCTCCGCGTGATATTTCACGTCGCCCGTGACATCGCCACCCGCCTGGATGCGCTCTTTGCTCTGTTCGAACTCCACCAGGATCGATTCATAGGTGCGATTGACGACGTGGGCGATCACGCTGAGCCGGCCGCGGTGGGCCATCCCCATCACCACATGGCGGGTCCCGTTGTCCGACAACAGCTGCAATGTTTCCTCGAGCATGACGATCAGCGAATCCAGTCCTTCGATGGAAAAGGTCTTCTGCCCAAGGAAGGTGCGCCGCAGGTAGCGGTCCATGGTTTCGACTTTGGTGAGCCGTCCCAGCAGCTGCAGCTTTCGCTCAGGGCTCAGCGGCTGGCGATAGCGTCCCGATTCGATCCGCTCGCGCAACCAATTGCGTTGCTCGTGGCTCGAGATGTGTTCGATTTCGTACGCGATCGTCGAGCAG
>CAZRMD010000505.1:0-1518 GCA_964601135.1 uncultured Actinomycetes bacterium | reverse complement strand
CTCCGCTTCCTGTATCGGCGTGATCGCCAGCGGCATGGCCTCAATCCCTGGATGGGCTCCGATGAAGCCGCCGCCCTGACGGCCCATGGCCTGCATCGCTGGCATTACCGTGAAGGCCCGGCGATTCTCGCCGAGACCGTGGCCTTCCACCGCGAATCCAATGAGCACGCCGTGGTGCGCGGCGATCGTGAGGAGATGCATGTCGCCTGGTTGAGCGGTGCGCCCGCCGCCTTCGCCCTGCTCGCCTTCGGTCGGACAAATGGAATCGCCGAGTATGCCGACGCCGCCGTCGCCGTGCTCGACACTATCGCCGGCGGGCTTTCGCCCTGCGGTGCGTTCTGGGGACGGTGGTCGGCACAGGGATGGGACGGCGGCTGGAACGGACACCGCGACCTGATCCACACCCGCACCATCGCGGAAGCGACCCTGTTCATGATCCGAGCGGCACGCGCCGAGGCGGACCGCGGCATCGATCATCCCAACTGGTCGCTGGCCATTCAGTCGAATCTGGACTTCGCGCTTCGATTGCAGCGCGACGGCGCCTTTCCCGGGCTCGTCAATGGGCAAACGGGAAAAGGCGAGCGATGGGAGGACGCCGCCGGGCTGCTATGGATCCCGGCGCTGCTGGAGGGTGCCGGCATCACACGTGGCGATGCCCAGAGCGCGGCCCAAGCGGCTGGGTCGCATTACGCGCGTTTCATCGAGGATGAGTTCATTTACGGCGCACCCGAAGACGTCGACCTCGCGCCCTCATCCGAGGACGGCTACAACGCCGTGATGGCGTATGTGGCGCTCTACGAGGCGACATCCGATCGCCGTTGGCTGGAGCTCGCGCGACGGGCGGCGGACTGGATGCTCTCCTTCCGCTGGTCGTATAACCTCGCGTTTCCCCGCCACACCCTGCTGCAGAGTTACGACTTCCGCAGCCGCGGCGCGGACCTCGCATCGCCGCGCAACCAGCATCTGCACAGTTATGGCCTCATCTGCCTGCCGGAAATGGTTCGCCTGGCTCGCCACACGGGCGATGCCTACTACCTCGAGCGCACCCGCGACAACCTCGCCAGTGCGCTGCAGTTCATCGCCCGTGAAGACGGCGACTTCAACGCCCGCCGCGGGATGATCAGCGAGCGCTACTACAATTCGCGCTGCTTCGGGCCCAAAGGCGCCACCCTTCCCGTCTCGCATGCCTGGAGCGCCGGCCTCGTCTTATATGCATGCCAGGCGGGACTCTCGCTGGAGCCGTAGCCCGGGTCTCGATCGCAGTCACGTTCGCGGCGGTGATCAACGGCTGCGGCGCGACGAGTGTTGCCAAGCTGTCACCATCAACATCGCCGTCGCCAACGCCGTCGACGACCGACTCGCCATCCGATACGCCGAGTGCGAGTGCAAGCGCCACGCCGATCGGGATCGATCCCCAGTTCGTGCCCACCCTCGCTGCGATCCAGATGGTCGGCCCCACACGCGGCTGGGCGGTGGGATCGTATGCCATCTTCGGCACTGCCGACGGCGTTCACTGGG
>CAZRMD010000504.1:0-1521 GCA_964601135.1 uncultured Actinomycetes bacterium | reverse complement strand
AAGCGCACGCTTTCCTGTCAGCAGCAGCACCGCTCCCGTTCCCAAACTCCCCGCGATCAGCGCTTTCTTCCAGTTCTCCATCGCAGCCTCCTAAGAAAGATTGTAAACCGCACGATTGTCCACATTTTTTATACTTGCAGGTTCAAAGGAGAGAAGATGAGATTCCCCCTCACCGGGTTGCTGAAAACAGGCATTTTGTTCTTTTCCGTGTTGCTGCTCAGCACTTACACGCTGGGGCAAACCGAGCCGCGTGCCCGCGACCTGGGTGTGCCGTTCGACGGGAAGCCGGGCCAGTACAACGCCATTACCGACATCAAAGGAGTCGAAGTCGGCCACACGACGCTGATCTCCGGCAGCGGCAAACTGCAAGTCGGAGTCGGCCCGGTCCGCACCGGAGTTACGGCTGTTCTACCCCGCGGAAAGAATTCTACCGACCCGGTCTTCGCCGGCTGGTTCACGCTGAACGGCAATGGCGAGATGACTGGAACCACGTGGGTCGAAGATTCCGGCTTCCTCGACGGCCCCGTGTTGATCACCAATACCCACAGCGTCGGTGTGGTGCGCGATGCCGCCATCGCGTGGCGCGTGAAGCACGCTCCGCCCGATGACCAGGGCTACTGGTGGTCGCTGCCCGTCGTCGCTGAAACATGGGACGGCTATCTGAACGACATCAACGGCTTCCACGTTAAACCTGAGGACGTCTTTCACGCGCTCGACACGGCCCATGGTGGCCCTGTTGAGGAAGGCAACGTTGGCGGCGGCACCGGCATGATCTGCAACGAATTCAAAGGTGGCATCGGGACTTCCTCGCGCGTGCTCGAGGCGAAAGACGGCGGCTACACCGTCGGTGTGCTTGTGCAATGCAATTATGGCGAGCGTTCCCAGTTGCGCGTTGCAGGAGTTCCAGTAGGCCGCGAAATCACCGAAGGCACCTTTCGCTGGAGCGACACTGGATCGATCATCGTGGTGGTTGCTACCGATGCGCCAGTCATTCCTACTCAACTGAAACGTATAGCCCGGAAAGTCTCTTTAGGCCTGGGGCGCGACGGCAGCTATTCCGGCGACGGCTCCGGCGACATCTTCATTGCTTTCTCCACCGCGAATCCCGGTGCGGCCGGAACCAAAGGTCTGCACCAGCTCACCATGATGCCCAATGACGCCCTTGACGCGATCTTTCTCGCCACGGTACAAGCCACCGAGGAGGCGGTGATCAATGCGATGGTCGCGGCAAAAACCATGAAGGGAGTAAATGACCGCGAGGTGATTGGGCTGCCGCACGAGCGGTTGAGAGAAGTGCTGAAGAAATACAATCGGCTGGAACCTCGCTGACCTTCGTGTACCTTTGTGTCCTTTGTGGTCAAGAGCAATTTTTCACCACAAAGGGCACAAAGGCCTAACTAATCCTTGACCGCCTTGTCCGTAATCTCCAGCCCCTTATCAATAATTGCAAACGCTTCCCGCAGCTGCTGCTCGTTAATGCACAGTGGCGGATTTGTATAGAACGAATTCCAGCGCACGATC
>CAZRMD010000503.1:0-1522 GCA_964601135.1 uncultured Actinomycetes bacterium | reverse complement strand
CGCAATAGTTCCCTCCGGTATCGTGGTTTCAGTTGGTACTTGGGCGATAGCACTTGATTTTGGCAGTGGAGAAAAAATGCTGATGCCTAAAACCAACCCTACAAGGCATAAGTTGACGGTAGTGACATGGATGTACTCGGATTTTCCCATTTGTCTCCTCAAAACGCCTTCTTTCCGTGCTGTGCGATATATTCTACCAGTTGCACGAATGGATCCGTTGGATGGTTTGAAGGACTAAACCCCGCTGTAGGGAATGCGCCAGATGCAGGAAAACTAACACTACCACAGTTGCCGTTGATTAAACAGTCCATTGTGAAATCAGCGTATTGATGTTTGATGTTTGCATGTTTTAATCTCGACTGATCCCAACCAACGTTTATGTTAGCGTAAGTCTGAATCTGTGGATTGACTGTACGGTTGTACTCACCAAATACCCAGGTCATGAACATATCAGCCCAAACTTCTCGCACGTCGTCCACATTAGAAGTGGCTGTTCTCCCCAGCATTCCATAACCATTCTGGGTCAATTCTGGGTTATGTTTGAGATCAGTGTAATCATAATCAGCGTCGCCTGTGTCACGTACATATAAACCGAATAGTGGTGCGCTTGGTCGGTAGCCAAAATTGCGGTCAAAAGCATGGCCCAGCTCATGAACAATGGTTGCTCCCTTCACAATGTTGGGTGAATTAATACCCAAAAACACTTGATTCGGGGCGGTGCTTGGGGTATATCCGGCACCGCTCGGAGCGCCAAAAGCGTCGGCTGGATTGGTATTGATTTGGAAAGTCATTGCTCCGTTCTGGCCGAAATACCTACGGAACAGGTCTACGGGGTTTACAAACCCTGCCTCCTGGAAACGTGCTGCAATATGCACCATAGCCGCAGTAATTCGTAGAAGCGACTGCTTTGTTGAGATAAGGGCAGCAGGGCCACCAAAATAGACATCTGGGCTGTTGCAAACTAAACAAGTTATTGGAGTCAACTTAGCGTTATACGTCGTTCGGGCCAGTGCGAACCGAACACCGAAAACGTTTTGAGCGACAGTTTGCAATGCCGTAATATCCCATGGAATGTTGCCGCCTGGTCGAGCAATGCTTGGCCCGGCATCAGAACCCGTACTTGCGATACTTCTGTTGTTGTCAACAAATGAGAGATTGCCTGCTCTCTGCAAGGCTACATCTAGGTCTTGGCAAGCCTTAACGACCATGGGATCCTCTCCGTCACATCGATATAGACCGGACGGATCGATTGCATTTATCGGATTCGCGTCTACGTACTGGTAACGATTCATCGTTTCCAGCGGGTCAAGGCTAAAGAACTGGCCGATGGGCGAGTTGTAATACCGCGCCCGCAAGTACAGCAATCCATTGGTAGGGTCTTTGGGTTCGCCGGTGAAGTCGTACACCGTCTGGTTTGTCCCCGAAGGGCTGTACAATTCCCCGTAAGGCGAGTAGATGCGGCTCTCTTGCACGGCTGGTGTGCTGTCCACCATGCCACGCACGCTGCCCAAGCCATCCTTGA
>CAZRMD010000502.1:0-1525 GCA_964601135.1 uncultured Actinomycetes bacterium | reverse complement strand
CATTGCGGGCAAGGAATACGGTACAGGCAGTTCACGCGACTGGGCCGCCAAAGGCACAGCCTTGCTCGGCGTGAAGGCAGTGTTAGCTGAGAGCTTTGAGCGCATCCATCGCAGCAACCTGGTTGGGATGGGCGTGCTGCCGCTTCAGTTCAAGGAAGGCCAGAACGCTGAAACCTATGGCCTGAAGGGGACGGAGATCATCAGCATCGAAGGCATCAGCGACCACATGACGCCGAAGCAGGATGTGACAATCCACGTTGATCGTGCTGATGGGACGATGTTCACCTTTGCGATGACCGCCCGCCTCGATACGCCCGTTGAGGTGGATTACTATCGCAACGGTGGCATTTTGCCCGCCGTGCTGCGCGGCTTGCTCAGCGAAGAAAAGTAGGATACAAATTCATAGAGGGTTCGTAGGGGCAGGTCTATACCTGCCCGTGTTGCCATTCATGCATACAAAGGGCGCATTTGCCATGCGCCCCTACAACGAACGTTACAAATAGGTGATTGGGAGATTCGTTAATTTTGCGAAATAGTCTTCATTTTTGAGCGCTTGTTAACAACAAAATATCAAGTGCAAACACTAGACAAATAATTGACAAATATTAGACTCGCATCTAAAAAATTAACTCGTTAATTGCCAGGCAATTATTCGTTTTGAGTGCCAGTCAAACAGGTGAAACAGGAGCAGTCGATGAGCGCGCCAAGCCTGTACATGATCTTTGAATACCTTGCCACCTTGATCGCTGACCGCGAACAGGGTAAGCCTCTCCTCGTCAGCCAAATCCAGCCCGCGATTCTGTATAAATTTCCCGGCTTCAATCTTGCCGATTACAGTCTATCTGGTTTAAGAGATTTTGTCACGGCGGGCGAAAAAGCAGGCTATTTTAAACTGGTCAACACGGGCGACATCAAAACCGCGTACCTTGTGGAAGGCGCGACGGCACGGGCGCAATCTCCGAAGCGGCAAACACGCAGCGAAGAACTTGCCGCCAACGATCCGCGCCGGATGCGCTGGATGACGCTGGCAATGGAAGGCTTGCTGAGCGGCGAGCGTGCCGATCAACTGCTTGATGCAATCAATAATGTAGAAGCGCTCACGCCGGAATTTGATGCGTTTATCGCCGCGCAAAGCAAAAGCGTGACCTATCCGGTCAAGGGCAAAATTCGCCGCGTGCGCGAGTTTTTGAAAGTTCTGCGTGAACAAGGCGAAGATCAGGCTGTGCATTCCTGGAAGGTAAGTCGGGGGGTCTTCCAGATGCCCAAGTTGCCCGCTGTCGTGGGCATGGGTGAAACCGGCGGTGCGCAATCGCTGATCTGGTCGATCATGCAAGGTACGGATTCTGTGCCGAATATTCCGATTGATAAGCTCAATAATGTCTTTCTGGCAATCCTGGCCTTCGATAAGGAATTGATGGCGCATAATCGATCATGGGATTGGGTGGCCGGACTGGACATCCTCGAAGCGGATGTACGTGCTATGTCGCGCCCGGCTCCGCCACAGCCCAAGAAGGGCATGTTTGGC
>CAZRMD010000501.1:818-1531 GCA_964601135.1 uncultured Actinomycetes bacterium | reverse complement strand
CGATCGAGCAGATGGCGCGCGAGGTGCTGTCGGCCGACCGCTGGAAGCGTTTTCTGGAACAACGCGATCTCGACTTCTCCTTCAACTGGAAGGGCCACGCCCGCTTTCGTATCAACGCCTTCGTCCAGCGCGGCTCGGTCGGCCTGGCCATGCGGCTGATTCCCTACCAGATCCCGAACTTCGATCAGCTCGGCGTGCCTATGGTAGTGCGGGGTCTCACCAAGCTGAGCCAGGGATTGATTCTCGTCACCGGCCCGACCGGGTCGGGGAAGTCGTCGACGCTGGCGGCGATGGTCAACGAGATCGTCGCCACCCGGCCGTGCCATGTCATCACCATCGAAGACCCGATCGAGTATGTCTATCGCCACCAGCGCAGTATTGTGGAGCAGCGCGAGGTCGGGGCGGACGTCGAGTCGTTTGCCGAGGCACTCCGGGCGGCGTTGCGGCAGACGCCGGATGTGCTGCTCATCGGCGAGATGCGCGACCTGGAAACGATCGCCGCCGCCATCACCATCGCGGAGACCGGCCACCTGGTGCTCGCGACCCTGCATACCAACGACACCACCCAGGCCGTCGACCGCATGGTCGACGTGTTTCCAGCCGAGCAGCAGCAGCAAGTGCGCGTCCAGCTCTCCAGTACCTTGACGGCCGTGATTTACCAGCAACTGCTACCCCGTCGCGATGGGCCCGGGCGGGTCGCCGCATTCGAGGTG
>CAZRMD010000501.1:0-808 GCA_964601135.1 uncultured Actinomycetes bacterium | reverse complement strand
GATGGGCAGAGAAAGGTCGCCATGGCTCGGCTGATCTACTCGGCGATCGCGTCGCTCGACGGCTACATCGCGGACGAGGACGTGCTGAACACGATCGCCGTCCAGAACCTGATCAAAGAGGGCAAGACCCGCCAGCTGCGCAACGTGCTCGAAACCGGCGTCAAGGACGGCATGAACACGATGGAGCGTAGCCTGAGCGAGCTCATCAAGGCCGGACTGGTCGACTTCGGGGCTGCAGCGGCACGGGCCCAGCACCCCGAAGAGCTCCGCCGCCTGGCAGCCTAGCGCCCCCACCCTACCCTCCCCCAGCGGGGGGAGGAAACAGATGCAGGTTTGGTGCGGTTGACGCGTTTGCTCCGGTTGGAGAGACATGAAGCCGGCGCTTTCGACGAGTGAAGCCGCGCGCTGGCTCGGTATCAGCAAGTCCACCCTGATTCGCGCGGTCAATCGCGGCGAGATCCAGCCGGCGTTCCGCACTCCGGGAAAGCACCTGCGTTTCACGCCGGAGATGCTCCACCAAATCCGGCGTCAGCTCGAAGCGCCGGTCAGGGAGGTCGCATGAGCGCGGCGGAGCCACAGCCGGCTGCCGGACGCTTCGGCCTCCGCCCGGAGAAACGCCTCGGGGAGCTGCTGCTCGAACGGGGCCTGCTGACACCCGAACAGCTCGACGCCGCGCTCGACGAGCAAAAGCGGGAGCGCCGGCCCCTCGGCCAGGTGCTGCTGGGTCGCGGATGGGTGGACGAGAAAGCCCTCGCCGCCGCTTTGAGCGCTCACTTTCGGGTGCCGCTCATGGACTTCACCCGGACCC
>CAZRMD010000500.1:0-1531 GCA_964601135.1 uncultured Actinomycetes bacterium | reverse complement strand
CACAAACGTGACGCAAACTGAGCTGCAACCGCTGGAAATTCTCAGTGAACTGGGCATCAGAGGCACACCTATTATAACGCCTCTTCAGGGTGGCTTTGACATGGCAATGTGGAAGGTCGAATATGAGGGGCAAACATATGCTCTGCGTGTGTTTCGCGCGGGGAAGCATGAGGATTGTGAACGCGAACAGACTGTAATGACCGCAGCCAAAGCCGCCGGACTGCCTGTGCCGGAAGTATATATTGCTGGCGTCTGGCAGGATCGTCCAGCTCTGCTGATTAGCTGGCTGACCGGGCGCACGGTGGCGGACGAACTGATGGCGCGGCCCTGGCGGCTCTGGCAACAGGGAATTATCTTTGGGCGCATGCAGGCTGCAATCCATGCTATACCTGCTCCAGCACGACTCCATGAAAGGCCGAGCTGGATTGGCTGGCAAAGCGAAGGAGAACAGGCACTACAAGAGCAATTGCGCCACCAGGCTTCCGATGAGGCGGCTTTATTGCACCTGGATTATCATCCAAACAATGTATTAACCGATGGCAAGCAGATTACTGGCGTTATAGACTGGACAAACGCACATGCAGGCGATCCACGGGCCGATGCCGCCCGTACTCTATCTATTTTGCGCGTTGACCCATTCGTGCGTAAGCCTCTTATTCGTTGGCTTGCTCTACAGATTTTCGCGTGGGCCTGGCGCATCGGCTACCAGCATGAGCGAGGCCAGTTGAAAGATATGCCCCTCTTCTACGCCTGGGCAGGAACTGTTCTGCAACACAACCTGGCAGAGCGCTATAAAGACAGGCCACAGGCGTTAAATGCTGCCCGTAAGTGGACAGATAAATGGCGGGCGAGGGGTCATAATAAAGTACGCCTGGATACATAGATGAACCCGAATCACCATATTTGTGCCAGACCCCACAATTCCCAAATATATATTATGGAGCCCGACAACTTTTACCTCGTCCTGAGCCAGGACTTAACAGGTGACAGTGACGGTGACAGAATTCACCGGGCCGGTGAGTTGGATATACACGGTTAGAAGCAGGCGATAGAGGTAAAATGTCGTTCTTGCTCAATTGCCAGAGCAAATAGCGCCTGTGCTATCTGAGTCTTTCCCCACGGCAAGAGCAATAAGAAGTCCTCTGGGGGCACGAGAATCCGACGGACAATTTCAAATTGAGGGTGAAACGGCTCAAGACGAACGCGTGCCCAGAAGCGGGTCTGATAATAGCGCGTCATCCCATCAGGAGCTTGAGGATCATCGACTTGTTGCGCGCCAAGATAAACAACATGTTCTACAACTGCACATGCTTCTTCCCATATTTCGCGCCTCAATACCTGCTCAATAGACTCACCTTTTTCTGGGTGTCCGCCAGGAAGTGACCACTCTCGATCTTTTTTTGCCACAAGGACAATACTTCCATCACTGGTGAAGCATATTCCACTGGCTTGAGTCACAAGTTCTCGTGGTGGAGGCGCTGGTGAACTGTTCCAGATATTAGTAATCACACGCCCTTCATATGTGACCTGT
>CAZRMD010000499.1:0-1545 GCA_964601135.1 uncultured Actinomycetes bacterium | reverse complement strand
GTGATAACTGGCGGCAGCTGCATCCCGCCACTTCGCCCGGCGGGGGCCCGACGTTGATGGTGCATGAAGACGCTCGGCGCGATGTGCTCATGGTGGAGCATGACGGCACCTGGACGTGGGACGGTTCGAACTGGACCCGCCTGACGCCGTCGCCCCCCTTCGAGTGGTATCGCTCCATTGCATATGATGCCGCATACGGCTGGACCGTACTATTCGGCGGCAAGTCCTCGCAAACCAACGTTGGCACCAGTGAGTTTTGGACTTGGGACGGCGCCACCTGGTCGGAAGTGAGTTGAAGGCGATGGCTGGGTCGACTGGATGGGTTTGGCAACTCTTCTCGCTGACCACAGCCAGGCAATTTCGGCTGATCTGCGTCGAACTCTGTCTTAGGTGCTGGCTCCAACGAGCTTCATCCCCATCTCCTCGGCAGCGATCCGCTGCCGGACGTCGAAGGATGCGAAACGATTGATCCCCGCGACCAGCGCGGTTGCGACATGAATGGCGTCTAACGATCTGACGCTGGCGGGACGCACCTCGATCGCCCGGAGCCGGATCTCGGGGGTGAGGTCCACGATTTCGCAGTGATCCAGTAACTCGCGAGCGGCCCGCTGGACGGAAGCAGGGGCGGCCCGCCTGCCCAGGGCGCGACCGATCTCGACCTCACTTACCGACGAGGTCACCATTGGCCGCCGGTCAGCACGGGTAAGCCTGACCGCGTATCGGTGATGCCTGTCACCGGAGGCGAGGAGCGCAACCAATACCGAGGAGTCAACGTAGAGCGCCTCGAGGGCTTCCTTTTTGCTCACCGGTCTGTGTCACGCTGCTCCCGCAGAGCGTCCATGAGTCCGATCTCAGGCAGTGTCCCAAGCTCCTTGATGACCTCGTGGAGCCGACCTGGCTTGGCGGGGCGCACCGCGCCAGCTTGGCGCAGACGCTCGAGGCCTTCCGTCCGAGGCGGCGGAGCAAGGATCGCGACGACGCGGCCACGATCGGTGATCTCCTCAGCAACCCCGGATGCCGCGACCCGCCGTACAACCAGTGACGCATTGCGTTGTAACGCACTAATTGGCGTCGCCATATGCGTATCGTAGCACATCGCAGCATGCATTCGGCAGTTGCGCCTGAACGGCCTCGAAAACCCGCACAAGGGCCGGAGGCGATGGCTGGGTCCACAGGATTCGAATCAGCGGGCAGTCGCGGTCTTCGCTCGCTCGCGCTCGACGAGCTTGCGCCGGAGGATCTTCCCCGAGGCCGATTTCGGAATCTCGTCAATGGTCTCGACCATGCGAATCTTCTTGTAGGGAGCCACCCTCTCGGCCACGAACTGCATCAGTTCCTCCGGCGTCACCTGGGCTTTCAGGACGACGAAAGCCTTCGGCACCTCACCGGCTTCTTCGTCGGGACTAGGGATGACCGCCGCGTCGGCCACCGCTGGATGGGTAAGCAGGATCGCCTCGAGCTCGGCCGGCGGCACCTGATACGCCTTGTACTGTTGTTTGTGATCGCCATCATCCTTGGGCGGGGAAAAGGAACATCAGAGTGATC
>CAZRMD010000498.1:0-1552 GCA_964601135.1 uncultured Actinomycetes bacterium | reverse complement strand
GAGGCCGCTCTGCTGTCGTCAATTCCCCACTAACACAATTTTGGGCTGAAACAGCGTTCCCGCGACGCGTTTCGCGATCGCCAGGAGTTCTCTCTGTCCGGCGAAAACGCGGACCGTGCCGGCGCGGCTGAACTCGGGCAGGTTGATTGCCGATCCATGTTGAATTTTCGACAGCACATCCGCCGGCGCGGTGACAGCCGGAAACTCGGGCAGTACCAGCCGGGGATGGAGAAACATCTCGTCTAACCGGCCATCGCGGACGGCTTGCTCCAGCTGCTCCACGGTGTACGCCTCCTCAAGGGTGAACTCCCGTACTGAGGTCCGTTCCAGCGCAGAAAGGTGCGCGCCCGGCCCCAGTTTCTGTCCAAGATCATGGGCCAGAGTCCGAAGATAGGTTCCCGTGCTGACCCAGGCCGTAAAGCGCGCGGTTTTAGTGTGGGCATCCCAATCGGTGACGACGAATTCCTTTACCTCTACCTGCTTGGGCTCGAGCTCCGGCTTTTGTCCTTTGCGGGCCAGCTTGTAGGCGGGAACTCCGGAGATCTTTTTGGCGGAGAACGGCGGCGGCAACTGCGCGATGGAACCGGTGAATTCCCTTGCCGCGTTCGATATGGCCTCGAAGGACAGCTGCACGGTTTTCTCCGGACCCGCGGGCTCGCCGTCGGCATCATAAGTGTCGGTGGCTTGTCCGAAGCGGATCGCGCCGCGGTAGCGCTTGTCGGCATCCTGATAGAACTGGGCGAGGCGCGTAAACCGTCCAAGCACCAGCGGCAAGACGCCGGTGGCCATGGGATCGAGCGTCCCCAGGTGGCCGACGGATTTCTCTCCAGTGATGCGGCGGACGCGCGCGACTACATCGTGCGAGGTCAAACCAGCCGGTTTGTTGGCTACCAGTACGCCGTTCACTTGAGCAACTCCACAATATCAAGCATGATAGTCATGCAGCCTCGATTCTCCCATGATCCCCCTTCGCGATGATGCTCCGCGCTCGACCACGCCTTACGTCAATTATTTGATCATCGCATTGAACGTCATTGTCTTCCTCTTTGAGCTGACGCTGCCGCCGCGAGCTCAGGCCGGCTTTGAGATGCAGTTCGCGTTTGTCCCCTACCGCGTGGATCGCTGGCTGGCCGGCGCCGCGCCCGTGGACTACGCGATTGTTCCCATCTTCACGTCGATGTTTCTTCACGCCGGCTGGTGGCACCTGATCGGCAACATGTGGTTCTTGTTTATCTTTGGCGACAACGTGGAAGACCGTCTTGGGCACTTCCGCTATCTGATCACCTACCTGCTTTGCGGTCTGGGCGCGGCCCTCACGCATTACATCTTCAATCTTCACTCGCGCATTCCGACCGTGGGCGCCAGCGGGGCGATTGCCGGCGTGCTGGGCGCTTATTTTCTGCTCTTTCCCGCGGCGCGCGTGCTGACATGGTTCGGATTCTTTGTCCTGTGGCTGCCGGCATGGCTGGTTCTCGGCTACTGGTTCGTGATTCAATTTTTGAGCGGCGCCGCCAGCACCATCTCTGCCACTACCACCAGTCCGGTGGCGTTC
>CAZRMD010000497.1:0-1566 GCA_964601135.1 uncultured Actinomycetes bacterium | reverse complement strand
CCTTCGCCGGGACCCAGATTTGCAAAGGGGCGAGCGGCACGATCGATAAACACGGAGTAACGCCCGTCGCCGCCGTTGTTGACGTAGTTGACGTCGGCGTTGACGTCGGAGAGGATGTCGTTGAGCATCTGGTTGACGCCCTGCAGTCCCGCCTGCGCCTGAGGAAGCGTCGTCGACATCGCCGTGTCGATGGCCTTGACGGTGGCGTCGGCCTGCGACCAGACGATGACGTCGTGGGCCATGCGCGGCAGCATGTCGGCGATCTGCAGCTCGGCCACCGAGGCCTGGTGCTGCGCGTCGACGGCGGCCGTGTTGCTCGGATCGGCCTCCGGCATGTGGATGGCGCGCAGCTTGTCGCCGTAGGCCTGCACCGCCGTTTGGAGCTGCGCCAGCGAAAGACCCGACAGCGGCGGCAGGCTCGAGCCCGAGTACGCGTTGATCTGCTGGGCGAGCGCGTCGATCTTCGAGGCGAACTGCGCCTCCTCGGTCTGCGAGGTGGACTCGAGCGCCGCCTGCTGGCCGCGCCAGACCGGCAGCGACTGCGGCGTGGTGTTGCCGAACTCGTCGGTCGTCGTCGCGGTGTTCGACGGGTCCATCATCTTGTTGATGGTGTTGAGGTCGCTCTGGAAGCTCGTCTGCTTGGCGGCCCAGTACGCCTTGCGGTCCGAGAGCACCTGCAGCATCTGCGCCTTGGTCGGGTTGGTCACGGTCACGGCCGGGCCGGGCACGGCCACGACGAGCACGCCCGCGAACTCGACGGGCACGGTCGGGATCTTGGCCAGGCCGGCCTGGGCCTGCTGAAGGTCGCCGTTGACCTCGGTCAGCAGGTCCTGGAACTGCTTGAGCGAGAAGGCGTTGGGATCGTTGGGATTGCCGCTCGTGCGCCACTGCACGACCTGCGGCAGGAGGCTGAGCCGCCGCTGGTACTCGGCGGCCGCGTCGGCGCTGCGCCCCTTGTCCTGCGCGTTGACTTGCGCGATGAAGGCCCGCGCGTCCGCCTGATAGTTCCTGAACGCGGCGGTGACCATGCCGACGTTCTTCTCGTCGTCGACGAGCGTCTTCTGCGTGTTCTGGTCGCCGACCACGGTCTGCTGGTTCTGCTGGTTCCACTGGTTGACGTTGTTCTGATTGTTGTTGGCGTTGTTCAGGTTCTGCTGGTTCTGGTCGATCGCGTTCTGGATATTGGTCGCCTTCTGGTCGAGCAGCTGCATCATCTGGTTGAGCGCCGTCTCGGCGGCGTTGATCTCGTTGAGCGAGAGCGCCAGGTCCATCACGGTGGCCAGCCGCGACATGTTCTGGTGGACCTTGAGCATGTCCTTGCCGTCGCGCCGCGCGCGCAGCGCCTCGTTGCGCGCCTTGTTGGAGACGGCGAGCAGCTGCTTGGTCGCGTCGCGGCTGGCCATCTCGGCGCGCGCCTCGGTGCGCAGCTTCTCGATCTCCTGGATCATGCCTTCGATCTTTTGGCGATCCTGGGCGTCGAGCGCGCCGGCGCCGGGCTGCCCGGGCGTGAAGACGCCGCCGGAGCGCGCCGTCTTCATCGCCTGGAGATGGTCGGCCAGCGCCTTG
>CAZRMD010000496.1:0-1570 GCA_964601135.1 uncultured Actinomycetes bacterium | reverse complement strand
GCGAAAATCGTCGTTGCGCCTGCCAACGGCGGAGCTCCTTTACACACCTTTGAAACTCCTTACGGCCTGACTTCTCCGCGATTCACTCCTGACAGCCGTGCTATTGCCTTCCTGCTCACACGCGATCGCGCCACTAATATCTGGGAGCAGCCTTTGAGCGGCGGCGCGCTGGTTCAACTTACAAAATTCACCAGCGGTGACATATTTGCCTTTGCCTGGTCCAAGGATGGAAAGCACCTGGCCTGTTCGCGCGGCCAGCGCAAGACTGATGTTGTGATGATGAGCAACTTCCACTGAGGTCCGAATCTCCTCTAAAGAAAAACCGCATCGGCATTGTGGGCCGATGCGGCGGATATCCAGACAACTAAAAATGATGAGTTACCAGACGTGACAGGCGTTGGTGCTCACCATCTTCTGCCCCGGCTTGCAGCCGAAAGCCTTCGCAAAATCAGAATTGTTTTGCAGCGGGCCTTGCACCCGGTACTGTCCGGGCGAGTGCGGATCGGTCTTGGTCAGAAGGCGGGCGCTTTCCGGAGTATGGTTCTCGCACCACACCTGGGCGAAGCCGATGAAGAAGCGCTGCTCCGCGGTGTAGCCGTCCTTCACTTTCGCGACGGACGGGTCGTTGGCCATGTCCTTGCGCAGGGCCATTAAAGCAATGTGG
Organism: uncultured Actinomycetes bacterium; assembly: GCA_964601135.1. GTDB lineage: Bacteria > Chloroflexota > Dormibacteria > CF-121 > CF-121 > CF-13. The sequence goes on along the minus strand of CAZRMD010000496.1, from coordinate 906 downwards.
ATGCCGCCGTTGTCAGCGGTGTTTTCGCCCAGGGTGAGACGCCCGTTGAGGTGCAAGTCATCAACCGCGACGAACCCGCTGTACTCGTCGGCAACGCAGGTGGTGCGCTTGTCGAACTCGGCGCGGTCGGTATCGGTCCACCAGTTGGTGAGGTTGCCGTCGCCGTCGAACTTACTGCCCTGATCGTCAAACCCGTGGGTCAGCTCATGGCCAATGACCACGCCAATGCCGCCGAAGTTCACCGCATCGTCGGCGCTCTTATCAAAAAACGGCGGCTGCAGGATCCCGGCCGGGAAGTTGATGTTGTTTTGCGGAGGATTGTAGTAGGCATTCACGGTCGGCGGCGACATGCCCCACTCGCTTTTGTCGAGCGGCTGGCCGATCTTGTTGAGGTTGCGTTTAACTTCAAAGGCGCGCGCCCGCTGGACGTTGCCAAGCAGGTCGCCGCGGACGATGCTGACGGTTGAGTAGTCGCGCCACTTGTCGGGGTAGCCGATCTTGTTGCTGATGGCCCGCAGCTTGGCCTCGGCTTTCTTCTTGGTGTCGGGCGTCATCCAATCCAGGCTCTGGATGTCGTCACCCAGCGCCGACTCGAGCGCCTGCACCATCTTCAGCATGCGCTCCTTGCCTTCGGCGCCAAATGTTTCCTGTACGTAGGGCTGGCCCACGGCTTCTCCCAGCAGCTGGTCAGTAGTTTGCACGCAGCGCTTCCATCGCGCCTGAAGCTCCTTAGCTCCGCTGAGATATTTCCCCTGGAAAGCGAAATTCTCTTCGACGAATGGCTGCGAAAGCTGGGGCGCGGCGGTGCGCAGCGCGTGCCACTTGAGATACGTTTTCCAATCATCAAGCGAAGTCGACTCGATTACGGGGTTGACTTTCTGGAAGAAATCCGGAGGGACAACGTTG
>CAZRMD010000495.1:250-1570 GCA_964601135.1 uncultured Actinomycetes bacterium | reverse complement strand
AAAATCGGGGTATGGTTCTTATCCCACCTACCTCATATCCTCACACTCATTACGAATCTACTAACGTTTCTTTATACACGCACTGTTGCTCTTTTTTTCTACCTTGAAGAGTATGCTTTTTTAGACCACTAAGCAATGACGCTAGAAAACACCCGTTTTAAAAAACGGCGCTTGTTTCTCGCCACTGAAGAAAAAGAGAGGACAACGTACCAAACCTGGAAGGGCCAGATCTGATACGTTGTCCCTTTTTTCGTAAACACGCCTACAGCGAATAAAAAGCATATTCCTGACGCCACACGAGTTAATAAAATAACGAATTCAGCAACGCTTATTTTAACGTTACATGCAGCGTACCAGTAACAAAAGGACTATTGGGGCATGCATCTACTATCCAGAGACGGCAGAGTAAAGCGGTACTGAGAGGTGTCTTTGAGTTGTTCTTTCAGATCATATGCCATCTGCAAGAAACATAGCCCTATGCCGGGCCGACTGCTATCTGGCTGCGTATCATGAGCTATGCTGATAGCAGCTCTGACGAAAGCTTTTTCCAGCAAGTAATAGGAGAGAATCATTTGAGAAACCCTATTCATCTGTCCAGTCTGTTCTAGATAGTCATTGACCAGGTGGTCGATCACTGCGCTTGATTGTACACGCGGGAGCATGTCAACTACCAGCATAGCGAAATCGCTAAGAATATCGATATTGCTATACAATGGATTAAAATCAATTGCGTCGAGTATTAGAACATGCAACCGCAAGTTTCTTTCCCAGTATTGGGAAAAAGGTTCAATCCAGATATTTGATGTTTTAAGATCTCCATGACAACGTTTGATCAAACGTTGCTGTTTCCTTTGTTCAAAACATTGCTGATATCTTTTTTGCTGGAAAATATGTATAATATCTTTCTTTAAAGAATAATACTTCTTATATTGTTTATATTTATCTTTCTTCTCTATATCGGCAAATAGATCTATATTATGCTCCAGTTTCTCATAGAGATTCTTTGTGCTTCCCCACTGCTCGTCAGGTGAAACAGCCGGGCTAAGATATGTATGCATATGGACAATAGAAGCAGACAGGCTGCTTATAAGATGCTTTTCCTCTAAAAATCTTTCTGCATGCAACAACACATCCAGGCGCCTCTTTTCTGCAAGCTGTTTCATGATGAGGGCATATTCAGCATCATTCCTCAAATGAGATTTGCGCAATGTTGAGAGATTCTCTTTAACCTCGCTAAAACAAAGCATCTTCCGCTCTTCATCGCTCTTGCCGTCGAGCCCCAGGCCAATATAGATATCCTTTCCCGGGTTAAATCTTCTA
>CAZRMD010000495.1:0-240 GCA_964601135.1 uncultured Actinomycetes bacterium | reverse complement strand
GGCTAAAGCAATACTTTGGCATTGCTGCCTCTCTTTCAGCGTTTCCAGATGATAACGTAAATCTTTGTAGGGTTGTAAGAATTTAATCACAACCTGCTCATTTGTTCCCAAATCGTGTGCAAACAGCAAATGAGCTGATTCGGACGATAAATCGCGCTGAATTTGATAGCAAAAGGGCGAAGAAATAGGATTGAGCTTGCTGAACATTGAGATCCTTTTTTGATAAAACATCCAGCTACA
>CAZRMD010000494.1:0-1576 GCA_964601135.1 uncultured Actinomycetes bacterium | reverse complement strand
ACGAGTGCGCGAGTTAGCGCTATTAATGGCTGGGGCGACCCGCTGCCATTCCGCGGATCAATGAAATGATCACTTCGGGGGAAGAGTTTCCCGCGAAGAGTGAGGTGAGGGCGTAAGCCTTCCGTGAATTCGTCTCCTACCCTTCGTACGGTGACTTTGAAACGGAGGGGCTACTAAAGCTGCTTAACGAGTTCGACCGCATGTTTACGTCGAGGTAGTGATCCGATCACTATAAAATAGTTTGACTGTCTATCCCATTCTAACTGATATAGCTATCGAGCTGCTCCAAATCAAGCATGAATGTCTCACGGGAGCTGTGAGCCACAAAATCATACTTTTTGTTCAATTTGATCTTTCAGATCCCGCAAAGAAGAGGAGCGTTGCGTCCATCACCGCGCTAAGATTTCACAGTCGAACAACTATTAACTGTCGAGGAGGTAGACCCAAACATCTCTTACCGTCAAATGTTGTAAAATATCTTCGGTATGCAGCGCTCTGTCATTTCCAGTTCAATTGATAAACTGGACTCAATATCTTTCGATGATCTGCTTGCTCGGCAGAATCCGTTCGGAGGCCCTTGCTGCACGTTCGATTTAAGCGGGGTGCGATTAATCACTCCAGCTGCTTTAGTACAGTTGGCGGCAGCTTGCCATGCTCTTGTGCGTGATGGGCAAAGTCCCACCATCGTTCTAGATGACAAATCAGTATATACATATCTGATCCGCGCAAACTTCATCAGGGCGGTCAAAGAGATTGCGCGTATTGAGGCCACATCTCCAGAGATCATTCCTAAAAACGTCGTCTACCTAAGCGGATCGAACCCGATGTTGATCGAGGTCACGAAAATCACGACCGGAACCGCACTTTCTCGCTTGCTAGACCGCGTCGTCTGGGTTCTTCGCAACAATCTGAAATATCAGAAATATGATGCTTTCGATATCGCGACTGCAGTCTCAGAGGTCTCTCAGAACACTTTCGATCACAACGATGAGGTCTGCGGATTCATCGCCATGCAGGTCTACGGCGGTAACGCCAAAAGATTCCTAGAAATCGGCATTGCCGATTACGGTTACGGCCTCGCTGCTACCCTTATGCGAAACAAGAAGAATCCTCCTGTTTCGACGGACTTACAGGCGATTTACTTAGCAACAAAGCTGGGCACATCGGAGTACGACGACCCCACACGAGGCACCGGACTGCACCACCTTCTGAAAATAGCTTCTAAGCACAGCGGATCTGTACAGATCAGGTCGGGCGCAGCGGCTGTCCGCTATCGCATGGATACGCGTAAGCGCTGGGGGTACAGTGTTCCCCGGATGCCAGGAGTCCATATAGCTCTCGCCTTGGCTTCCAAAATGGGGGCTTGACATCCCTTCTTACAGATGTTACAGTGTACAAGATGAGAGGACGTTTGCCTCTAATTGAATATGGTCCGCAGCTATGGACGCGCGAAAAAGCACGTGAAATCAGGTCGCGGCTGGTAAAGATGTTGGATGAACTCGCGCCAGCTGAGACCTTGGTTATTGATGCTAAAGATGTAGAGGTCTGGGATTACTCTTTCGCTAATGAGCTATTC
>CAZRMD010000493.1:0-1576 GCA_964601135.1 uncultured Actinomycetes bacterium | reverse complement strand
GTGCAGTGGCTCCTCATCCTCAAGCGAGGCGAATATGATTCGCGACGTTTGGTGGAGCCGGATCTAATGGGATCAGATCGACTTCAAAATGGAGGTCGGTCTTCTAAGCCGGCGGCGGGATAGCACTCCTCGGATCCGGGCACGCAGCCCTACGCCTAGACTGTGCGCCCGCCGCTTGGTGAGGAGAGTTGACGGCTGGTGGGATGTCGTGCCTCGAGCACTGATCCATTAGATCGCCGGGCGCTCCTCCAGGCTTGGAAGCCAAATTCAACGAGGAGGCGATGAGGATTGGTCTTTGTTGGAGTGGACTGGGCTGAGGAGCATCACGACGTCTGCGTGCTCAAGGACTCGGGAGAGGTTGTCGCCGAAAAGCGCATCGACGACAGCCTCGCGGGGCTCGAACGGCTGCAGGAGCTGCTGGCCGTCCAGGTGGAGGATCCCAGTGAAGTGGTCCTTGCTATCGAAACCGACCGCGGCTTGCTGGTTCGAGGTTTGCTGGCAAGCGGGTATCTGGTCTATGCCATCAATCCCAAATCGGTCGACCGCTATCGAGATCGACATGTCGTTTCAGGGGCCAAGTCCGACCCCGGCGACGCTCGCGTCCTGGCGGACATCGTGCGGACTGACCGTCATCATCATCGGCCAATTGCGGGCGACTCGGAGCTGGCGCAAAGCGTCCAGGTGCTGGCGCGAGCCCATCGCAGCCTGATCTGGACACGGCAGCGGCAGGTCAACCAGCTGCGCAACCTGTTGCGAGAGTTTTATCCGGCGGCACTCGACATCTTTGGGACCGACTTGGCGACGCCGGCGGCATTGGCCGTGCTGTCGCTGGCGCCGACGCCCGCGCGTGGCCGCACCCTGAGCCGTTCCCAGATCGCCTCAGCCTTGCGGCGTGGCGGCCGGCAGCGCGGTCTCGACGCCAAGGCCGCCGAGGTCCAGGCGGCGCTCCGGCAGCCGCAGCTGCAAGTCTCAACGCGGATCGGACAGGCCTATGGGGTCAGCGTCGCCGCGATCATCAAGATCCTCATCGAGCTCAACGCACAGCTGCGCCAGCTTGAGGCAGAGCTGGCTGCCACTTTTGAAGAGCACCCGGACGCCGAGATCTACCGCAGTCTGCCCGGACTTGGGTTCGTCCTCGGCGGCCGGGTTTTGGCCGAGTTCGGTGATGACCGGACTCGCTTTGCCCATGCTAAGGCCCGCAAGAACTACGCCGGCACCGCGCCCATCACCAAGACCTCAGGCAAGAGCCGCATCGTGCTCGCGCGAGTGGTTCGCAACCGCCACCTGGCGGATGCATGTCACCTGTGGGCGTTCTCATCGATCACGCGGTCGCCGGGCGCTCGGCGCTACTACACCTCCCTGCGTCAACGAGGCAAGTCGCATAACCAGGCTCTCCGGAGCCTCGCCAATCGCTGGGTCGGAATTTTGCACGGCTGCCTTAGTCACCGCCAACCGTTCGCTGAAGGACTGGCGTGGCCTCCGGCTGCCACGCTTGCCGCTTGACTTTTAGCGACGTGGGATGTCTAGGCGTCTGGCCACCCACCGCGCCGGGAGGCACCCCCTCCGCGGCCCTTCC
>CAZRMD010000492.1:0-1581 GCA_964601135.1 uncultured Actinomycetes bacterium | reverse complement strand
GGCCCTGCGCGGGGCGGCGTTTTCATCTCTTGCTTTTGCGATTATTTATGCTTAAAAATCGCTTAATTTTTCATTGTTGACTTGTAAGTAGAACCACTGTGTCTCTATGCTATCTCTGAACGGTTCTATGGATATGGTTCAGTTGTGATCTTTCACGTACTTAAAGTGAGGTTTCCAGAAAGGAGTTCTTGATGATTCAAAGCATCATCAACGCATTTGGGAATGCACTTAGTGGGGTTTTTAGCTTTGTCCCACGTCTTGTAGGTTTCCTGGTAATCCTGTTCGTCGGCTGGCTGATTGGCATTGCCGTCGACAAGGCTTTAACCGCTTTGCTTCGTAAAGTCGGTTTCGACCGTCTCTCCAACCGCATTGGCATGACCAATCTGGAGCGGCGCATGGGAATGCGAATGGATAGTGCCCAGCTCTTAGGCAGAGTTGCCTTCTGGTTTATCTTCCTGCTGTTCCTGGTGCCCGCGACCGATGCGCTTGGCCTGCCCACCGTTAGCAGCACGCTGACAACACTGGTTGACTATATCCCGAACATCTTTGTAGCCATCCTCATGCTCTTCCTTGGCACGCTGCTCGGCGTCTTTATCGGCGACATCGTGCAGGGCACAACGACTGCATCCAAAGTTGGCAACCCCAAGATATTCGGCAATATCGCGCGCTGGTCAATCATCGGTTTTTCCTGTCTGATCGCTCTGCAACAGTTGCAGATTGCCCCCGCGCTGATTACGGTACTCTTTACCGCGATCGTCGGTGCACTGGCGCTGGCCTTCGGGCTATCGTTCGGCCTGGGTGGACGCGAAACCGCGCAACATATGCTTGCGCGCAGTGAAAGCCGGCTGATGACCGCGCGTCCCTACGATCCCAATCAGATCGTCCAGCAGGCCCGCGCGGATCTGACGCATACCGAGCAGGTAGGCTATGGCTCGCAGGCTCCATCAACGACGCCGTCCAGCTATGGCACCACGCCTGGCAGCCAGCAAACGGTTCCGCCCGCCTCTCAGAGCTATGAGACCTATGACAACCCGCCGTCGCCGCCTCAGCGTCCGCCGCGTCCTTCCACGCCGCGCTCGTAACCAGGTCGCTACGCTGGTTGATTGACAGGTGCAAGACCGCTGAGCGTACTCTACACCAGTCGTTGCTATAGACAAGTCGCACGATGAGCAAGATCAATCTTTCTCGTCGTGCGACTTGTCTGCCTGTGCTTAACGGCGTGTACCAGAGGCGTAGAGAAAATAGGTCGCGGTCTCGCGCACCTCGATCTCAAATCCAGCTCTCGTACAGCTCTCGGCCAGGTCCACAGGAGCATAGAAATTTTTGACGATTTCAAAGGCCCGCCCGTCATTGAGCTTGAATACACTTTCATCTCTTGCAAGGTCTGTGCAGAAACAGAATCACTCATTGCTGCTCCTTCCTTTCTCTGGCTCTTCAATAAACAATCGCTGTACACTATTATAAGGGAAAATGCTCTGCAAATTACTGGAGGGCCGCGAGGATGCGCTCAAACAGATCCTCCCATGGCCTTGCCGGTAAAACAAGGGCGCCAACGCGTTCGGCTTCTTCTTTGAGCCATTG
>CAZRMD010000491.1:0-1582 GCA_964601135.1 uncultured Actinomycetes bacterium | reverse complement strand
TCAATCCCGGCTGGCTGCGCATCGAGTAAAGGAAATTGACCAGCGCCTGATGCGAAATCTGCACGCCTTTGGGGATGCCCGTAGAGCCTGAGGTATAAATTGTATAGGCGAGATTCTCTGCGATGACGCGATATGGTCTCACAGTAGAGGAGTCGCAAGCAATTATGGGCCAATCGCGATCAAGGCAAAGCGTCGCTCCCTGATGTGGTGGCATGTGTTGCTGAAGGGTGGATAGGGTCAGTAAGACAGGGGCCTGGGTCTGCTGCAAAACGAAGGCCAGGCGTTGCTGGGGATAGTCGGGGTCCAGAGGAACGTAGGCCGCACCAGCTTTGAGAATGCCTAACAGGCCGATCAACATCGATGGAGAGCGGTCAGGAGCGAGTCCGACGAGCGTTTCTGGTCCAATAGCGTAGTGGTTCCACAAATATTGGGCCAGTTGGGTGGCGCGGGTGTTGAGCTCGCCATAGGTCAGTTGCTGCTCTGCAAAGACCAGCGCAATCTTATCTGGCGTGCGCTGCACCTGTGCTTCAATCAGTTCATGGAGGCAACTATATTGAGGATAATCGGATTGGGTCGCATTCCACGCAACCAGCAATTGCTCTCGCTCGTCTTCTGACAATATGGGTAAAGTAGCAATCTGGCAATCTGGATTGGCTGCGATCCCTGCCAGCAGATTGCGAAAACAGGTGAGCAGGCGCTGGATCGTCTCCGCTGCGAAGAGATCGGTATTGTATTCTGCTTCTATATTGAGGCCATGTGGCCCCTCTGAAAGAAAGAGCGACAGGTCAAACTTTGATGTGGCGGTACCGGTATCCAGATAATGGATCGTTAAAGAAGATTGCTCAGCCGGGGACGAAGAGAGGCGAGGCATGGTCTGCAATGTGAACATGACCTGAAAGAGGGGGCTATAGCTCAAATTGCGCTCTGGCTGCAGGGCATCCACCAGTTGTTCAAAGGGCAAATCCTGATGTGCATAGGCTTCAAGGCAGACCTCGCGCTCGCGCTGCAGCAATTCACGGAAACTGGATACGTTCGACAGATCGGTACGCAGCACCAGCGTATTGACAAAAAAGCCAATCAACCCCTCAATCTCGGCACGATTACGATTAGCTATCAGCGAGCCGATGGCGATATCTTCTTGTCCGCTGTAGCGATACAGTAATACGTTAAATGCAGCCAGCAGCGTCATAAAGAGGGTAGCGCCCTCCTGGCGACTGATGGTATGCAGCGCATTGGTCAGGCTTTCGCTCAACAGCAGAGACTGCGCCGCTCCTTGAAATGTCTGGATAGAGGGACGTGGCTGGTCGATGGGCAATTGCAGCATGGGAACGTCGGCAAGCTTTGCCTTCCAATAGGCAAGCTGTTTTGCCAGCCTCGTCCCTTGCAGCTGTTGATGTTGCCAGAGAGTGAAGTCTATATATTGAATAGGCAATGGCGGAAGGGGCATTTGTTGGCCCCGCAGACGCGCCTCATATAAAGTAAAGAACTCCTGCATGAAAATGCCGCTGGACCATGCATCTGAGATAATGTGATGCATGGTAAGCAGCAAAATATGCTCCTCTTGTTCTAGCCTGAGCAGGGT
>CAZRMD010000490.1:0-1587 GCA_964601135.1 uncultured Actinomycetes bacterium | reverse complement strand
ACGATGTTCGTCGCCGCGGAGGCGTGCCCTGCCCGTAGGACTATGAATACCCCAGTCGTGATGGAGGTGAAGACGACCAGCGCCGACATCACCACGTACAGGGGCTTGCGCGTCATGCGCCTGAATAAGTTCGAAAGCGATTGCGGTACCGCCATGTCAAACCTCCAACAACGATGAAGTTGGACCGCCGTGATGGCGAGTCCGGCCCGGTTGGCTACCACGCGACGGCCAGCATCCGGGTGGGTGCACGTCCAGCGGCCGGGCGGCCCGCAACCCCCGCAGGGGGTGGGCGCGCCACGAGGAAGCCCGGCCCGGACGCAGGACCGGTACGCACGCGCGCACGCGGGGGACGACTCGACGCGGACCAGTTGGCGCCGGCAGGCGCGCCCGAGCCGGTGAGCGGGCGGTTTGGCTGGTTGCGGCCTCACATTGCCTGCGTGGCGAGTCCTTCCGCGCCGTGGCACTGCGGGCGTGAGGATCAGTTGTCGCGTGATCGAGTCGACAAATCCGGTAACCGAGGAGCGGCATCCTCGTTTCGAGGCGCCGGCGCTCGAGATAGCCTATGCGGGCTACTCCCATCTACCCCCCACTTTCTACCTCGCCCTACTTCGCCAAAGCTGATAGGTCGTTTTCATGACCGGCGGACAATGAATAACTGGATGCGAGATGCAACTCGGGCATGCGCCTGGTTCGGCTCGATGCAGCCAGGGTCCGAGACATTCTGCGGACCTTTCGGTTCCACGGTGCGCAAAGGAGTCGAGATGGCGCGTTGGCAGTGATGGTCAGTAGCATTGGCGCGATTTTCTCGGGGCATGAGCCAGAGAGCTAGTGAACGTAGAGCGAGATGGGTAGATGCACATGAGCTTGTGTAGAATGGCCATGCTCGGTCCCAGCTCGATCCGGACAAGCCGCCCACCGAGTCAAGCGCCCAACGCCCCCCACCTCACCCACACTGCGATGTGGACCCCGCGTCGGACCCGCGCAGGCCCCGCAGGGATATCACACTCGCGCTATTATTGCAGGGCTCGCGGAGGCGGGCAGCAGACGAAAGTCCACAATTCGCCGGGACCTTCGTCTCGAAAGCAGATGGCCCTGTCGAGACCTTCGTCCTTGCGACCGGGACCTTCGTCCTTGCGACCGGGTCGTCGTCTGGGGCGACTCGGCCCTTGCCCGCCAACGGCGCGCGCGACGCCTCTCGCCGCCGGGCGCGGCGGAGGGTCAACCGAGCGCGGCGAACGGCTGGAATGTACCTCTATTCTGGCCTGCGACTCCCCGGCCGCGTGCGTCCGGGCAATGGACAACATCCTTGACGCCAGTTGCGCCCTGCGGTGCCGCCGCGCGGGGCGTCGCTGGTGATCTCCTCCTCCTTAGCAGCCAAGCTCCGCATCGAGAAACCAGCCGAGCATCACGTCACGTCACGATACTGCGTTTCCAAATTGCCCCGGTCGTTCGGTTCGCTCGGTCGCCCGGTACTTCGAGAAACAGTCTCAGAACAATTTGCCTTAATTGCCGACTGATACGGACATCGGGATACACTCGCGGTGCTGAGTGCGTTAAAGCGTTGACAAAGCATTTAGAATGGCACCA
>CAZRMD010000489.1:0-1596 GCA_964601135.1 uncultured Actinomycetes bacterium | reverse complement strand
GTGTATACGCAGCGATATTTCGCGCTTCCATCTGATGGGCGCGAAACGACCGTCTATTCTTAGACCCCTCCTTTCCAGACCTCCTAGCATGCCGGCGGTTGGCAAATTGTCCAACCGAATAGAGGACGCGGTGAAGTCCGCTGCACAGGGATTTCACAGGTGTAACACCGCCAGCCGCGCGAATGTGCCACGAAGGCGAGTTGCCGGCCAGGCGGACACGAGTGCATAGCTTAGCACTGGAGCGAGATGATGTCTGGGAGAGTAGGCCAACCTGGCTTCCGCTAAGCGCATTTGCGCAGTCGGCACTGGCATGCTGCGCCATCCTACGTACGCACAGACACGAAAATATGGGAGGCCGGCTTGCCGGTCTCCATCTGGCTCGCTGAGTCGCTCGTTGCCGAAGCACGACTATGCTTCGGCTGTAAGGTGTGTAAGGATTGTAAGCGCGCATTTCCTCACAACGTGAAGCTATGTGGTAACGAGCCGATCATTAACTGGCTGCAGAGAAAGCAGCAGTGGTTGGGCCATGACGCCTACCTCTCTCATGAATTTCTTATCAAACACCGCTGCTTTAGCAATATTAGACGATCCCAGATCGTAGTGTCAAGACATGCGCCTAAGGTACTCAGAATTTACACTCAGTACATGCACTATGCGCCGGACCATCTGCATACGAAAGTCTCGCATGTTCGCGGAGTGACGGAAGGTGGGATTCTGCCAATACGTATCGGCAGCGCGTGGTGCGCTGGTATGGTGCTACCCAGGCATGCCTCGTATCCGCCACCAACTCCCTCCCCTTTTGTATATCGTGTTGTGTCGGCCTGTGGAGCGCGTCACGCACATGCACGGCTCGACGAGTCGCTTATATTGCTTCTATCGTGCACAAGGTCGCTCGCACATCTGCATGGTCGCTCTCCGTAGAGAGTGGTTACGGAGCGCGCAGACGAGGTTGCGCGAATATCCAGTGCGAGCGTATAGGCACGCCATGGTGGCCCATGAAGTGGAGCGGAGAGGGAGGTGCGATGCGGGTAGAGCGGGCAAGGGGAGTAGCGACACAGCGGAGAATCTTGGCGACCTGTATGCTTGCCGCATTGCTCGTGGCGGGCGGCATATACGGCCTTCCCGCGCGGGCGACACCAGCTACAAGGACGTTGGGCCGTGGAACGAGGACGACACTGGTGGGATCCCGTGAGGGCTGACACGACGCTGCCCTCCTTCTGTCCTGTCTTCGGCACGCTCGTCAGCGCTGCTTCGCTGAGCGATGCCGCAGTTGACGGCATCTGTCCTGGGCCGGCCAACTACCGGCGTGTCCGGCATATCTCCTACTACCTGCTGTACCAGCATGGGGGAACGTCGTTCTTCCAGCCGCCTTCCTACGTCCGGACCGGCTCATTCGCCGATGCCTCCGCGTGGCGCATCGTGCTGCCCACCGCGTGCCCGGAGGCCAGCGCCGCCTCGGCCAATGACGACCACGCGACCCGCGCCACGCCGTATGCCGGCTACAACGTGCACGCCACCTCCTGGCTGCGCGGCGGCAGCTATGACGACCCCGTGCTCAATCAGTCGGGGATAGATCTCGGACCCAGCGTAGACCGC
>CAZRMD010000488.1:0-1604 GCA_964601135.1 uncultured Actinomycetes bacterium | reverse complement strand
CAGCCAGGCGTACATAGGAAAAATTAGGCGCATCCAGCCTGCTCTTGCCATGTGTCGCGAGATGAATCACCGGACATCCCTCAACCTCCTGAAACAGCCGCTCTATGGTTGCCTCCTGCTCCAGATAACAACTGCCATCAAGCATGGTAGCAATACTCTGCGCCTCTTCCAATGCTCGCTGCAATTCACCCTGCCCCGAATAGCCAAAAACAAGCGCCTTGCCAGTAGCTTGCTGCGGCACAGATGCCTGCATATGAGGTAAAATGCTGCTGGTAGGCAGATAATGCATCTGCACCTTTTCTACAAGATACTGTGTACCGTCATAGAGCGCTTGAAACGGCACAGTATGTAAAGGCCCATAAGGAACGATGGTCAGTAACCCGGAAGCTTGCGGGAGAACATGCGCGACAGGCGCGATTAACAGAGCATACAGTTTCTGCAATACCTTCTGTGTTGCCTGGATATGTGGCTGCTGACGACTACGCCAGCCGTTGGGATCTAAACGAGCATACAGCGGCGGTAATAAGCGTTCCAGCTCAGCCATGCCATTTTCGTGTTCGTAGGTCACTATACGTTCTCTGGTTACAACAAAAATAACCAGCCTCCCCTTATAAAGGAAGTAGGCCAGCATCGTCTGCTGCTGCTCCAGGCACTGCTGAATATGCATCACAGTCGTTTGCCAGTCTTCACCTGCGCCACGCTCCGGTTCATTTTGCCCGGCAGGATGTTCGCTACCTGTGTACTGCAAAAGATGGAGGTGTTCAAACACCTCGCTGATTTTTTCTTCACTCACACGCTGTTCGTGCTGGAGCGCATGCCGGTCTACTGAGGGCGAGGAATGTGCATCCAGATCGGCAAGTTGTGCACTATAAAAGTGATGCCGTTGTTGCCACTCGTTCAACTCGTTCTGCATACGCAAAACAGCGGCATTTTTACTCCATATTTCTTGCTGATTCCCCTGCCTGGACTGGCTCAAATACTGGCGCAAGGCCACCGAACGCGCTCTTTCCAGATAATAGAATGCTCGCTCGACCTGCCCTCGTTGCAGACACAAACCAATCATATCCTCGTAAATTTTCCAGGTGCTGCGCAAAAATTCATGGCGCAAATCAAAAACTAGGTCATCAAGTATCTGCTCGATACTCTGTATAGCAACGCTATAATAAGCATCAGCCTTATCAAGGTCGCCGCTTAAAACCGCGAGCTGACCCTGTAAATACTGGCTTTTATAAAAGTGCTCATGCAAATGATGGTTACGCGCAAGCTCTGCGACTTTGTCACATAATACCCCGGCTTCACTCATCAACGGCTCTATACGAACATCAGTTTCTCCCCACGCCCGCTGCACTTGGCTCACACGCGCCTCCGCCATGATTAATGTAGCTTCAATGGCACGTGCCATGATCCCTTGCGACTCACAATAGCTCTGCAAAACTGTGGCTTGCTCATAAGCCTGGGCATACTCCCCCATTTCTAAAACGACCGAGGCCTGCTTGATTTTCGTCGCCACAGCATGATGATTCAAACCGCCCTGCTCAAACAGGTGCGATGCCTCATTGAGTGCGCTGAGCGCCTCCTGCTGCTGACCAGCGTCGTCCTGCTGG
>CAZRMD010000487.1:0-1611 GCA_964601135.1 uncultured Actinomycetes bacterium | reverse complement strand
GCGTTCGTTGCGGCCCAGCACCGACTCGATGGTGGCGCGCACCTTGTTGATTTCGACGCCGAGATTGTTCAGCACCTTGGCGGCGAGGCCTTCGCCTTCGCGCAGCAACCCTAGCAACAGGTGCTCGGTACCGATGTAGGAATGGTGCGAGCGCTCGGCCTCTTCCTGGGCCAGCGTCAGGACCTTCTTCGCTCGCTCCGTAAACCGTTCAAAGGGATACAACCAGAATCCTCCGAATGACTTCTTCTTTACCTATTACGATACCCGGATTTCTCTTAAGACTTCCCATCTGAGACTGCGGTTATCCCGCCTGGTAAGACGCTAGGGAGCTACCACTAAACGGGTACGCCTAAACAATCGTTCTCGGAAGCATAGCGCAAATTCGGCGCGAATACGCCGCCCGTAACAATTTCTTATCGAGCTGAAGGCCCGGACGACCCGCCCAAAAGGGCAGGGTAACGACCCGCGGCTTACTCCTGCGGGGCGGCGCTGACCTCTGCATAAACCGGTTCGCGCTTCGGCTCTCGAACCGGCTCGATCTCGCCCGCAAAGTCGGATGACTCCGCCTCTTCCGCTGGGCGCCCGGCGGACGGCTCCTGGACCTGCTTGAGCGACAGGCTGATCCGTCGCCGCGACCGGTCGGCTTGCAACACACGGACCCGTAGCTTTTCGCCGACCTGGACCTTGTCCTCGACCTTCTCCACGTGCTCCCACGCCAACTCGGAGATGTGCAACAGGCCCTCGATGCCATCGCCAATCTGGAGGAAGGCGCCGTACTTCTTGATCTTCGTGACCTCGCCCTCGACGATGGCCCCGGGGGGAAATCGCTTTTCGATGTGATCCCATGGATCCTGGCCGAGCTGCCGCAGGCTGAGCGAGATGCGCGACGTCTCGGGATCGAGCTTGATCACCTTGACGCCAACGTCCTGGCCCACCTGGAGCACATCCGCGACGTTGGTCACCCGGTCCCAGCTCAACTCCGAGATGTGAATCAGACCGTCGGCGGCGCCCAGGTTGACAAAGGCGCCATAGGTGGTCAGCCCCGAGACCTTGCCGGTGATCTCGTCGCCGACCTTGAGCTTGCCGAACAGCTCCTCCCGCTGGCGGGCACGATCCTCGTCGAAGGCGGCCTTTTGGCTGACGATCAACCGGTTACGCTTGCGATTCACCTCGAGGATCTTTACGCCGATGCGCTGCCCGACCAGCTCCTGCAGGCTCGAGCTGTAGGTGCGCGAGACCTGCGAGGTGGGCAGAAAACCGCGCAGCCCAAGCACGTTGACGATCAGGCCGCCCTTGTTCTGCTCGCGGACCTCGGCGTCGATCATCTCGCCGGTCACCTGCTGCTCCTGCGCCTTCACCCAGACCGACTCGGCGCGTGCCCGTCGAAGCGACAGCACGACGTTGCCGTCTTCGTTTTCGGGTTGGAGGACAAAGACCTTGATCCGGTCGCCGGCGTGCAGCTCGGGGGCACCGCCGGTGTCACGCGTCCCCAGCTCCCGGCTGGAGATCACCCCCTCTGATTTCGAACCGACATCGACCAGGACTTCGTCGGGATCGACTCGAACCACGACGCCGTCGATGATGTCGCCGTGGGCTAGCCGCTTGCTAGAC
>CAZRMD010000486.1:0-1613 GCA_964601135.1 uncultured Actinomycetes bacterium | reverse complement strand
AGAAAGAGCAAAGAAAAGGAATGGTTAGAGCCATCTTTCACGCTCTTTTTTTAGAACGGATATCCCAAGTAGCCAGTACAAAGGGGAACTCGTTCTGAAAAAGATACGATCTCTCCTGCTTTCTTCTGTATGTCTCGGACCATATCGAGATCAGCAAGTTCAGTGACCACTCTATCGAAAGCCCAGGGGCTGATCTTCAAAACTTCAGCCGCAATCTCCTTGAGTGCCTGAGCGTTGGGTATTACGTCTCGTCCTTTAATAGCTCCAGCAAGAAGCGCGGCCATTCCCGCTGTGTGCGTATGGTTAAATTTTGTTAAGGTTGCATTACGATCGTCAATGTTACGGAATCCAATTGCGATGTCGTAAGACCTTAGGCCAATGCGCGTTGGAGCTATGTCTTGGTTTGTCATTATTGCCAATCCCTATCATCCAGATAACGAGCTATTCTCAAAGATCTATTGATAGATTCGGCTCCCCGGTTATTTTCCTTATTGCGCAGCAAGTATAGCAGACAGAACTGAGTTTGAACAGCCATCTCTTTTGTTAAGATAAGTCAACCATCCTCGTGATAGAATGTTTCATGAGGCAACGGTTTCCTTTCTGGTACGATTCTCCCTTGAGGCAATGCGATGGTACTAAATGATTGACGTCTAACAGACCAGTATCTAAACCGGAGTGAAGCTTATTACATTAGATTAACCAATTCTGCTGGCAGTTGGCTTGGGCGAGAAACAATAATTACATCTTCAATTCCTGGTAACTCCTTTAAGGCAGTTGCTGTTACTGCATGCTCTTGCACGGACGAGGAGTGGTCGTAGATGAAAACTAAAATACGATCATATCTATCCTTGGTATGGATGAGGTATGCCCCCGCATCTTCCATGATTTCTTTCTCGATTTTCTTGAAGTCGGACGCTTCCCGGCAATACTTTGCCTCAATAAGAAGTCGAAGGGACGGGATACCAAAATCTGCTTTGTAAGTACTATGGCCTAGTTTTGGTAATGTTTCTTCGTCAACAACATCGTCAAACACTGAGCGAAGTATCAACCATACTATATCCTGAACCTCTCGCTCACTCGTGATTGCCCAGGTAATAGGTCGCTTCATTTTATTTGAATCATCCCACCGCCATCGCCGTAAAGCCGCTTCAAAGCGCCTAAGGATCATACCTACATGATTACGTGATAACACCAATTGTTCTACGCTTCGTGCTACTGATGCGTGAATAGCACTCCATATCACAGCAGCCTGTGATGAATCGAACTCACTTGTATCCCCTACGAGAGACATGCGCAGAATTTGGGATTGTAGCCTGGATAATTCAAGGCGAGGATCAAGTAAGCGCCCGACCCTGTGTCGCATACTCCACTCTAACGTTGCCAAATCTTGCAAGTCGGTGTAGTGTTTCACATTGCCGACTGAGATGGTTTCTCCTGTTAGTATGTAACGAATATAACCATATAGGAGTGCGTAGTAAAGTATAGAACTTCTACACCGGTGATCATCAAGCAACTCCACAAGCCAGGAGCGATATGTTGCACCGGACTCATCAAGAGTAGCAACCCCTAAGGCTATCCCAAGAAAAGCTCTCGGTTGATAAGCAAAGGAAATG
>CAZRMD010000485.1:0-1615 GCA_964601135.1 uncultured Actinomycetes bacterium | reverse complement strand
CTTGGTCGGGGGTTCAAATCCCTCCGCTGCTACCAATACAAGAGGTGGGTTGGGGGCTCTCGCAGACGGGCTTATATGGCTCGAGTATGGACTCACGATCGGTAGCCAGCTGAGGAAGCGGTTGCGCGTGCAGGTCCGGCGAGGGTCGCCACCCTGGAACAAAAAAGCTAGGGAGCGATCTTCTCCGCAGCTCCACCGGCCTGCCAATTTTGCGTGACAAAGCGTGAGCGCGTCAGATAATCGCCCTGCGTCAGCGCCAAGAGGATCGCCAGCCAGAAGAAGCCGGCGGCGGAGGCGAACCGTACCAGATGGGCGCTGCCGCGCACCTTCATGATCACCACGATGACGACCGACGCCATTACCACCGGAAAGAACATCAAAACCCCGACCGCCCAGTTCCGCCCCGGCAGGAGCAGCGCGGTCGCGATCTCGCCTCCCAGGAGGAGCATCAGCGCCACCCAGGCGATGAGCGCACTGGCAACCGGCCGGGTCATCAGCCGCGCCCCAGATAAATGACGGGGAATACGAAGATCCACACCACGTCGACGAAACTCCAATAGAGCGCGATGACCTCGATCGTCGTGTAGTTGAAGTCGAGGTAACGAGGCTGCCTGGTTCGGATTACCAGGTAGAGGACGAGTGCGATCCCGATCGTCAGGTGGATCGCGTGGACGCCGGTGATGATGTAGTAGAGCAGATAGAAGAGCTGCCCGGCCGGGCCGGTTTCGCTATCCCAGGCCCACAGTCGGCCAGGCACCAGATGCTCGTCGAACTCCTTCGCATATTCGAGGCCTTTCAGCCCGAGAAACGCGATGCCGAGCAGGGCCGTGGCGCCGAGCAGCAGACGCGTGGCGCGCCGGCTTCGGGCTTTTGCCATGAATGTGGCGGTCACCATCGTGGCGCTGCTGGTGAGCAGCAGCGCGGTGTTGACGGAGCCGATGACAAGTTCGGTGTGCCGGGCGGCGGCCAGGAACGCCGCCGGGTAGAGCGTCCGATAGCTCAGCTCCGCGGCGAACAGGGCGCCAAAGAACAGCACCTCGGTCGCGAGGAACACCCACATGCCGAGTTCGGCCGTCTCGAACTGCTGCGAGAGGGTCGCGAACTGGATGGCGGGGGTGCGCTCGCCGCTCATCATCCCACCTGGGGCATGAAGCCGTCGGGCCGGTAGTCGTACGGGCCCCGCGTCACCACGGGGGTCTCGGCGAAATTATGCTTGGGCGGCGGCGAGGGCGTCTGCCATTCGAGGCCGGTCGCGCCCCAGGGATTCGGGCCGGCTTTCCGACCTTTGAACAGCGACCAGGTGAGATAGAAGAGCGGCAGGACATAGGCCACGGCCAGCACCGCCGCGCCTGCCGACGACATCACGTTCCACATCTGGAACTGCGGCGGATAGTGGTGATAGCGCCGCGGCATGCCGAGCCAGCCCAGCATGTATTGCGGAAAGAAGGTGAGGTTGAAGCCGAAGAAGATCAGGATCGCCGCCGCGCGCGCCCAGGCGTCGACATACATCCGCCCGGTGATTTTCGGCCACCAATAATGCAAGCCGGCGAAATAGGCGGTCACCATGCCGCCCACCATGACGTAGTGAAAATGAGCGACCACGAAGTAGGTCTGG
>CAZRMD010000484.1:0-1615 GCA_964601135.1 uncultured Actinomycetes bacterium | reverse complement strand
TAACGTCAGGTTTGGCTAATCAGGAAGCCATCAGGGCCAAGACCTCTGATGGCACTTGGAGCGAAGGCTTCTTGGGTTGGTGGCAATAGGCCAGGAGTCCAGCGAGGACATTCACCAGGAAGTTGGCTGGGCTGCGATGACGGCTGTGTTCAATTTGGGAGCTATTCTTGAGTTGATCGTTGATGGTTTCGATCAGTACCCGCTTGCGCAAGAGCAGCTTGTCGTTGAGCCGGACCAGGCGTGGCTTCATGTTCTTGCGCAATGGAGTAAGCAACTCGATCCCTTGCTGCAACAGCCGCGCCACCAGGTCTTGAGATAGATAGCCTTTATCGCCCACCAGTTTGCCAAAGAGCCGCTGGGCCATCTGGAGTCCGGGGCGGCGATCATCGACATTGGCTGGCGTGAGACAGCAGGCGAGAAGATCACCCTGGTCCGTGACGATCACATGCAGCTTGAAGCCGTAGAACCAGTCGACTGAATCCTTGCCGCGCTCGGCCAGCCCCGCAAACACGCGATGCTGCTGGATGCGGCGGTTGTGACAAACCACCAGCCTGGTGGAATCGACGAAGGAGAGACCGTTACAGTGGCCCCGACACGTTTCCAGATAGGCAGCCAAGGGCACCAGGACCGACGGGATCAGTTGGACAAAGCGGCTGTAGCTCACCAACCCAGGAAAGTCTGCCCGCAAGTGCGCCAAGACGTGCTGGAGGTAGAACGCTTTGAAGTCCCGATAATGCGACTGGTGAAAGTGAATCAAGATGGTCATGATTTCGCTTTCCGCAAGTTGGCCGCTGCGCTGACGTTTGATCTGTCCGCTGTGGAGCAGGGTCTGTTTCCATCGCGGGGCAAAAGCCAGCCAGAAATCATCGACATGGCAAAACAATTCGAGTAGACTCATCGCAGGGTTCCTCTCTCGCGTGGTTGTTGTACGAGAAAGTCTACTGCTTTCTCCTCGCGGGAGGAACCTTCCTATCCAAACCTGACGTTATTTAATGTCTTTGCTGCAAGGGCTATCCCCTCATTGTGAAGATAGCCCTTGTGCTTGTGTTAGGAAGCCGTTGTGGTGGCTGGCGCTTTCTCCAACGCTTCAGCGAGGATTTCAGCCATATCCATCACCTTGAAGCGTTCCTCAGCCTCGACGCCTTTGATGCCATCCTCAAACATGGTGATGCAGAAGGGGCAGGCGGCTGCCAGCGTATCGGCTCCAGTTTCCAGCGCCTCGTTGACGCGCGTCTGATTGATGCGCTTGCCAATCTTCTCTTCCATCCAGACGCGCCCGCCGCCGCCGCCGCAGCAGAAGCTCTTGTTGCGATTGCGGCGCATCTCCTCTACGCCTGTAGCGTTGATGACGTTGAGCACCTTGCGCGGCTCGTCGTAGACATCGTTCCAGCGGCCCAGGAAGCAGGGGTCGTGGTAGGTCAGCTTGCGCCGGTCAAAGCCCTCCGGCAGCTTTAACTGGCCGCTTTCAAGCAGCCGCTCGATGTAGACTGAATGGTGAACGACCTCATAGTTGCCGCCCAACTGCGGGTACTCGTTCTTGATGGTGTTGAAGCAGTGCGGGCAGGCGGTGATGATCGTGCGGAACTTGGGGGGAGCCGCCACTGTTGCCGTGCCG
>CAZRMD010000483.1:0-1616 GCA_964601135.1 uncultured Actinomycetes bacterium | reverse complement strand
ACCCGCTTCGAAGACAGCGTGCTCACGTATTTCGGGCTGCCCCTAACGGTTCCGGAGGACCCGTCCTCGAAGACACGCTGACGAGCTGCCCCAAGCTAAGCTCGACGTCTCTGTCCTACTACTGGCAATGAGCTGACCAGAAACTCGCGAGCCTTTAGAGGTCGCACCGATCAGCGGCGCCTACCCACCGTCCGCCACCCGGATCACGAGCTTGCCTCCAGGTAGCGGATTGCCTCGGCCGTTTCAGCGAGAGGTAGATCCGGTCGACCGCTGCCTTCACCTTGCCGGCCTCGATCAGGCCGGGTCAGGAGCTCGAGGTCCTGCCTCCAGTCGGCCGGTGGCGACCGCACCGGTGCGGCGCGCGCTCAACTCTCCGTTGACGCCCGCTTGATCCGGGCCCGATAGCTCCGCATCTTGACCCGGCTCCCGCAGCGCGCCATGTCACACCAGATTCGGGAGTTGTTGGTCGACCGGTCATAAAAGGCGTAGTTGCACGCATCCTCCGGGCATGCCTTGAGGCGCCTCCAGTTGCCACTGATGACCGCGTCGCAGACGATCGCCATCAGCCGGCCGAGCGCGCCCTCGAACCCATCAGCGGGAACCTCGAGCTCAAGCGCACCGCCATGACCGAATCTGGGCTGGAGGCCGGAGTCCCTGATCGCACGGTTGACGATCTCGTTGTCCCGTTTGGCACTCGGAGCCCCGTTGTTCGCCATCAGCAGAGCCCGCAGGGCCGCGCGGAACTCGTGCAGGCCGGTCAGTTCGGCTTCGCCGATTCGCCCTCCGGCTTGCAGGAGGCCGTGGGCTAGAAGCCAATCAGTCGCCTCTCCAGCCGTTGCGAAATCGTCGCGGCCTTGCCTCAGGTCGTAGCTGTTGGCGAGTGCCTGGACGACGCTGAGACGCCCGGGAGCCTGATCCTCGCTCAAGTCGTGACCGATGTTACCATCGCACAGCAGGTGCCGGTAACGAATCCAAGGAGAACGATATGGCCTACGTGACTGTCCACACGCTTGATGGCGACCCGGAGGATCTGTTGCGCCGAAAGGAGGAGCATTTCGATCCGGTGGTCCGCCGTATCGCGCCCCAGTTCGGCGGCATTGCCAGCGTGACCACGGAGACGGAGACTGGCCTCATGATCGTCAACGTCTGGGAGGCGGCCGAGAAGGTGCCGGTCTTCACCGCTCATCCCGAGGTTCAGGCCGCGCGCGAGGCCGCGAATCTGCCGATGCCGTCCTCGTTTCAGCGCTACGAGGCCGGCGCGATCGAGCTGTTCCGGAGTTAGCCGACGGCCCGCGGCGACCGCCGTCGCCTGCATGACTTCGAAACCGGCCGGCAGACCAGCTGCGCGTCACCCGGGTGGTGGGCCGTGTTCGCTACGACGGCCTTCGCTGGCTGGACGCCCGCGGCACCGCACCCATGGTCACCCTGCAGACCTGCGTCGACGGCAACCCCAGGGGGATCGCTTCGTCGTCCAACCGAGCTGACTGGGGGAAGAGTCGCCACGGAGGAGCAACGGCGGCTCCCTATGCACCGCCTAACCTCGCGGGGTCAGGCGGTTGTTACGCAATCACTCGCCGAGAAGCAGGAGGTCACCGATGTCGCGCGTGAGGGTCCAC
>CAZRMD010000482.1:0-1618 GCA_964601135.1 uncultured Actinomycetes bacterium | reverse complement strand
TTGTAAGTGCCGTGCGTGGCCGTGATGTGCATATCGCGCGGTCCGCCATCGAGAGCGGCGTGGCCGCTGGCCGTTACATTGCCGGAAACGGAGTCGTAGACCACGCTGTCACCGCGGTAGATATAACTATCGAATTTAATCTGCACGTGGCCGCGCAAGGTGTAGAGGTCGCCCACTTTTTCGCATTCTGCGGCGTCAATCGTCACCGGCTGGTCGGGGCTGATCACAATCCTGGGAGACTGTGGTGGGGGAGCCTGGCTCGTCCCCGGGCTTGATGGCTCGGCCGGCTTTCCCGGCGGCGCCGTCAACTCCACGTGGCAGCCGGCTTGCTGCGAAGATTTCTGCTCAGCCTGTACCGTGGGCAGCGCCTGGCTGGTCACCGGGAGGGACGCGGGAAACAGATGACAAAGCCAGGCCGCTGTGATAACAAAGTTAAGTTGAAGACGCATTTGTAAGATCAGCTTGGCAAGTTAACATGTCGTCTTTTGCAAAAGCAAAGCACAGCTGATTGCGCGTTTTCTGGTTCTGGCGAACCCCCACAACACGGCCTCATGACTTGCACTGTCTGCGGGAAGCCACATCCGTGCGCCCACACTCTGCGCAGCACGGCCGTCGCCACTCATCCTCGGATTATGGACGAGGCCGGCGAGAACGAAGCCGGCCAGGCCGCCGTTGTCGACATCGCTCCGCGGACCGGCGGTCCGGCCGCGGAGCCTGTCTCGCTTGACGATCTAGCGGCCCAGGTGCGCGCGCGCTCCGACCAACGGACCTGGCGGGAGGAAGTGGCACTGCGTGTAGACCGTCACCGCGCTCGACGCCGCCACCCCGGCGACAGCGCATCATTGAAATTCGACTTTCCCGCCGAGGAAGCGTTGGCGGTGACAGCCGGCCCGGCCCCACAGCGGCGGCTTGGCCTTCCTCCTTCGGTGCCCCAGGCTGCTATCACTCCAGCCAGCGAGTCCTTAAGCCACGACTCGAAGAGGGAAAAAATGGGCGCCATCAAGAGTCATATGGAGCTTGGCTCGGGAGCGGTCGCCCGTCTCCGGCCTACCAAGGTGATTCGCTTCCCGCGTTATGTGGTTGAGAGTGAACGCGCCTCTGCACCTTTGATCACTGAAATCGAACTGGCGGAGCCGGCGCCTCAGGCGCCGCGCCCGATGGAAGCTCCTTTGGCCCAGCAGATGGAACTGCTGCCGAGCTTTGCCGACATTCGTCTGGACGAGGCTCCCGTAGAGAACACCCTGGCCGCCGAACTGGAGCTGCTGCTTCGTCCCGCGCCTCTCGGACAACGCGTGGCTTCGGCGCTGGTGGACACAATGATTGTCATGCTGGCACTCGGCATTTTTGCCTTCGGCGTTGGTAAGGTCGTTCCGGCTACGATCCCTTTTCGCGCTGAGCTGCTCTCTCTCCTCGCTGCCGGAACAATCCTCTGGCTTCTCTTCCAATACGTGTTTCTGGTGTATGGCAGTGGCACGCCAGGCATGCTCGCTACACACCTCCAGCTTTACACATTCGACGGCGGACGGGCCTCGCTCCGTGCGCGCCGCTCCCGTGCTCTGGCATCGGGCCTATGCGCGGTTTCGGTGGGACTCGGCTTTGCCTGGGTTCTGGTCGACGA
>CAZRMD010000481.1:0-1630 GCA_964601135.1 uncultured Actinomycetes bacterium | reverse complement strand
ACGCGGTTTTAGATCGACGATCCCTTCGAGGAGACGCTCGTGCGCGCCTGCAATGTGGCGACCAAGACGCTTGCTAGCAAGACAACCGGGAGGCACAGGAGGCCCTGGAAGGTGATCGTTGCGGCATCGGAGAGAAACGTGAGACCTGCACCTTCCCCCTGATCGGGGCCGGAAATGGAGAGAGCGATGGCTAACCCTAGCAAGAGAAGGCTCACCAGGAAGGCGGCGAGACCAGCCAGAAGCACCGCCAGTATTGCCCGTTGACTGGTCGGCTGCCCGGCGCGGTTGATAAAACAAGTCCAGGTGCCCACTGAACAGAGGCAGAGTAGCACGCAGCACACCTCATGACAACATCCTAACAAGGATTCGTACAAAATGGGCCACCTTGCATACTATATAAAGCCCATTTTCCATCTGTACGCTTCAGTAAGAGTTCTGTTAATTGCTGAGGCTGATTAGCCCTTAACGGAGATTCTCTTCTTCCAAATGTTTCTCGAGTGCCTCACGATCGGAAGAAAATATCTCTAGGGTCTTCCTATCTCTCTTAATAATTACCTTAATTACCTTCCCATATTTGTTATTAATTTCTTGCTGTAAACTCCCGATATATATAAAAATACAATAATACCTATAAATCCACTTATGAGAAATGTCATTCCTATTAACCAATGGTGCTAGTTTAAGAATGAGTTGAGGGGCCACACGTACATGTAGGAATTCCGTGAGCGCAAATGTTGATACATCGCTGCTCTTTGTCGGGAATGTTTGGTTCTTTCCCGATTACCTGTGCCTGTCTGCTTCAATGACAAGCATTCCTTGTTCCTCTTTGAAGCGCCTCTCCAATGCTTGACGTGCTCTCAACCGACCAATGAATGCCCCGCTTTGCATCGCAAAGGAAACGAAGAAGAGGTTTCCCAGCAGAAAGGCCAGAAAGACAGGGGGTACTATTGCTGCCAAACTCCACCTCGCACCAAACTGTGGACTCATGCAGCCCAGAGGAGTCCCATGGGGAACACAGCCCAGAGGAGGCTGGGCAGATAACGTTGGGATCCACCAGTTGGTATACCAGACAAACAGGAGAAGAAGAGTACAAAGCCCGAGAAGAAGAGTACAAAGCCCCATGAGAAAGCCGCTGAGACGACCTCGCTTCTCACTGATGGTTTCATCCGAGATGTGGCTGGTCGTTCTTAATGCGCACAATCCACCCGTGAACGCAAAACTGATTGGCATGCCGAAAAGCCAGGGAAGTATGCCAACAAACCAGGGGTGGAGAGGGGGGAGAAGACACAAACCAAAGAAAAGACTGATCAGACTTCCCTGAGCAAGGGCTAGCGGGAGAGCAAAACCCAGTGCGGAAAGGATGAGAGACGTTCGCGAACGTGGTGGGAGAGGTGGGGCTATCATATATTCTCCTCCTCAAGGTTGAATTTGCTCTACAGCAGTGCTGCCATGAGAAGAATAACGTACAAGGAGCAAGAATCCTCTCTTTTCAGTTGGATAGATGTACATTTGGGAATTCTCTGGATGAAATCAGGATAAATCGGTGAGTGGGTCTTTCCTCGAGATGCGAGGGCAGATCGCGCACCGATGTATCAACATTTGCGCTCACGGAATTCCCACATGTACAGTC
>CAZRMD010000480.1:0-1636 GCA_964601135.1 uncultured Actinomycetes bacterium | reverse complement strand
ATCGTCGGTAGTCAACAGGTGGTTGGGATCGTCCGGCTCGTTATAGCGACGCCCATAACCAACCGCGACTGTTTGCAAGACATTGCCAAAAGTATCCACGGCCAGCGTCATACTGTGACTCACACGTGGATCGGCAACCTTCTGGCCATTTACCTCAAACAGCGCGCGCTCATAATGAAAATCGACGGCCTCTCGCGCATGGGTAAAGAAAACGGCGTGCCGATTGACGCCCTGTGGCTGCAGCAATTCGATGGTATAGTTATGCTCCGAGACGCTATAGGGGCGATCTTCCGCGTCCGTGCCATCCAGCGCGTAGATTTCCTGGCGCAGGAGCGAACCTTTCAGAGCGCGGCAGGCTTCCTGTGCTTCGTCGCCAGAGAGCGTAAACGGCTGGCGCGTCCCATCAGCCAGGCGGATAGCCTCGGGCAGAATGCTATCATCGAACAACATCGCCTCCAACTGCACAGCAGTTAAGCCGGCAACGCCTGCGTTCAGGTCTGACTCGTAATAGTACTCATCCTCAAACTGGCGGCTAATGCGCCGGTTATCGATAAAGATACCAGTGTGGAACCATGTGCGGGTCAACATGGGCGGAATAGAGGAAGTCTCATCGATATTGCTCGCTGATAGGACGTTTCCATCAACTGTGAGCGCAGCCAATTCTTCCGTATCCCACTGCTCAACCATGCCAAAACCACGGAACTCGCGCTCGAAGCCATCGAAATAGCCATGATGGTAGGCATAGTGGGTGACAAAGCAGTTGTGCCTAATCCGGTCAAAGACCTCGACCCGTTCAACAACATGCACCGGGAATGGCAGCCGCGTTATCCACGGCTTTCCCGCTACTTTATCGGCGAGATAGAAGCGGGTGGATGGGGCATAGCGCAGGTGGGTCTCGCTGCCCAGGTTGTTGCGCGTACCCACCATTAGATGCGGCTTCTGCCCACCCATCAGATCCACATAGCGCAGCGGCTCAACGGCCTCGCCAGGGAGAGGTGACGACAAGACCAGGCAAGCAGTGCCGTTCCCCAGAAGATCGGTCACTTGTACCGCGCTCACGTTGTCAGCGGTTGGGAAGATAGCCAGGCGCTGCGACATTGCCCAGGAGTTCCCTGACTGGTTGAAGCAGACCAGCACACCGTCAGAGCTCATATAAAGGAGATCAGTGGTTCCAGAACCATCAATATCAGCGAGACGGATACGGCGAGGGTCGAAACGCTCCTCGTCAGCGAAGCGCGGTGCAGTGTCCATGCTCACCTTCGTCCCGAAGCGGCCATAACCGAGATTTGACCAGTAGCAGACCTCACCGTTACGGATACGGACAATATCGCTCAATCCATCACCAGACATATCAGCGAGAAAGACGGTCTGCGTACCATCGGCCAGCACTACCTTTGGGCCGCACTCCTCGTCCCACGGTGTTCGCACCATCTCAGCTTCTCCGAAGCCCGCTTCGCCAAGCGACGGCCAGAAGGAAAAAAGACTATCCTCAGTGAGCAAGATATCCGCGAGTCCATCGCCGGTCAGGTCAACAAACTTCAGGTTTGGCTCGGACCAGTCGAGATGGGGCAGGGATGCGAACTGCTGGAATGGCTCCCAGTTTCCATCGGCGGTACGTTTAAAGAAACCCGGAGTG
>CAZRMD010000479.1:0-1636 GCA_964601135.1 uncultured Actinomycetes bacterium | reverse complement strand
ACCGGCGTCATGGGTTGGGGAACCGTGAATCCCGTGGGCTACTGGACCGGATTGCAGAGCCTCGTGAATCTCTGGAAAGGCGCCCACTCGTGGCTTCGCTGGATGATTCTTTCGTTCGACTTAACGTTGTTCGACCCGAATCAACCGGCAGACGACGTGCATAATCCGAATGGCGACTTTGGTCCATGGCACAAGTGGGTCAATGGCGTTGCCGTTCCTGCTAGGTTCGCGAACGCTCGATACGGCGATGGAATAGCCTGACATGCCCTCAACCTATAAAGGCCAGCCGGCCTTGATCATAACCAACGCGCTCACCCTGGCGGTCAACATTGCCTCATCGACGAACGCGAACCCGATCCAGATCACCACGACGTCAGCGCACGGCCTCTCCGCCGGCGACTACGTGGATATCACCGGGCACCAGACGAACACGGCGGCCAACGGGATATTTCCGGTGCTCGCCGTGCAGAGCGCCACGCAATTCACGATCAACGCCACGGGCAACGGCGTCGGCGGGGCGACGGGTCAAGTGCAGCCGCTGACGATCGGCGGTGCCCAGATCCCGAGCGACCTCACGGACCCGATGAACGCGGCGAGCGTGAACGTTCCGCTCAATGCGAACCTCGATCGCAGCGCGTTCCTGGCGGTGACGACGGGGAAGTACAAGCTAGCGCAGGAACTGATCTTGACTCTCGACAGCGGCGCTGGACAGGGTGCCACGCCGCCGTTGCCGTGGGCGCAGACTCCGTGCACGAACCCCGGCGTGTACTTCGCCAATCAAGGCGCAAACGGGGCGTCGGCTGCCGTGACCTTTACGCTTTCGAACGTCGTCCTCGGCGATCTTGTTGAGGTTGAACTAGCCACGTCTCTGTTCTCTCAGCCCCAGGCCGGCGGCACGTTCGTCGCCGGCGTGGTTATGGGCGCGGCCTTGTACTCCCAGGCGCAGCCCCCTGGCGGCGCACTGTCGGCGGCGTCGCGAATCGTCGGTTCTGGCCAGAGCATGCAAACGATTGCTGTTGGGACGGTCACCAACGGCTCGATGCTTACGCCGGTGAACCTGAAGGGGACCGTGTTTCCCAGCCAGGCTGGGAACGTAGTGATCACGCCCTACATGATCACCAGCTCGTCAGCAGGGCTCTTTGTTGGCTTAGCAAACGATTACGTATTCACAGCCCGCGTCTGGCGACAGACGAATATGCCGCAGTGACATGACATGAGTTGGTTGGATCAATTCTTCCAGGGCGGCGTCAAGCGTATCGCTATCGCCGGCGCGCTCTTGCCCGCCGAGGCGGTGCTCAACTTCGCGTCGGGCGCGACCGCCGCCGACAACCCCACCAACGGCCGGACGGACGTCACGATCAGCGTCCTGTCGACGCCGACGGGCACGGGCTTCGTTCACGTCACCGGCGGCGTCGTCGACGGTGCCGCGCGAGCGGTCAACCTCGCGTCGAGCGACGTCACCGGGGTACTCGGCGTCACGAACGGCGGGACTGGTCTTTCAGCGGCGGGCGGCAACACCGCGGTGCTCACGGTCGCCGGCGGCGTTCCGACCTGGAGTGCGACCGGCAGCAACGGCCAGGTTTTCACGATCGTCGGCGGGGTCACGGTCGCGCTCTACAACAATGGCAGCCCGGTC
>CAZRMD010000478.1:0-1645 GCA_964601135.1 uncultured Actinomycetes bacterium | reverse complement strand
CCTCGTTTTCCAGACGCCCTTGCCACGAAAATTACCACTCACACGCCTCCGGATTCAAGCCGTTTTTCGAGCCCCTGTCAGCCGGGCTTCGACCCAGCTTCGCAGCGCCGGTCCCGGCATCGCTCCCGTGACTCGATCCGACTCGCGGCCGCCGGCAAAAAGTACTAGTGTCGGTATGCCGCGGACGGCGAACCGGTTGCCGAGCTCCGGCTGCTCGTCGGTGTTGATCTTGGCGACCTTCAGCTTGCCCGCGAGGTCCAGGGACAGCTTCTCTACAACGGGCGCGACCATGCGGCACGGGCCGCACCAGGGCGCCCAGAAATCAGCCAGCACCGGGAGCGGGCTTTGCTCGACGCCTGCTGCGAAATCATCGGCGGTGATGTCGACCAGCCAGGGCAGAGGTACGCCGCACTTGCTGCAGTGCGGCGCACCGTTCGCCGCGGATCGGAGGCGGTTCCGCTGCCCGCAACCGCCGCAGCTCACAACCTTGGAGCCATCCACGTCAGATCAGACCGGCGCGCGAGAGCGCCCAGTCGAGCTCGTCGAGAGTTGGTTCCACCAGCACCTCGCCGGCGACCGAAACCGTCGGATGGCTGACATACCCACCGGTCAGCCAGGCCACACGTTCGGCAGCCCCCGGTGAGAATTCAAGGTCGACGTAGCGGTACGAAATGCCGATCCGGTCGAGATACCGGCGGACCATCTGCGACGCCGCGCACCAGCGCGTGCCGTAGACCACGACCGGGGCGGACTCAGGCGCGGTGCGAACGCCGAATGGAGCATAACGGCCGGTATTGATCATCACCATCACGCCTCCCCCACAAATGCCGCCGTCTTCGGTGCCTGTTCACCGCTGAGCTTGCCCAGCACCTCGAAGAGCTCGTAGATGTCCGGGATCTCGCCGAGCTTCGGCGAGACGTTTGCGTAGCGGATCTTGCCCTCGCCGTCGATCACGTAGAGGGCGCGCTCAGAGAAGCCCTCCTCCTCGCGCCAGACGTGGTAGAGCTTCGACACCTCTCCCTTGGGGTGGAAGTCTGCGAGCAGCGGGAAGGTCAGGTTACGCACAGCGGCCCACGCGCCATGACTGTAGATGCTGTCCACCGAGATGCCGATCACCTTGGCGCCGTGCTTTTGGAACTCGGCCATGTCTGCCTGGTAGAGGCTCAACTGGTCGCTGCAGGTCGGGCTCCAGTCAAGTGGATAGAAGACCAGCACCACCGGCTGGCCGCGGTAGTCCTTGAGCGAGACCAGCTGGCCGTTCGCGTCCGGGAGCGAGAAATCGGGCGCCACGGACGCCAGGGGAAGCGGCTGGTTGACCGCCGTGCCGTCCATCTTGGGCGCGGTCTTGTAGAGATCGGCGATGTCCTGCAGCGTGAGTCCGTTGGGCGATTGCATCACGCCCGGCCGGAGGCTGCGCCAGAGCTCGCCGATCATGCCGTGAAGGATCGAAAAGGCTTCTCTCTGCGAGCCATCTGGGATCCGCGACTCCAACTCCACGAAGCGCCGCTCGAGGTCGTTCAACCTGCTGCTGAAGGGCTTTGCTTCCACCGATGATCACCTCCTACTCAAGTTTTCCGTGAAGGTGATTTCCTCCAGGCCGCCCCGCTTAAACGCAGCTCTTATGCCACAAGGACTCTGTCTTCCA
>CAZRMD010000477.1:0-1646 GCA_964601135.1 uncultured Actinomycetes bacterium | reverse complement strand
CCTTGCGCGGGCGGCCCGTGCCATGCTGGCCGGGACGAGTCGGGCGACGCTCAAGTGTGCAGTTATTCAAGCACTTGTCGCCCTTCAAAAAAAGTTTTACCCCCTCGCGCCTGCACAATTTGCAAACGGGGCCGGTATAACGTGCCATGTAGTTTGTATCCTCCTCACGCGCACAGCACGGTTACACGCGACGCCGTTTCGGCGGGCGACAGCCATTGTGCGGAATAGGTGTGACATCAGTGATTGCGGTAATCGTCAGGCCGGCCTGTTGCAGCGAGCGGATAGCCGCCTCGCGCCCGGAGCCGGGGCCTTTGACAAAGACTTCGATCTGGCGCAGACCATGCTCCATCGCCTTGCGCGCGGCGGACTCGGCCGTCACCTGCGCGGCATAGGGAGTGCTTTTGCGCGAGCCCTTGAAGCCCTGACCGCCAGCGCTGCCCCAGGAGATAGCGTTGCCATTGGGATCGGTCAACGTCACAATCGTATTATTAAAGGTTGCTTGAATATGCGCCTGGCCGCGAGGAATCGACTTCCGTTCACGCCGCCTGGGCTTGCCTGTCGTTTTCTTCTTGTCTGCCATTCATGCCCTCCTCGGCGTTACTTCTTAGCCGCTTTCTTCTTACCGGCCACCGTTCTTTTCGGACCGCGGCGCGTGCGCGCGTTGGTGCGCGTGCGCTGGCCGTGTACCGGCAGGTTACGGCGATGGCGCATACCACGATAGCAGCCGATCTCGATCAGCCGCTTGATATTCATGTCCACTTCGCGGCGCAGATCGCCTTCGACCTTATACTCGCGGTCGATCGTTTCGCGAAGCCGGTTGACCTCTTCTTCCGTTAAATCTTTCACCCGTGTATCCGGGCTAATGCGCGTTCGCTCCAGGATCTTGCGGCTTGTTGTCAGGCCGATCCCATAGATATAGCACAGCGAAATCTCCACGCGCTTCTCGCGAGGAATGTCTACGCCGGCAATTCTAGCCATCTTTTCCTCCAGATTGGTGCATCGCTCACAACCACTTGCAAGCGAAACCGCTATTAACCCTGCTTCTGCTTGTGCTTCGGATCTTTGCTACAAATGATCATCACCACGCGATTGCGCCGGATGACCTTGCAACTATCACAACGCGGTTTGACAGAGGCACGTACTTTCATGGACTTGCCCTCCACAACTCTATAGACAAATTTCATTCAGGGGTGCAGGTAAACACTCCAGCCGCTGAGTAGATGTACCATCTTTCGTTTACCCGCTCGCAGCCATCACAAGATGCTATTCAGATACGAGGAACCTGGAAGGGGTGAGGAACTCGAAACCTCGCCAACCTCACTACTTCGCACGCCATGTAATACGCCCGCGTGTCAGGTCATAGGGAGACAGCACAACTCTCACCTTGTCGCCCGGCACAATACGGATAAAGTTCATGCGCATACGCCCGGATAATACTGCAAGAACCTGGTGTTGCTCATCGATCTCAACTTTAAACATGGCGTTCGGGAGGGCTTCAAGGACTTTGCCCTCTACTTCGATTTCATCCTTCTTGGCCATAGCATCCTTTCTGAACTATGATGGCTGTAACTTTCCGAGAGATAATTTCAATGACAAAATGGCAGCAGTTGAGACTGCTGCAGCCAACTGTGAATTATAGCATAAAC
>CAZRMD010000476.1:0-1648 GCA_964601135.1 uncultured Actinomycetes bacterium | reverse complement strand
TCCAGGCTTTCCATCAGGGCGACGTAATTGGGATCGGCTTTGCGCATGTAGTCGGCCAGGCGTTTGCGCTCTTCCGCAGTCATTCCGGGGAGACCGGCCTGAATGCGCCGCAGGGTGGCGGCAATATCATCGACGTAGTTCATCAAGCGGATCAGCTCACCAGTCACTACCATTGCGTTGTGTGGCTCCTTATTCCAAGCTCTTCATTCTCAATTTTTTCAAAGGAATAGTAAAGCGCCCAGGGCTTGCGCATCACCTTAGGCCGTCACGTTTAGTTGTTTCCGCATCTAATGACAGCGGAAGCCCACCTCGGGCTTCCGGGCACTTTTGCGCGCCATGCGAGCCAATCCCGAGGTTCTTACCAAGGAATCGAGCGGCCTCTCCGAGTGTCTTGACCGTCTTGCGGCGGAAAAGCGCTCCTCGCGGCCAGTTTCCAGTTATCGCGTGCAGCTAAATTCCGGTTTTCGTTTCGAGCATGCCCGGCGGCTGGTTGGTTACTTCCACGCCCTTGGTGTTTCGCACCTTTATTCATCGCCCATACTCAAAGCGCGCCCGGGCAGCCCGCACGGTTACGACATCACCGATCACACTCAACTCAATCCGGAGATCGGCAGCGACGAAGATCTGCGGGCGCTGGTGCGAGAACTCAAGAATTACGGCATGGGCCAGATCCTGGATTTTGTGCCCAACCACATGGGAATTGGGTTCGGCAGCAATCCGTGGTGGACCGACGTACTCGCCAACGGGCGCGCTTCAGAATTCGCTGCATTTTTCGATCTCGATTGGGACCCTCTCAAACCGGAGCTTCGCGACAAACTGCTGCTCCCGGTTCTGGGCGACCAGTACGGAGCCGAGTTGGAGGCTGGCCACATCCTCCTGGCGTGTGATGGCGAAGGTTTGTATGTTGCCTATTACGACAAGCGCTTTCCTCTCGATCCTCGCTCCATACCGATGATTTTTGAGGCGGTAATGCCGAAATCGGATTCGGCCCAAACCGAAGAACGGCGCCGCGACGAAGCCGCCGATCTCTCGAGCGTACTCCAAGAACTCCGCGACCTCCCTCCGCACAGCGAGACTGATCCTGACCGCGTGAAGCTGCGGCAGAGCAAAGTCGGTCCTCTACTCGAGAGACTTGCCCGCATGCTACGTACATCTCCGTGGATTCGGCAGCTCGCGGAAGAGGCTGTCGAGCAGTGCAACGGCAAACCCGGCGATCTCCGAAGCTTCGACTACCTGCATCGCCTGCTCGAGGCCCAGGTCTACCGGCTGGCAAACTGGCGGGTTTCGGGGGAAGAGATCAATTATCGCCGCTTCTTTGATATCAACGACCTGGTCGGACTACGCATGGAGGATCCGCGGGTTTTTGCGGCGACGCATCAGCTGCTGCGCAGGCTGCTGGCGACGGATGCCGTGCAAGGCCTCCGCATTGATCATTGCGATGGCCTTCTCAACCCGCGACAGTACCTGATTCGTTTGCAGATGCTATATGCAGCCAGCCAGTGCCTGGGAGAGGAGCCCAGTCCGCCTCTGGCTGAAAACGGCATTGAGTTGGAAATGCAAGAGGCTTTTGGACGACACGATTGGGAGCTCGATCGTCCGCCCTGTTATGTAGTGGTTGAGAAAATCCTCTTGCCCGGTGAAGATCTGC
>CAZRMD010000475.1:0-1648 GCA_964601135.1 uncultured Actinomycetes bacterium | reverse complement strand
GCGTTGCCCATTTCTGCACGCAGGGAGGGATTGAGCGCGACCGAGGGGCTTTCTTCGATGATTTTCTGGTGACGTCGTTGAATAGAGCACTCGCGCTCTCCAAGATGGATCAGCGTGCCGTGTTGATCGCCGAGCACCTGAATCTCGATATGACGGGGACGCTGGATCAGCCGTTCCAGGAAAACGGTCTCATCGCCAAAGGCAGCTCTGGCCTCTCGTCGCGCTCCGGCAAGTTGTTCAACGAAATCGTCAGGAGAGTATACCGCGCGCATCCCTTTGCCGCCCCCGCCAGCCGATGCTTTGATCAGCAGAGGAAAGCCGATGCGTCTGGCCTCATCTGCCAGCGCCTCATCGTCCTGGCTCTCGCCATTGTAGCCGGGCACCGTTGGCGCACCAACCGATTGTGCGAGTTCTTTGGCGGCGATTTTTGAGCCCATCAGGCGCATGGCGGCGGCAGGTGGTCCGATAAAGATAATCCCTGCCCGCTCGCATGCTTCAGCAAAGTCCGCGTTCTCCGAGAGAAAGCCATAGCCGGGGTGAATGGCTTCTGCTCCGCTCTCTTTGGCAATGTCGATTATCGCGTCTATGCGCAGATAGCTCTGCGTTGATGGTGCGGGACCGATATAATATGCCTCGTCTGCCACGCGTACATGGTATGCCTGTCGATCTGCCTCGGAGTAAATGGCTACGGTGCGTATATCCATCTCACGACAGGTTGCCATGATACGGACGGCGATTTCTCCACGATTTGCGATAAGAATTTTTTTGAACATATTACCAGTACTACCTTATTCTAAACAGTAGTTCCATGTTAGCAAGCGTCTGTGATAGCTCTCTGTACTATCGCAACGCCAGTCGCAACTCCTGTGCCCGCAGACGCATCCAGGCCACCTCCTCCTCAAAAACCCTGACCGCTCCTGTCCGACCAGCCTGTTGATGGTTACGTAACGCTTGCTGCAAATCGGCCTCGAAGTCGTTAACAATGGCGATGGGATTGTCCCAGCCATAGGCCGCACACATCAGATGAATGCGTCGAGCTTGCTCATCAGCGGTCTGGTTGGCCCAGTGGCCCACATCTACATAATTGTAGACTGCGTTGGCCAGATCACGCAACCGTGTGCCAGGAGCCGCGTCATCCCAGTCAATCAGCCCGACTAACTGGTTCTCGTGAAAAATCGTGTTATGTGGCCCTAGCTCATTGTGAGCCACAATTTCGTGGCCCTGAGCCAGTAGAGAGCCAGCCGTGAGATCGTGCAATCGACGAATGACTCTGGCTGCCTGTACCAGCAGATCATCCGGCAAAGCAGAGCCACTGTCTGACCATGCATGGCCTTCCAGGTAACTGAGGATGTCTCGGCCTTGCTCATCCGTGCCCAAAAAGCGTGGTGCAAAGTGAAAGCCCTGACCCTCAAGCCAGAGAAGAAGATCGTGGACGAAAGCCGCATTGCCCTTTGGTGGCCTTCGTACTGTGTCTCCCATACGTACGATACCGGGCGTCAGTTGCCCACCCTGCAATGAGATCTCTTCAAGAGCTTCTCCCGTTGTTTTGCGCTCAGGTTTCCTGTTCAGCACTGGCCTCCTCGGAAATGCTTTAGCAAAGAGCATGAAATTTGGTAACGCGATAAATCTCGTAGGTCGCGCTGTAGCT
>CAZRMD010000474.1:0-1651 GCA_964601135.1 uncultured Actinomycetes bacterium | reverse complement strand
GTGGTGTTCATGGTTGCTCCTGCTCTTCTCCCGCCTGACTGTCGCTTTCAATCCGTCCATCACGCATGGTCACTAACCGATGGGCTTGTCGCGCCACTTCTTTGGCATGGGTGACCCAGACAAAGGTTAGATGGTGTTCACGGTTGAGGCTCAGCATCAGATCAAGAATTTCCTGGCTGGTCACGCTGTCCAGCGCCCCGGTTGGCTCGTCGGCCCAGACAATTGAGGGCATGGTTGCCAGGGCGCGCGCAATGGCAAAGCGCTGGCGCTGACCGCCGCTCATCTCCGCCGGGCGATGGCGCGCCCAGGCGAGGAGGCCCACCCGCTCAATACTGGCCCTGGCTCGCGCGCGGGCCTCTCTGGAGGAGACGCCACTGACCAGCAGCGGAAGCTCGACATTTTCCAGCCCGGTCAGCACCGGGAGCAAATTGTAAGTTTGAAAGACAAACCCCATCTCGCGGGCGCGAAAAGCGGTGAGTTCCCGGTCTGAGAGGTGACGAAGATCCTGCCCGCCAATCTGCACGCTGCCAGCAGTGACGCTGTCAAGGCCACTCAAACAATTGAGCAAGGTCGTTTTGCCACAACCGCTTGGCCCCATGATAGCCACAATCTCGCCTCGTCGGATATGCAGACTCACCCCTTTCAGGGCCGACACACTGAGTTTGCCCGTGTCATAGGTTTTGTGGACCGCAATCGCTTGAATAATGGAGTTGCTCTGCTCCAGAGTGGTTGGGCTTCTTTCATTCATGTGCCCATCTCCTTTCTCACAAAGCGCCCGCTCTTACGTCCTTGCTTGGGCGGGCTTTGCTCATGAGTAGTGTACAGGCGTCCAGAGGCGCGCCACATCGGCACTTCCAGCATGCGCGCCTCGGTAAAGGCGGCAATGGGCCATTGCCGCCTTGTGCAGGGTGGGGTAGGTAGTTTCGGCAAGCAGATGCTGCCGGAATTGCCATCGTGCTGCCGGGCCAGCCATGCTATACTGGAAAAAAGGCCATGAGCCTTCCCTGACGCGAGGAGCAGCGCTCAGTTGGACGCTGAGGGCGCCTCCAACGGCAGGCGGGGAACAGAAGAAAAAGCACATGAGCAGCAGCACACACAAATCCCCACTCCGCTGGTTCCTTCTTTTATGGTTGGGACTGGTCTATCTGCAAAGTGTGCAAGCAGCAATGCAGAACGTGAATGTGGGTCTCAAGGCGCCGCTCTCTGGAGCAGCGGACAGTGTTCAGCTTGATCTGGTCTCTTTTACGCTCTTGATGGTATTGCAGGGCGGGCTGCATTGGGTTGCTTTCTCGCTGCACAAAACGCGGTTTTTCTTGTTGTATGCTCTGGGGCAGGGCGTGCTGGTCCTGTTGACCTTTTTTCTCGCGCACGCGGACAGCGCGGTATTTGGTCTGTGCCTCGCGCTCACCATCGAGGCGATTACGCTGTGCAAACAAACGCGCCTGGTACTCCTGCTGGGCATAGGCTATCTGCTGCTCTTCGGAGTAACCGAAGGAGTACTGCTTGTGCCCGTGATTGCATCAGGGTTTGTGAATAAATTGTCGGGCGCGCTCCTCGATAGTCTGACGCTGATCCTGTTTGTTATCGCGTGTGTGCTGCTCTACATCCAGCAGGGCCGGGCGCATCAACGCGATCAAGCGTTCCTGCGCGA
>CAZRMD010000473.1:0-1661 GCA_964601135.1 uncultured Actinomycetes bacterium | reverse complement strand
ACTTCGCCGTGCGATAGAGGAGCCTCATTCCATGACTGTCGATGACATGATCGTTGAGTGAAAGCGAGACATGGAGGCGCGAAGACTTGCCGCCGATACCATTCGCGACCGGATGCGCTCGCTTGACTTGTATCGCGAAGACGTCCGCAGAGCCGGTCTCGACCTGGACGCTGAGGATAAGCCTAAGCTGAATGAGATCGCGGTGGGCTGGAAGTAAATTGCTCTTGCTGGACAGCCCATTAGCTGGGACTCAGCTCGCGCGGTTGAGTGATGTGCGGGACTTCTACAAGTTCGCAGAGCACAAAGGTTGGATTCCTCGCAATCCACTGCCCTGAAATCGGGTCCCTTGAGTCGGTGGGCATCAGTTTCAGGAAATGCGTGGTGTCAGCGCTACCAACGAATGCGTGTGCGGAGACCACAACATGACCCAGTCGGTCACGCTATCAGAAGCGGCGTATCAGTCCCTGCAAAAGATCGCGGCGCGCGAGGGCCGAACGCCGGAGTCGGTCATCGAGCGGCTGATCGCGGCGGCCAGCCAGAACGACGGGCCAAACTACGAGACGGAAGATTGGTTTCGCCATCTCGGCATGACGGAGGACGAGATCCGGGAGGCCCGCGAGCGCGCCGAGCGCGAAGATGTCGCACACTGAGTCGATCTCCTTCGCCGAGTTGGGGCAACGCGGCGTCGCGCGGCGGTGCTATACTGGTGGCAGCCGCCGATCGACAAAGGGAGGAACAACCGCATGCTGACGGAGCGTTTGCAAGCGGCTGTGGATCACGCCGCAAAGCTCGCCCCAGAGGAGCAGGATGCGCTCGCGATCCAGATCGAGAGCGCGCTCAAGGACGCCCTCTGGGACGCCCTGTTGAGCGATTCGCGCTCGGACGACGTGCTAAGGCAGATGATCGAAGAGGCGGAGCGCAGTGAGCCTCTGCCTCTTCCGACGCCGCGGGATATGGGTGACGAGGAGTGAAGTCCCATACGGTGGAACACTTCTGGAAGCTGTTCGCTGCGCTCCCGGCAGACGTACGCAAACAGGCCTATAAGGCCTATGCGCTCTTTTCTCAGGACCCATTCCATCCTAGCCTCAAATTCAAGGACGTCAGGGGACGCCACGGCGTTTGGTCGGTCCGGATCAACGACGACTATCGCGCGCTGGGCTATCGCAAGGACGGTGAGATGCGCTGGTTCTGGATTGGCAGCCACACCGAGTACGACAAACTGCTCTCCGGACGATGACAAATCCGCATCCGGTGGATGTTGGCCAGCTCAAGATCGGCGACCGAGAAGCAGCTATGCTCCACGCGACCAGCACCCACAGCGCGCACATCCAGACATGATGCGCGATCGGGTTGAATCTCGTTGCCATCCAGGCGCGCCGCGGGCTCAAGCCCCGCGGGTAATCACGTGCCCGGACGCGCCGCCGAACCACAACGATTCAGGCTACGAGCCAGTGTCACCCCAGGTCGGTGTTCACCCCGGGTCGGTTTCAGGAGGGGCGGGTGGAGGGAGCCTGAGGTCGCTGGGGACGTCGTCCGGGGGTGCGTCGGCGGCGGGGGCGGAGCCAGGGCCGGGGGAGGCGTCGGGGTCGTCGGGGTCGTCGGGGTTGTCGGGGTCGGGGTGCTGGGCCAGCCATTCCTCGAAGGGGATGAGGGTGAGGCCG
>CAZRMD010000472.1:0-1674 GCA_964601135.1 uncultured Actinomycetes bacterium | reverse complement strand
CACCTGCAAGAAGCTCGAGAAGCTCGGCTACCGTGTCACCTACCTGCCCGTCGGAGCCGATGGCCTCATCGACATCGAAGACCTCAAGCGTGCCGTCGACGACAAGACCATCCTTGTCTCGATTATGTACGCGAACAACGAGATCGGCGTCGTCCAGCCCATCCGCGAGATCGGAGCCTTCTGTCACGAGAAGGGAATCCTCTTCCACACCGACGCCGTGCAGGCCGTAGGCAAGATTCCCGTCGACGTCCAGAAGGACAACATCGACGTCCTCTCCCTCTCCGGCCATAAGATCTACGGCCCCAAGGGAGTCGGCGCTCTCTACGTCCGCCGCCGCAACCCGCGTGTCCAGATTTCCGAGCAGATCAACGGCGGAGGCCACGAGCGCGGCATGCGCTCCGGAACCCTCAACGTCCCCGGCATCGTCGGTCTCGGAAAGGCTTGCGAGATCTGCTTCAACGAAATGGAAGCCGAAGCCAGGCGCGAGACCGAGCTCCGCGACTATCTCCGCAACAAGCTCGAGACCGCGCTCGACTACGTCCACGTCAACGGCAACATGGAGCACCACCTGCCCGGCAATCTCAACATGAGCTTCGTCTACGTCGAAGGCGAATCGCTCCTGATGGGAATCAACGACGTCGCCGTCTCCTCAGGCTCTGCCTGCACCTCCGCCACCCTCGAGCCCAGCTACGTCCTCAAGGCCCTCGGCCTCGGTGACGATGTTGCCCACAGCTCCATCCGCTTCGGCCTCGGCCGCTTCAACACCAAGGCCGAAGTCGACTACGTCGCCGACAAGATCATCGACGTAGTTCAGAAGCTCCGCGAGCTCTCCCCGCTCTACGAGATGGTCAAGGAAGGCATCGACCTCTCCAAGATCGAGTGGGCCGCACACTAATTCAGAAACGAAAGGGCACTCCTGATCAAGAGGGAGTGCCCAAATCCGCAGCATACGAATCGTGATCACATAGACCTTTGGCTCTACACAGCGGGCCAGGATTTATCTTGCGGAGAAAGACGCGATGTGAGTCCGCCAGATATTCCTGGAGCCATCGGAGCCGATGTATTCATTGGCGCTCCAGAAGGTCCTGTCATCGGACGGATCGAGGACGGTGGTGCTGTAGTCACCTATCCGGGACGACCGGTAAAAGAAACCCCCGCCCGGAGCAACCGGCTGCGAAGCGAATTCGTCATTGCTGTCCAGGTCGCCGATCCACATCGACAGGTACTCGGAGTCTGAGGACTCCATCCAGGTGAAGCCAAGATTGCCTTGCTGATCCTCATCAACCGAGGGCATCTGCACGGCGACGCCTGGACCGGGATCGATGACGCCTTCGCGCATCAGTCTCGGCCTGGAGACGTCGTCATCGTTCACGTCGATCTGATAATAGAGGCCCTTCGGAAAGGTGAAGCCATCGGAAGCGATACTGGATGCCATCGCCGTAACCAGATGGCCTTTGTGGTACTGAACCTGCGTGGTTGTCGTATTCGGAAACGTGGTGATCCTTCCGCCCGGTTGAAACGCCGAGGACGCGTTCCGGTAGGGCGTGACGGGCAGTGATGTTGCTTCGAACTGCGGGTTGTCGCTGAAATAGTCCGTCATTCTCGTAACGCGAATGGTATTGCCGCCGCCGTCCGTACCGTCGGTTGACACGAACCATTCAACCCCGCCCTCTG
>CAZRMD010000471.1:0-1675 GCA_964601135.1 uncultured Actinomycetes bacterium | reverse complement strand
GGTGAAAAAACTGCTATTTATTACGAAGGCAATACCTACTCGTATGCCACCATCGCTGAACTTGCCAACCGTGTTGGCAACGGTCTGCTTAACCTGGGGGTCGAGATGGAGCAACGGGTAGCACTCTTGCTCCTGGACTCGCCACAATTCGCGGCAACATTCTTTGGCGCCATCAAGATCGGTGCCGTCCCTGTGCCCCTCAACACCATGTTGCGACCGGGCGACTATGAATATTTGCTCAACGATAGCCGGGCAAAAGTGCTTTTTATCCACGAGGCTCTCTGGCAAGCACTGCAACCGGTATTGCCACACTTGCCATATCTACGCCATGTCATCGTTGTCGGCCTTACGCAAAGTGGAGCAGCAGAAACTGCTTCGCTCCATGATTTCGAGGCATGGAGCGGACAAGCCTCCTCGCAACTGACAGCCGCCCCAACCTGCAAAGATGATAGTGCCTTCTGGCTCTACAGTTCAGGCAGTACAGGCTTCCCCAAAGGCTGTATTCACCTGCAACACGATATGACTTGCTGCGCCGAGGCTTTTGCGCAGCACATCCTGAACATCCGCGCCGATGATATTACTTTTTCTGCCTCCAAGCTCTTCTTTGCCTACGGTCTGGGCAATAGCCTGTACTATCCCTTTTCCGCAGGTGCCAGCGCGCTTTACTATCCAGGACACCCACTTGTCGAAGAAGTTTTCAAACTCATTGATAGCCATCACCCTACACTCTTCTTCGCGACCCCCACACTTTACGCCAACATGCTAGCATTCCCTGAAGCAGAGCAGCGCTTCGACCTCTCCTCGGTACGGCTATGTATCTCGGCAGGTGAGGGCTTACCGGCTGAGATTTTGCAACGCTTCAAGCAGAAATTTCACGTGCTCATTCTCGATGGCCTCGGTTGCACGGAGATGCTACAAACCTTCATCAGCAACAGGGCTGATGACTACAGGCCGGGCAGCTCAGGAAAAATCGTGCCTGGCTACGCGGCACGAATTGTGGATGAGCAAGAACGGGATGTGCCTGTAGGAGAGATAGGCAACCTGCTCGTAGCGGGAGATAGCGCGGCCACCTGCTATTGGAACAAGCATGAAAAATCAAAAGAGGTATTCAGAGGGCACTGGGTTGCCACGGGAGACACCTATTACCAGGACGCGGACGGCTATTTCTGGTATTGTGGACGCAACGATGATATGCTCAAGGTAAATGGGCAGTGGGTTTCGCCATTTGAAATCGAGGCAGCACTTATCGCGCATCCGCACGTTCTCGAAGCAGCGGTAGTGGGTGCCCAGGACCAGAACCAACTGATCAAACCCAAAGCATTCGTCGTATTGCAAAATGGCTGAGAACCCTCTACAGAGCTCGCTGAAGAACTCAAAGCCTTCGTGAAAACACGCGTGCTGCCCTACAAATATCCCCGCTGGATTGAGTTTGTACCGGCGCTACCGAAGACCGCGACCGGGAAAATTCGCCGCTTTCTGCTGAGGGAGGCGCCTCCAGCAGAACAGCAAAATATGTAAGGTAATTACTCGCTTCCCTGTAAATTTGTAGGCGTTTAGAAAGGATAAGCACATGACACTGCATAATAGTGAAGGTTTTCTGCCTGTAGAAGATGGATACCGCGTCTGGTATCGTGTGATTGGAGGTGGGGCAGAGCAGGAAAACACACCGCTGCTC
>CAZRMD010000470.1:0-1678 GCA_964601135.1 uncultured Actinomycetes bacterium | reverse complement strand
AGTCGGGTCGAGAGTTCATAACAAAGGAAGCCAGGGCGCACCTGGCTTCCTCTAGAGACTGACTACCAGATATGTCCGGCCGTCAAAAACGCCAGTCCGGCGCCGATCAGTCCGAAAGGGGCGCGGAACCGCATCCGGCTGCCAAGGGCCTCGAGGATGAAACAGATGAGCGCCAGGATGAGCAGGATCGTGTGCAATGACATGTGCAAGACCTCCGGTCGAGATTTGGCGCCCATCGTAGCTTGAATTCGGTCCGCGTGCACCATGCCACCCGGGGTCACCGGCCCGCCTGAGTGCTGTGGCAGGCGTGCCATCGGCCTGTTACCCCCATGCAGTCTGGTTCGTAAGGCTTGCTACGTAGCATTCGGCTCGGTTCGCCAATACGAACGAACTGGGGGTAGGAACGCCTTGTCGCTGCTCGAACGTATTCAAAAATCCCAGGGCGAGCCCGGTGGCCCGACCCCGCCGCCAAACCCTCCCGCCCAAAGCAACCAGCCTCCGAAGCCTCCCGTCCCGCCCGCACCCAAAAGTCCACCACCGCCGCCGGCCAGGCCGGCCCAGGCTCCTCCCATTGCCCGGCCGCCGGTTGCCGCGCCCGTTCGGCCGCTACCGCCGGCGCCGCGGCCAGCCGTGCCGCCCGCGGCACCCCAGCCGGCCGCTCCTCCGGTCGCTCGTCCGGCCGCGCCACCCGCTCCCGCAACCCCGCCATCCACTCTGGCCGAGCGCGTGGCGGCGGCTCCAAAACCGGCTTCCACCGCCCCGAGTGCGACCGGGGGCAACCTGGCCGATCTGCCCGAGGCAGAGCGGCTGCACAAGATCAAGGCTGCCGTGCACGACCGCATCATCGGCGAGCTGGGTGAGCGGGCCAACGAGCTCGACCGTGAAGCGATCAGCCAGCGGGCCACCGAGGTGCTCGACGCGTACCTGGAATCCCGCCGGATCACCCTCACGAAGCAAACGCGAGAGCAGCTTCTGGGCGCACTGCTGGCCGACATCCTCGGCTTCGGTCCGCTCGATCTGCTGCTCTCCGACGAGGCGATCTCCGACATCATGGTCAACGGCCCGAACAAGGTCTATATCGAGCGGGGCAACAGGATGCAGCGGGCTGCCATTCGCTTCGACAACGATGCCCACCTCATGCAAGTCATCCAGCGCATCGTTACCGGGGTGGGCCGGCGCGTCGATGAAAGCTCCCCGATGGTCGACGCCCGTCTTCCCGACGGATCCCGCGTCAACGTGATCATTGCGCCGCTCGCCGTCAAGGGTGCATCGGTCACGATTCGCAAGATGCGCAAGGATCCTTTGCAGATCGGCGACCTGATCGCCAATGGCACGCTGACCCAGGAGATGGCGACCTTCCTGAAGGCCTGCGTCAACGCCCGCATGAACATCGTGGTGGCGGGCGGTGGCTCCTCGGGAAAGACGACGACGCTCAACGTTCTTTCCAGCTTCATCCCAGCCGACGAGCGCATCATCACCGTCGAGGATGCGGCCGAACTGCAGCTCCGGCAGATCCACGTCATTGGCCTCGAGTCCCGCCCCCCCAACGTCGAAGGCAAGGGTGGGGTCAGCATCCGCGACCTGGTCATCAACACCCTCCGAATGCGGCCGGACCGGATCGTGGTCGGCGAGGTCCGCGGCGCCGAGGCGATCGACATGCTCCAGGCCATGAACACCG
>CAZRMD010000469.1:0-1687 GCA_964601135.1 uncultured Actinomycetes bacterium | reverse complement strand
GGGGATCTGCACGCTAGGTGATGATCAAAGAACGGTATTTCATTAAAGTCGTGCCGCAGCGCGGCGAAACGGTTCATCGCTTCGAGCTGACCCGCAATCACATCGTCGGCGGCCTCGTCGCGCTCGCCGTTATTTTGCTT
Organism: uncultured Actinomycetes bacterium; assembly: GCA_964601135.1. Taxonomy (GTDB): domain Bacteria; phylum Chloroflexota; class Dormibacteria; order CF-121; family CF-121; genus CF-13. The sequence goes on along the minus strand of CAZRMD010000469.1, from coordinate 1,547 downwards.
ACGACGCTCGGCATCGTCGTCGGCCAAGTCGTTCACGCGCACAATCAAGTCGCAGCGCTCCAAACGCTGACGAATACACAGCGCGATCAGCTGAAGACGATCGACCAGCAAACTGCCGCTATTCGTTCGCAGCTCCAGCGAGTGCAGCGTCAGAATCAAGAAATTCAGCAGCTCATGGGCGTGAAGCCCAAGAGCAACAAGCTCAAAAAGATGTCCTGGGAAGGACACTCCTTGACGCGCAATCCCCTCGTCGCGGTCGTGCGCCACGTGGATATTCTCGCCGCCGATTCGCAGCAGACGGTTGAAGAATCGAACGCACTGCGCCGCCTGACCATGCACGTCCTCAACGTTCGCCATATTCAAGAGCTGGCGCGGGCGCGCATGATGGCCGCGATTCCGTCGGTAAATCCCGTCGAGGGCGCCGCGGTCGTTGGATGTTTTTGTTACCGCACCTATCCCGACACGGAATTCCACCCCGGCGTCGATTTGGCCGCCGACTACGGACAGACCGTGCGCGCCTCGGCCGCCGGCACCGTGGTGAGCGCGGACTGGGACGGCGGCTACGGCAAGAAAATCGATATCGACCACGGCAACGGCTATCACACGTGGTACGCGCACCTTTCGGCGTTCAACGTGCAGGTCGGACAGTACGTGCGCAAGGGCGAGCCGATTGCGCTCGCAGGTTCGACCGGTTTCTCAACCGGACCGCATTTGCACTATCAAGTGATGCTCAACGGCAAAGCCGTCGATCCGGCGCCGTACCTCAACGGCGTGCCTTCGCAAGTCTTAGCGTCGCTGCCGTAGAACGTGGCGCGGCGTGAGTGCCGTATTATGCCAGCTTTACCACGTTCTCCATTACGCGCTGTGGCTTTACACCATCGTTTTGCTGGTGTACGCAGTCCTATCGTGGATTCCTGACCTGCGCGGGCGCTGGACTTACTATCTGGCGGCAGTAGTCGAACCGGTGTTGATGCCGATTCGGCGTATAATCCCTCCCGCGGGAGGCATCGACTGGTCGTTTCTCGTTCTTATCCTATTACTCAATATCGTGATCGTTCCGCTGGTCGGGCGGCTAGAGACCAACGCCTGTTACCTCTACTACTAACCGGGAAAACATTTTGACCGCCAAAGACGCCCCGCACCGCATCGAAACGGCGGCCAATGTCCGCAATTTCTGTATTATCGCGCACATCGACCACGGCAAGACGACGCTCTCCGACCGTCTGCTGGAGCTGACGAGGACCATCGAAGCGCGCGATCTGGAAGAACAAGCGCTCGACGCGATGGATCTCGAGCGCGAACGCGGCATCACAATTCGCATGCATCCCGTTACGCTCAATTATCGAGCGAAAGACGGACAGCTCTATCGTTTGAATTTGATCGACACGCCCGGCCACGTCGACTTTTCCTATGAAGTCTCACGTTCGCTGGCGGCGTGCGAAGGCGCACTGCTGATCATTGACGCCGCGCAAGGGATCGAAGCGCAGACGCTTGCGAACTACCATTTGGCGCTCGAGCACGACTTGACGATCATTCCGGTGATCAAC
>CAZRMD010000468.1:0-1689 GCA_964601135.1 uncultured Actinomycetes bacterium | reverse complement strand
CCTGCGCTGGCTACTTTCGTCATCAACTCGGAAAATGAGCTATTCAGAGGGAGGACTTTGTTACTTTTTTAGCCAAATGATGAAAGTAGCCAGCACAGCCTTGCAAGGTTAGGCAGTTCATGGCAACGCACATTCGAGCGTATGTGTAGAACTTGGTAATGCTATACTACCCACGCGGGAGTCGGAAAGTGAGGGAGAGCCATGATGTCGAAAACGATTCACACGATCGCATAACCGATCCGCGCGACCTCTGGCGCTCTGCCTGGCAGAAAGAAACGGCACTGCCTGGCGCATGACCTGCCATGTGAGGGGAGAACCAGGAGGGTCAAGATGCCGGTCAGCTACACCAATCGCAAAGGAGTCACCTACACGCTTTACCGCGGGCAGACCAGGACCGGCAAGCCGCGCTATTACTTTGGTCGCTCCGGCCAGGGTCAAGGCGAACCGGTTACGGAATTCCCCCCCGACTTCACGATCAGCGAAAGTGTCAATGGCGCGGTCTCCCTTGCCAAAGACCGTCCCGCACTGATCCGGCCTGAGGAGGCGGCGGCTGTCGAGGCGGCGGTACAGCGGCACCCCCAGGCGCACCGCTACCGGGTTGCTGTCAAGGGCAACCGCATCGAGGTCTACGAGCAGGCTGGCCCCGATTACAACTCGCTGGTCAGCGAACTACACATCCCCCGCCTGTCGAGACCGGGCCTCGCCGAAGGGTTGCGGGCCCTGGAGGAGCGCCACGCGCACTACACGCCGGTGTTGCGCTTCACCCTCCGGGACCCGAAGCAGCGGTGGTTCGGCTCAGAGCGCATGTGCTCCCTAGAAAGTATCGACGGCTGGTTGGAACTGCACGGGCAAACGGGACCTGTGGCAGAGCTGGCCCGTGCACTCATCTCCACGCTTGGTACCGAGCAGTTCTCTGAGCTCTGGTAAGCCGGCGACGGCCCAGAGCACGTAATATGCGGAAATAGCCAGGGCGTCGCCCCACTGGTGAGCATGTGCAGCAAGATTGAGACACACGGACAACCAAGCTAGAAACGCAGCCAGGTTTTTGGCCCGTTGCTCGTGTGCTGTCCTATTTTACTTGCATGTATTCCCCAGAGGGCTGAGGCCCTGGTTATGTTCTCAAAGAACTGGTTGAGCACGACGACCTCCGTGGTCAAGCACTCTTCGCCCTGGGCTACTGGGCCGGATGTCGCGTGAGCGATGTGGCCCATTTGGAGTTGATACACACCCATGTAGGACCCAAAGTGGGCTGGGTACACGTAGGGTACAAAGGAGACAAGTACCGAGATATTGACTTGGCCAACCAGGCACGCAAACCACTCTTTGAGTACCTGCACCAGGGCCAGCGGAAACAGGGGTGCCTGTTTGCCTTCACCTCCCAGCGCGCTCGCAATGTCGTGGGAAGTGATGATGATCCCTGGAGGCTTACCGAGGGAGGCATCCATGCCTGGTGGCGTGTCCTCAAAGCCAGGGCAACACACACCCAATGGGATCTGATTGCTCCGCTCACCTATCATGATCTGCGTCATGACTTTGCCCATCGTGCGCGGAAGGCCGGGTGGTCTCTCGAAGAAATTGCTGTCTACCTGGGGCATGTCACCCAGAAGGGCACCCCTGCTATCACCACGACTGCACGCTACACCCAACCGAGCCGAGAGGGCCTCAGCGAGAAACTCACACAGCTCTCCG
>CAZRMD010000467.1:0-1690 GCA_964601135.1 uncultured Actinomycetes bacterium | reverse complement strand
GGTCTCTTTTACTCCCGATTTTGACCTCAACAGTTTTGTGGGACAATTCAGCGGCACGACCTCGGCGCCGACTGCGACGGGTGGCTTCACCGACAATATGCGGCTGAACATTGCCGTGCAGTCGACCTCGCAGATGAACCTCCAAAGCAGTCAGGTCAGCATTAGCGGCAGTGCCAACCTGCGCATCGTGGGAAGCGCGGCGAATCCCGTGGTGCTGGGTCGCACGGATCTCACCGGAGGAGAACTGTTCTTTGCCGGCAATCGCTACGTGATTCAGGAGGGAACGATTGATTTTCTGAACCCGGTCACCACCGAACCGGTATTGAACTTGCGCATACAGACAAAAATCAACGACTACAACATTACTCTGGGTCTACAGGGACCGATCTCAAGGCTGCGCACGACCTACACTTCAGATCCGGCGCTGCCACCCGCCGATATCATTAACCTGATCGCCCGCGGACAGACAACGGAATCGGCCGCGGCCCAACCTAGTCAGCCCTTGTCTCTCGGTGCGGAATCTCTTGCGGCTTCCACCGTTACCAGCCAGATTGGCAGCAAGATAGCCAAGGTCGCGGGCATCTCGCAACTGCACATCGACCCTTCACTCGACAGCAATAACGGCCAGAACCCGGGCGCGCGCATTGCCGTTCAGCAGCGCGTCACCAGCAATTTCTTTGTGACTTACGCGACGGACATAACTTCCACGCAGCGGCAGGCCGTTCAACTCGAATATCAGCTCAACCCACGATGGTCACTCAGCGGGGTTCGCGACCAGAACGGCGGCTTCACCGGCCAGGCCTATTACAGGAAGAAGTTCTGATATCAGGCCGCCCTACGCGGCCTCGCCCGAGGGCGGCTTCGCATTTACAAGTTGCGGCTCCTCCTGTGCCGGACGAAAGATCTGCTGTTCCAGATCCGGACGGCGCTTATATGGCAGTGGCGGCAGTTTTACCGGCTTCTCGGTCCGAACCGACTCATAAATCGCTTCGATAATTCTCACATCCGCAAGGCCTTCCAACCCTGACGGTTCCGGCTGCTTATCATTGAGAATACAGTTGGAGAAGTAGATCAGTTCCGGCGCAAACTGATCGCGCTTGGGAAATTTCCGCGACACCCTCTTTCCTTCGATCGTGAGATGTTGTTTGAGTTCGACCGAGTAGTCGTAGGCGGGATCGGCGGCCAACACGCCTCTTGTGCCGATCAGGGTGTAGCGGCTCACGTCGGTAGTACCGAAACTGCAGGTGAAGCTCGCCAGCCGTTGTTCAGGAAAACGCATGATCACCGAAACCATCTCTCCAGACTTTTCAAAGCGGCGCTCACCGTTTCTTGCTTCGGCGGCGAAAACCTCCTCCGGTTCTGCGCGCGTGAGATAGCGCGCAGCGTTGATGCAATAAACTCCCATGTCATACACCGGGCCGCCGCCCTGGGACACCGGATTGAGTCGAATATTGCCTTCAGCGACCTGCTGCGTGAACTCGGAGGTGAAGATGCGCACCTCGCCGAGAGTTCCCTGCTGAACAACTTGAATCGCCTGCAAATTGCTCTCTTCAAAGTGCAAGCGGTACGCGATCATGAGCTTGACACGGTTCTCATCCGCGGCCCGAATCATCTCCTCGCACTCTTGGGAGGTGACCGCCATCGGCTTTTCGCAAAGAACATGTACTCCCGCCCGCGCGGCCCGAACTGC
>CAZRMD010000466.1:0-1691 GCA_964601135.1 uncultured Actinomycetes bacterium | reverse complement strand
AACCCTAACCATCCATGGGATACCTCCTCGTGGGATCATAGACAATGCTGCCCTAATTTCTTCTTTAACCTCAAGGCGAAGTGCATGAGATAAGGCGCGAGTTACTTCGCCATGAGCATTCTCATCTAATAAATCTGCAAGAAGACCTTCTACAGTACTTGTCTTGACGCCATTTTTTTGTAATTCCTTTATTAATAACGATAAATTTACTGCTCTTTCACCAGAAACTTCAGTGAGAAATTGTGTATCTCCTAAAGATTTGTCCTCAGGAACAACACCTGGTGAAGTAATAACTGGTACATTTCCGGCTGCTATACAGTCCAAGATTTCTCCCCAGCTACCTCTGAGAAATGTCACATCTCCTGCAGGAATAATATCCATCCAATCATCACGAAAACCTATTGGATAAACATTCTCGGGAAGATCAATATATGCTAACCTTGTATCATCTCTACCCATTGGTGTTATCACCACTAGACGTGGATTCCTTCTTGCCATAGCAACAACTTCAATAATTCTTTTTTGAGTACTCCCATCCTCGCTTGTACCTGGTAACAAGACGATGTTGTTGTCTTCTTGCAATTGCTTACCAATAATGCCACTTACATGGTTCCTTGCTTGTTCTCTTGTAAAGCGAATTTCAGGGATAGGCTGAGGGACTTCTATAATATGTGTGCCGCGTACATTTTTTGGAAGATCAGCATTCTGTGAGAAAGTACGAAATAGAAGAAAATCAGTATCTTGTATTTTTTCAGCGCATATTCTCCACCAATCATCCGACCATTCTTTTGGTACTCCTAGTTTTTCAACTGTTTCCGGTGCTTTATCTAGAGAATCCTGAACCCGTTGAAGCATTCGGGCAAATTTTAGCAAATCCGAATGATGAACTAGTCTTTCCCATGGTCTTCCGTTAAGAAAAGTAAAGTTAATGCCTCCTAGCAATATCTGTGGATTAATTAGCTTAAAAAGTTGTCCCTCACTTCTAAAATTTGTTGAAACAATAGCAAATTCTCCTTTTGCTGCAGCAAGACATAAGTTTGCATTAGCAGCAACAAATCCTAGTACGCTTTTAAAGCTTTCAGGACTATGAAAATTCGTACGAAAATCATCTGGGCCACCATATGACCAATTTGATGTAACTTCATAGGTTTCGGCTCCTTTACTTTTTGCTTCATTTTGATTTATTGCTGTACGTTCTGTTGGAGGAAAAGCAAAACGCCAATGCCTCGCAAGAGTACCTTTATTGTGTGCGTACACTTGCATGTCACAACCATCTTTCACGTGCCCAATAATCTGAGTACCATGCAAAATCTTTGCATCTGCAATTGGTGTTGTAGGAACTATCTCAGTAATTTGTCCTTCTTGTACTTCAAGTATCTTGATAGCAAAGACAGGAAGTTCTTGCTGTTTTCGTAATGTGACTTCTCCTACTACTTCGCCCTCTGATAAAACTTTTGGGAAGATATACCCAACAATCCCTTCATCGGTTCCAATTGTTACGATAATTCTTTCTTGATGCGTTTTTAAAAGACTTAATCTTTTCTTTTCGGCAGAATCATTACCCTCTTTCCACCTATTATGTAAATTCATTGGGTGAGTTGCAAAATCCTCAATAAACACTTTTTCGGGCCCTACGTCAGTAGTAAACCTCTCAAAAGGTTTTAGTATGTCGGTAGGATCTGAGGGTATAG
>CAZRMD010000465.1:0-1694 GCA_964601135.1 uncultured Actinomycetes bacterium | reverse complement strand
ACACCCACCACTTCCACTCCCGCGGCGCCGGTCACGCCGCCGGCCGCGTAGCAGCATAAGGGCCGCGCCAGTCGCAGCGCGGAAATGATACAACCTCCGTAGTAGCAGATGCAGGACCGCGAAGGGCTGCCAAACGATGGCGGCCCTTCGCGTTTCCACTCCCGATCACACACAGTTGAACACCACACACAGGAGATCCGCCATGCGTAGTCTGCTCTACCCGTTCATCATCTGGCTTGGCGCTCTGCAACTCCGTTTCGTTGCATTGCCCGACTCGTTCCACGGGGCCGCCGCCGTCCTCTCCGGCGCCGCCGCTCTCGCGACCGTAACGGTCATGGTCTACCGCTTGGGCGTGTGGCGGCAGCAGATGGACTACACACGCCTCAACGTCGGCGAAGCGATCGCGCAGCAGCGGCAGGAGATGAACCGCAGCTTCGTCCTCCTCGACACCCGCTGGGCTGGCATCGAACGCTCGATTCGTACCATCCAGCGGTCTCTCGCGCATCTGGATGCCAATGTCACGGGCGTCGCCGCTCGCGTGCAGCGCTTGGAGCAGGTCCAGCGCGAGGAGGCGGCATGAAAATGCGCCCGCTGGTTGGTCATATGGAAGGCGGGATCAGGTCGCTCGGCCGGGCCGCGCGCGGTTTCGTGGTCGCCACGGTCACGCCGCTCCTGGAGAAGAACCCGGCGAAGACCGTCTCGCTGGGCATCCCGCTCGTCTTCTCGATGGCACGCCTGATCGTGCTCGCCTTCGCCTTCGCGATGCTGCATCAGGTGTGGTACGCCGGCGTCGCCGGCTGGCCTGACGCCACCCTCTCCATCGCGATCGTTCTGGCGCTCCCGATCTTGGGCGCTATGGAGCGTGTGAGCGCAGAAGACGTGGTCACCCTCGCCAAAACACTCCTCAGCCGCTTCGGCGAGGGCGCCACCCGCTCACTCGGTAGTCTCTATCCACTCGAACCCTCCAAGTACGACGACCATCAAGACGACGGCGACGGTTCGACGAGCCGGGGGGCCGCATGACCAATTCGCTCATTCTTTCGAGAGTGCCTGTGGCAGAGCGCCGGCACTCTCGCGTGCTCCAGCAGCCACTGGCGGTGAAACGGTACGGCGTAATGCTCCACTACGACGACTCCTCACGCGATGATTGGGCGCTGGACTGGTTCAACGACCCGCGGTGCACCAATGGCTACACCTGGCTCGTGCTGCACGACGGGCGGGTGATCGAGCTCGCCGATCCGGAAATGCGGACGCCGCACGCGGGGCCGTGTCTTACGCCGTGCGCCAACTCAGCCTACTACGGCCTCGCCGCGGCGACCAACGCGCTCGTGCCCGCGACGCCCGCGCAGCTCGAGGCTATCGTTCAATGCTGCGTTGCCCTGTTTGCGCGGCACGGCTGGAAGGCGAGCGAAGTCGGCGCGCGGATCGTCGGCCACGACCAGCAGGCGGTGTGGACGCACGCGTACACGAAGGACAGCAGGAGATGGGGCACCGTCGGCCGGAAGGTCGATCCCACCGGCCAGCGCGCAGATCGGCAGCCGATCATCGATGTCGCCGGCGTGCGCGAAGAAGTGGCCGTGCGGCTGCGAGGTGCGCCATGACAATCATCTGCATGGTGCTCAAGACAGTCGCGCAGCGCTGGCTCTGGTGGCTGGCGCTGCTCGTGCTCGGCGCCTTCGCGCTCCAGAACGAGC
>CAZRMD010000464.1:0-1708 GCA_964601135.1 uncultured Actinomycetes bacterium | reverse complement strand
GAAGGATGCGATCGACGTTGTGTACCCGCCAAACCGCTAGCATGATCGCGCTGTTGCCGCCGCCGACATAGATGATGTGCTGCTCGAGTAGGAATGATTTCAGATCGACCACGGTGCGGCGGAACAAGGCGAGGTCGGCCGGCCGGCAATTACGCAAGCTGAACGCCCGGTAGAAATTCGCGATGTAGCTGTCGCTGTCGCCGCTTGCTGTGGCGAGAAAGCAAACACGCGGTCGCTGGTCGGCCGCGAGGCTGAGAATATAGTCGTCGATCGGCGACGCCGGTCCCTCCTGCGAGAAGCCGCCGCCTCCCAGCGCCACGATGTGGTGTTCAGACAACCCGACTGGGATCGTACAGCCAGTTGAGGGCGAGGCCGAGGAAGACGAGCGCGAACAGCATGACGGCGATCAGGAGGACCAGTCGACCGAGCAGGCGGATGACCGGCGCGTGTCGCTGGAACGGGCGTGAGCGATCAAACCACAGGGTCCAGATGGCGAGGGGCGCGACCGGCAGACAGCGCAGCGCGATGCGAAGCAGCGGCGGTGGTGCGGTAAAGGCCGCGATGACGTAGACGGCGCCGGCGCCGATGATCAGGGCTCCCACGGCGACTTTCAGCCAGAGAGGGAGGGAGAAGCTCGAGAGCAGCCGATCAGTAAGTCTCGAGGTAGGCGTCGAGCTCCCAGGCGCTGACCTGCTTTTCATAGGTCTGCCACTCCATCTCCTTCGCCTCGATGAAACGTTCCAGGAGGTGGACTCCCAGCGCCTCGCGCATGACTTCATCGTGGCGCAGGTGGCGCAGGGCGTCGGCCAGCGAGCTCGGCAGTTCGCCGAGTTGATGACGCGCCAAACGCTCGGGGTCGAAGGCATACAGGTTTTCCTCGACCGGCGGTGGCAGGGGGAGCTTCTGGCGGATCCCCGACAGGCCGGCCTGCAGCATGGCGGCGAACGCCAGGTACGGGTTGCAGGATGGGTCGGGGGCCCGGAACTCGATGCGGATCGCGCCTCGATCGCCGCTTCCAACCCGGGGCACGCGGATCAGCGCCGAGCGGTTCATCTGCGCCCAGCTGATGGCCACCGGCGCCTCGAAGCCAGGGGTAAAGCGCTTGTACGAGTTGACCAGCGGGGCCACCAGGGCGCACAGCCCCGGGGCGTGGGCGAGCTGACCGGCGATGAAATGCTTGGCCACCGGCGAGAGGTGATACTGGTCCGCCCGATCGAAGAAGGCATTGGTCTCTCGGCCGGTCTCGCTGAGCACCTGATGCGTGTGCATCCCGGAGCCGGCGACGCCAAAGATCGGTTTGGGCATGAACGTGGCCAGCAGCCCGCGCCGCTGGGCGATCGCCTTGACCGCGTGTTTGAGCGTGACGAGCTGGTCGGCGCTCTTGAGCGCGTTGCCCAGCGCCAGGTCGAGTTCGTACTGACCGGCGGCGACCTCGTGATGACTGGCCTCGACCGTGATGCCAAGCCGGTCCAGGGTGGCGACGATCTCCTGGCGGACTTCGCTGGCTAGATCAACGGGGTGGTCGAAATAGCTGGCCCGATCGTGCCGGCCCGGACGAGCGGCTCCGCTGGCGGCATCGGCGTTCAGCAGAAAGAATTCGAGCTCGACCGCGACCGCATAGTCGAAGCCGAGCGCCGCCGCATCGGCCAGCGCCCTCGCCAGCAGGCCCCGCGGATCACCCGCAAATCGCTCGCCGTCGGGGGTGAGG
>CAZRMD010000463.1:0-1713 GCA_964601135.1 uncultured Actinomycetes bacterium | reverse complement strand
GTAGGCGGCGCAACCATCAACCCCGGCGATATCGTCATTCTCGATGCGGACGGCGCTGTAGTAGTCCCGGCAGAAGAGCGTAAACAGGCGCTCGAAGCAGCGGATGCTCGCGAGACCCGTGAGGCAGAACTGCGTAAAAAGTTACAGGCGGGAGCGCTCTCTTACGATCTACATGGACTGCGCGCCGTGGTTGAAGGCCAGCAATAACTCCTCGCGTAGGGACAATCCCCATACGCGTTAACTTACCACTCGTAACCCTGCCCGAAGCACAGTAGGGATGGCCTTGAGAAATCCGCCTGAGCTGGCCTACCGCCTTGATTGAGGGGACCACGGGCGGATTTCTCAAGGCCATCCCTACTGTGCTTCGGGCGCGCCGACAACGCTTCTGCATCCCGTAAGTTCGCGCCTATGAGGATTGTCCCTACGCGAGAAGTTACGAATATTTCTATATTTCAATATATGCTCAATACAACTGAGGGATTGTCGGATCAACCAGCACATCGAGCACAACCGGGCCGTTGCTGGTAAATGATTCTTTCAGAGCCCCGGCGAGTTCTTCGGCCCTCTCTACGCGCCGTGCCGTGCAGCCATAGCCTTTGGCGACAGTTGGTATATCGATGCCGAGAAGATCGACGCCGGGTGCATTACGGACTTCAAACATCTGGCCGAAGGATTTCAGGGCCGCGTATTCCTGGTTGTTGAACACAACGAAGGTAATGGGCAAACGGTGCTGAGCGGCGGTCCACAATCCCTGGATCGAGTACATGCTCGACCCATCGCCGAGCAGACCGATGACTCTGTGGGTGGGGTCAGCCAGCGCGATGCCAACAGCTGCCGGCAGGCTATAACCCAGCCCCCCGCTTGCGCAGGTATAGAAACCATTGTATTTGCGAATCGGTAGATAGTCATGTAGGTCGTTGCGGTGCGAGGGCGCTTCTTCGACAATGACCGCATCCTTCGGCATAACTTCAGCAATGGTGTGCATGACGAATGCTCCCGACATGGGATTGGTCGCCTCCGGCACTTTCAGGCTTGCACGAGGCGTGGGTGCTGGTCGCGTTGCATCCTCCACCAGTTCAAGCAGACGGCTCAAGCCCAAACGCATCGTGGAAAGCAGGCTGCTCCCAACAGGCGACCAGGCAGCGGCTTCGGGATCGTCTATAATCTGGAAAAGCTGCACGCCTTCAGGGACGAATGGTCCTTCGCTATGCACATGATAGGTGAAAATGGGCGCTCCGAGCACCACCACGACATCATAATTGGCAAGTTTCTCCGCTAACAACTTGCGCACAGGAGGTAAAAAGCCCGCGAAGAGAGGGTGATCCTCTGGAAAGCTAGCTCGACTGGACATGGGGCTGGCCCAAACCGCCGCGCGTACGCGTTCAGCCAACTCAACAACGGTCTCCCATGCTCCATCACGGTCTACGCTCGGCCCAACGATAAACGCCGGGCGGGCGCTGCGATTCAGCACATCGGCGACCTGCTGGAGCGCGCTGGGATCGGGCGCAAACTCGAAGCTTACCTGGCGCGGTGCAACCGGGGTCGCCTTGCTCTCCCAATCGTCGATAGGAATAGAGACAAATGTTGGACCACAAGGCTTCTGCATGGCGAGATAGTATGCGCGAGCAAGAGCCGCCGGTACCTCTGCTGCACATGCGGGTTCACAACTCCATTTCACATATGGCCTGGGAAACTCGGTCGCGTCTTTCGCCC
>CAZRMD010000462.1:0-1716 GCA_964601135.1 uncultured Actinomycetes bacterium | reverse complement strand
TCGTCGGCATCGCCCTGCTGGTCGAGGCCCTCCGCTACCTGCTGCGCCGGCCGGAGGCCATGCCGTTGATGCGGCTTCGGGCGATGGCGATCGTGCTCGCCGCCTCGGTGGCCGTGGCGATCGTCAATCCGAACGGCTGGGACATCTACCTCTATCCATTTCAAACTGGCGGCAGCCAGGAGCAGCAGCGGCTGATCGTCGAATGGTTCTCTCCGAACTTCCAGATGCCGCAGATCTGGGCATTCGAGCTGATGATCTTTCTCATCGTCGGCGCCATCGCCCTGGCGCGCCGGATCGAGCTGCGCCAGTTCGTCCTGCTCCTCCTCGGCCTCGGCCTGGCGCTGCATTCCGTCCGCAACCTTCCGTTCTTCATGCTCGTTGGGGTGCCTGCCCTGGCCGACTACGCGCAGCAGGCCAGGGAACGCCTCAACTGGACATGGCCGCGTCGGCTCCCGAAGACGAGCCCCTTCACCTTCGCCATCAACCTGGTGATGATCGTCGCGCTGACGCTGCTCGTGCTCGTGGCCAGCGCGCCCAGCCTCGTGCAGCGCATCGATGGAAAACTCGTAGCCCGTGACTTTCCCATCAAGGCGGCCGACTTCCTGGTGCGGCACCCGGCTCCGGGCCACATGCTCAATGTTTATGGCTGGGGTGGCTACCTGATCTTCCGGCTCTATGATCCCGCGCATCCTCAGCCGGTGTTCATCTTCGGCGACGCGGCCCTCGATGGTGACAAGCTGCTCTCCGACTATTCGCATCTGCAGTCGCTCGCCCCTGACCAGCAGAAGCTGCTCGATCAATACGGCATCAACTGGGTGATCTTCCATACGGACGACCCGATCATCACCGAGCTCCGCCAGGAGCCGAGCGCTCCGGGTCATACCGGCTGGTTCGAGCTGGGGACATTCGATAAGGCGACGATCATGATGCGCGACACGCCGGAGAACCGCGCGTACGCCGCTCAGGCCAGGGGATGACGGGGCCGGCCCGGATGTCCCGGGTATGGGGACTTCGCCGGCTCTATGAGCCGCGCTTTCGGGACCGCGTTCTTCTCCTGCTGCTGATCATCATCGCCGGCTATTACATCCTCTGGTCGGTCGTGCAATGGGTCACGCTGACCCCGACCGCGCTGCGCTTCGACTTCGTCAATTACTTTGGCGGCGCGCAAGCGGCCGCCCACGGCACGGACATCTACGCCGACTTCAAACGATCTTGGGGCAGCGAGGCCTGGGTCGTCGCCTACATCTATCCGCCACTCTTCGGCGAGATGCTGGCGCCGCTGACGGCATTCGGCCTGGTGACCGCCGCCCGCATCTGGCTCATCGCGGTGCAGGCCGCATTTGTTGCATCGCTGCTGCTGCTCCTACGCATTCACCCCGAGCTCTCGCGAGCTGGCCGGCGCCTGTTCCTGATCGGGGCCCTGGCGTTCATGCCGGTGTACCTCAATCTGAAATTCCAGCAAGTGGCGACCGTCTGGCTCCTGCTGTTGACCGCGACCGTGTGGGCGGCCTTGCGGCGACGGGATGGGGTCGCCGGCGCCGTCATCGCGGTCGCCGCGTCCTTGAAGTTGTCGCCCATCTTCCTGATCCCGCTTTTTGCCCGGCTCGGCCGATGGCGCATCGCCCTCATGGGCAGCGGTCTCCTCGTCGCTCTCACGGTGGCGACGATGCTGGCCGCTCCGGGCAGCTGGCAGTTTTTCACCGTCGTCCTGCCGCG
>CAZRMD010000461.1:0-1722 GCA_964601135.1 uncultured Actinomycetes bacterium | reverse complement strand
AACGGTCTCAGAGATACCGAAACACTAAAATGGGGCGTTACAAAACGCCTTCGAGCTACCCAGCTTGGGAGACGCATACGGCCTGGTTCGCGCGACCAGAGGTCAGCGTCCTCCCAATCAGGTTCACAAGGAAGTAGTGCTATGACGACGTTGATCGAGGCCGCTGGCTCCGTGATCCTGGGTTGGGTGGAGCTTGACCCACCTGCTTGGCAGCAGCGATGCGCTTCATCGGAGAACGCTACTGCCCCGACTTCTGGGGTTTTGCCCCTAGCTGGTGGGGCCGCACCGCATGCCGAAGCTCCCGACTGGCATATCCTCATCGTGGACGACGAGTCCGACATCCGCAGCATGCTGCGGGAAGTGCTCGAGGATGAAGGCTACACGGTCAGCGAGGCCGTCGATGGGGAGGACGGTCTCGCCTTACTCCGGGCCAGCGCGCACCCCCTCATCGTGCTGCTGGACTACAGGATGCCGCGCATGAACGGAGCTGAGCTGCTCCAGGCCGTCCTGGCCGATCCCCAGCTCGCCAGCCGTCATGCCTTCATCTTCGTCACAGCGAATCTGCTCGTGTTCTCGCCTGAGCTGCTCCAGTTGCTTAAGGATGCCGCGATCCCCGTGATCGAGAAGCCGTTCTCCATTGCTGCGCTCCTGGGGGAGATCGAACGAGCGAGCGACCGCTTACAAGCATCCCCCGGCCGAACCCACCTGTTAGGGATTGATCCCCATCTCGCTGGCCCGGCGGGTGACGTCGCCGGGAGCCCCGATGAGAGCCGCTGAGAGCCGCTACACGGGCTGGAGGGATAGTTCGCTGTGACGGATGCGCTGCACCGCCTGCAAAGCGCCCTGCGTAGGAACATCGCGCGCGCCGCGGCCAGGCTGTCCGCCCCCTTCCATGCGTTCGCCGCGCGGAGGCGCGGTGTGGCTGCGGACCTGCGTCTGCATCAGGGGCACCGACTCACGCTGGTCTTCGCGCCGCTGCTGCTCGCCCTCACCGTGAGCAGCCTCCTCGCAGTGCGCAGTTTTCGCGATCTCGCCGACGACGAGCGCGTCATCGCGCGCGCGCACGTCGTCGGCCTCCAGATCACCGAGGTGGACGCAGCGCTGGATAATGCAGAGACCGACCAGCGCAACTACCTGCTAACCGGCAGTGCGACGGACCTCGCCGCCTATATGGCGGAGCGCGCCGCGATCGGCGCCGCTGTCGGGCGGCTCCAAGTCCAGATCGCCAACAACGCCGCGCAACGCTACCGTTCCGCCAGGCTCAAACCCCTGATCGCGGAGCGGCTCGCCGAGCTACAGCAGGCCAACGACCTGCGGGCGCAGCAGCGTCTTGCTGACGCCGTTGCCGCGCTACGCTCCGCGAAGAGCACGCAGACTGCGGAGTCGCTCGACGCGCTGCTCACGCAGATGCATACCATGGAGGACCGACGGATCGACGCTCAGATCCGCGCAGCGAGTGGGCGCTTTTTCGAGGGGGAGGGCCCGCTGTTGGCCCTCATGGTCATGGACATCCTGCTGCTGGCAGCGATCTTCGCCCTGATCTGGAATGCCTTCGTGGCGCACGACCGCCATCTGCGCCGGGAACGAGAGGCGCACGCGGAGGCCAGGGCGGCGATCAAGCTGCGCGATCAGTTCCTCTCCGTCGCCTCGCACGAGCTGCGCACGCCCGTCACCGTCCTCCTCCCCACACTGGAGATCCTCGAACATCGCCTCTCCCGCTCA
>CAZRMD010000460.1:0-1727 GCA_964601135.1 uncultured Actinomycetes bacterium | reverse complement strand
TTCGTCCTCGGGCAAGACCCCGAAAAAGATTCGCTGTGCCGTCCAGACCACGACGGCGGCGACGATCAACACCCCGACCAGGGCCAGGGGCGTGGCCAGCCGGTGCGTCGGATAGGCACCGAGGATGACCATAAACTGTCCAACAAATACGGCCATTCCCGGAAAGCCGGCCGCCGCCAGGGCGGCCAGCACTCCGACCACCGTGCCCCGCGTCATGCGCGCGGCCAGCCCGCCCATCGCTCGGATGGATGCCGTGCCCGTCCGTTCGACGACGGCGCCCGCCACCAGCACGAGCAGTGCGGCCGCCAGCCCATCCGCGACCATCAGCACGATCGCACCGTTGATCGCGACCGGGGCCGCCGACGCGGCGGCCAGCAGCACCAGACCCATGTGACTCATCACCACGTACCCGATCAGCCGGCGCAGGTCATCCTGGCCGATCGCCGCGACGGCGCTCCACAACACGGTTATCACCGCGATCACGACCACTGCACCGAGGATCTTGTGGAAGGCATCCTGGAATTCGCCGACATTGACCCGAATGATCCCGTAGCCGCCCAGCTTGACCACGACGCCCGTCAGGATGAGCGCCACCGGCGGCGAGGCTTGCGCCTGACCATCGATGAACCACATCTGCAACGGAAACGCCGGCAGCCGGACCGCAAAGGCGATGAAGAACAGCCAGGTGACGAGGAGCGCCGTGCCGGCCGGCAGCGTGACGTCGTGCAGGGTGGCCATGTCGAACGTCCGGGTCGGTGATTTGAAGTACAGGATCAGGATGGCCAGCAAGAGGACGACGCTGGCAAGCAGGTCGATCGCCAGGAGCTTCCAGGCCGCGGCCAGCCGCCGTTCGCCGCCAAAGCGCGCGATGAGCAGGAACATCGGGACGGCCTGCATCTGCCAGAACAGGAAGAACAGCAGGTAATCGAGCGAGCAGAGGGCGCCGTTTACTCCGGTCTCGAGGACGAGCAGGAGGATGAAGTATTCCCTGGTCTGCTCGCGCAGGCGGGTGGAAGCGAGCCCGGCGAAGACGAAGAGGAACGCGCTCAGGAGCAGCAGCGGCATGCTGACACCGTCGACGCCGAGGTGGTAGGTCGACCCCAGGCTGGACAGCCATCCGCGGGTCTCCTCATAGGCATAGGTGCCCGTCTGGTCGCGGAAGCCGTACCACATCACGACGCCGAGCCCGAGCACCAGCGCCGTCATCGCCAGCACGAAGGTGCGGATCCGCTCCCGATGCGCATCGGTGCGCGACGGGAAGAACAACAGCGCAATGGCTCCCACGGCGGGAACCCAGACCATTCCGCTGAGTAACAGCGTGGGAATATTGATGGTGGTTGGTTGGGTGGTCGTCGCCTCGAGCACCGCCAGCAGCGTCCTCATGTCGTACCGATCCCGCGCGCGCTCAACACGATGCTGAGCACGGCGAGCGCAAGGACTCCCGCCGCGATGCCGATGGCCAGCTGGCGGGCGCGTACCTCGCCCAGCCATCGGCGCGGCCGTGCGGCGAACGCGATGCTGTCGGCAACCAGGTCGAGAGCGCCGCCGACAATCCGCCGGTCCGTCCATCCGACTCCCCGGCTGAGGGGCAACAACCCCCGCCGGGCTGCCTCCCCGTAGCCTCGGTCGATGAACAGGCCCTCGGTCAGGGCAGGCCGGAGCGGCTGGAAGCCCGCCACCGGACGCAACCGTCGGGCATAGACCAGCCAGCCGATGCCCACGCCGGC
>CAZRMD010000459.1:0-1730 GCA_964601135.1 uncultured Actinomycetes bacterium | reverse complement strand
CGAACTCAGCAGTCAAGACATCACGTTCACTAGTCTCAAACAGCATGCTGCTTGTCGCAATCGCGATCATGGTCTTCACGTGCTCGCGATTGACGCAGGCGCAAGAAGCGCAGCCGAAAACCTTCGCGTCTGCCGGTCAGGCGGTGCAGGCTCTGTATGAAGCTGTAAAGGGCAACGACGAATCGGAGGTGGATGCCATTCTGGGATGCGGACGGGAACTCGCGTCATCCGGCAGCGACCCCGATGACAAGTTCAATCACGAGCGCTTTGTGCAGAAGTACCAGGAGATGCACCGTCTTGTTCGCGAGGCAGACGGAACGAAGGTCCTATACGTAGGAGCGGAAAACTGGCCTTTTCCATTTCCACTCGTCTCCAAGGACGGCCAGTGGTCCTTCGATTCCGATGCGGGCAGCCAGGAGGTCCTGGCGCGAGAAATTGGACGGAACGAGGTCACTGCCGTCCAGGTCTGCGTGGCATTCCAGGAGATGAGCGGCGCTCATGTTCAAAACACATCTGGCTCCGACCCAATCCGGGAATTTGTTGCGAGCCTTGCCGGCCATAAAGACGCCGGTTCGACGGGTAATGAACTCTTTCACGGCTATTACTTTCGGCGCGTGCCGGCAGGAAAATCTTCCGACGCACTGCTGGTTGCGTACCCTGCGGAGTACCGCTCCTCAGGCGTGATGACGTTCGTCATAACGAGTACTGGCTTGGTGTACGAGAGAGATCTTGGGCCGCACACGGTGACAGCTGCTCAACAGGTTCAGGGTAAGCCGGCGAAAGACTGGGTTGCGGTGGAGCAATGACTCGTTCATGAGAATACCAGCCATCTTGTTGGCTGCGTTGGTACTCGTCAACGCAGCCTTCGGTCAAGGGGCCGTCGTACCTGATGCTCCCGAGGTACACGGCCCCTTTACCCTAACTGCTGCTTACGATGCCGAGCAGGGACACAACTCTTTCTACTTTGCCGGCAAGTCCGTTCCTCCAACCATTCGCGTTCTCCCCGGCAATTCGATCAAGTTGAAATATGTAAACAATTTGCCGGTTCATTCGAATGAAATGTGTGCGCTTGCCCCGTGCGTAAATCACAGCAATCTGCATTTCCATGGCCTGCATGTCTCGCCGGGAAAACCACAAGACGACGTACTAACAATGATGGCCATGCCGGGACAGACTCTGAACTATCGCGTCGACATTCCTTCCTACGCTGCGCCAGGGCTGTACTGGTATCACACGCACCCACACGGTGAAAGTGCAAAACAGGATTTGGACGGCATGTCGGGAGCGATCATCATTGAGGGCATCGACCGGTACTATCCAGAACTTCGACAGATGCGTGAGCGCGTCCTTATCCTGCGTGAGCGCGACATGGAGAACCAAAGTGTCGTGGCTCGCAACGAACTCTTACGGCGTGTCGAGGTTCCAGCGGGGTGGTGTGGAACATCAACCGATAAGGAAGCTCCCGAGCGAGTTTTCACCGTGAACGGGGAAGTCCGCCCGCAGATCCCGATCGGTCCAGGCGAAAGACAGTTTTGGCGAATTGTTAACACCTCTCCAGATCGTTACGCGGATCTGGCATTAGATGGACAGCAACTGGAAGTTGTCGCGCTCGACGGCATCCCGCTCTCTTACCATGACCGTACGCGCCACACGCTTAAGCTCGATCATATTTTGGTAGCGCCTGCAGGTCGAGTCGAGGCCATCGTCACCGGTCCCGCATTGGGAACAAG
>CAZRMD010000458.1:0-1730 GCA_964601135.1 uncultured Actinomycetes bacterium | reverse complement strand
CCGTCCAACCATTTTCGCGCCGATTATGGAAGGACGGCCGCTACGCCCCGCTTACCGCCTACTGACTGAAGGATGAGGAATACGCGCGGCTCAAAGGTGCTCTCATGCATGCTTCCGTGGTTCTGAGCCCGGGTGGTCACCCACTCGATCTCCTGGAGACTCATTTTTTGTAGCTGTGCCTTTAAAAGGCCGAGTGGTCGGTCTGATAAGCATAACGGAGCAGGTGAGGCTGGTGAGTCTCTAAACGACGTGTCGCAGCACAGTGCGATGCGCTTGAAGCGTTCGCGCCTGGATTGCACCGCGTCGAACATTCCAAACGCCAGCGCCCAGTCCTCTTCCGTCATCCGCCTCAGCATGCCCGACCTCCCGTTGTCGGTCACGCAGTGATTCTATGGATCGCTTTCCCAATGGATTCTACCATTGGTACTTTTCCAGTACTTTTGACAATTCCCGCCCCCCCCACGGTGATGCAGGTTTGGACCCATGCCAAGATGAACCTTGGGGATACGCATCAATGGCTGGGATGGGGGGGAATGGGTACTCCGAACGGGGTAGCGATACGCCGCAACGGCGGCGCCGGTCGCCCGCGAAAATGCAACTTAACACATCTTGAGCCGCAACTGGGAGTGCCGAGGCTGCCTGCTACACGGTGGTCGTGTGAACGTCGTTCATTCGCGGGAAAAGTGAAAGAAGTGAGTCATGACGAAAGGCCTTCGCCGCTCGAGAACGGGTATCCGCGTCGGCGTGCTTGGCTGCGGGTATTGGGGATCCAAGCACGTGCGTGTGCTCATCGGGACTGCTGGTGTAGGCGAGGTTTGTCTGATCGACTCGAACCACCGCACCCGCACGCTCGTGCGGGACCGGGTCGGGGATCTGCGGGATTTCGACAGCCTTGATCAGGCGCTGCCCCACATCGACGCGGTTGTCATCGCGACACCGCCGACCACGCATGGCCTGCTTGCGCTTGCGGCGATGCGGGAGGGCAAACATGTCCTGGTGGAGAAACCGCTGGCTACGTCGGTCGCCGAGGGGTCCAGCATGATCGCGCAGGCGCAGCGCTCGAATGTCGTCCTCATGGCCGGGCACACCTTCCAATACAACCCGGCCGTACGGGCCTTGCGGGATCGCGTGATGGGCGGAGAGCTGGGAAACGTCCTCTATGTCCACTCGGCCAGATTGAACCTCGGCCTGTATCAACCGGACGTGGACGTCGTCTGGGACCTGGCGCCGCATGACGTGTCGATTTTGAATTACCTGCTGGACCTCACGCCGAAGGCGGTGACTGCCTGGGGGGACTCGCTCGCTTTCGGCGGGGTCAATGATCTTGCCCATCTCCGCCTCGAATACGGCGCCTCCCCGGTCATGGGCTACGCCCATATCTCGTGGCTCGATCCCCGCAAGACGCGTAGGGTGACAGTCGTCGGCACCAAGAAGATGGCGGTCTACGACGACCTCGCCGAGGAGCGCCTGCGCATATACGACCGCGGCCTCGGCATAGTCGTAGAACCTCCATCTCCGGACCGGCCACTCACCTATCGTTATGGCGACATCGTCGTGCCGCATATCGCTTCGGATGAGCCGCTCGCGGTTCAGGATCAGCACTTCATCGACAGCATCCTGAACGGCAGAAAGCCTGAGACGGACGGGGAGAACGGGCTCGCCGTCGTGGCGACGCTCGCAGCGATCGCGGCCTCCATGGAGCATGGCAAACGGGTTCCCATCGACGAGGC
>CAZRMD010000457.1:892-1736 GCA_964601135.1 uncultured Actinomycetes bacterium | reverse complement strand
ACGGGATTGGGTATCGCCTGCCGTCACACAGCCATCTAGGGCTTTTTTGATAAACTCATAAGTGCAACTGTAGTGCGTTGGTCAGGTTAGCTTGGACCAGGAGGCCGTTGTACAGGATGGCGTTGGTCAGGTCGGCACCGGTCAGAGTGGCCCTGGCCAGGCCGGTGCCCTGCAGGTTGGCGCCGACCAGGATGGCGTTGGTCAAGTTGGCGCCGCTCAGGTTAGCACCGTTAAGGTTGGCGCCGACCAGATCGTCACCAGCCAGGTTGTCTCCGTTCAGCCTGGCCTGGGTCAGGTTCGCGCCGTTCAGCATAGCGCCGCTCAGATTGGTGCCGGTCAGGTCGGCCCGGGTCAGGTTAGCGCCGTTCAGAAGAGCGTTGCTCAGGTTGGCATTGGTCAGGTTGGAGCCGCTCAAGTTGGCGCCGGTGAGATCCTGGTTACTGAAATCATGACCAGTGAGGTCCTGCCCGTGCAAGTCAACACCCCCGCCAGCGGGTCCTTGCGGCCCTGTTGGTCCAGCAGGTCCCTGCGGGCCGACCTGATTCCAGGTAATCTCCTGGGAGTTCGTCGGGCAGGTGTCGGTGGCGCTGATCATGTGGATGGTGCCACTGCTGTTGTTCACGCAGGCGTAGTAGGTGACGGGCGTGGGGTCGGCATGTGCCCCGGAGGTCAGCAGCAGGCCGAGCACCAGCGCCCCCACGACGGCTCCCGTCCGCGAAGGGCGTCGCTCCAGGACGGCCCGCAACGCGCAGACGCGCCCCACCTGCTGTTTCCACGATTTCCAAAGTTTCATCGGATACTCCTTTCTCAACGGAATGATGTTCAAGAAGAGATGATCTCTGTT
>CAZRMD010000457.1:0-882 GCA_964601135.1 uncultured Actinomycetes bacterium | reverse complement strand
TACCCTGGTCTCTGCTCCCTGGCCTCCTCCCACGTGCCGAGCCGGGTCAGCACCCATGGCACGCCGTGGTGCTGTGTCTGCGCCTTCCTGGTGGCAGCGGACGTGAGGCTGATCAGCTACCCCGCGGTCACCTTCCCGCTTCGCTTCCACGCAGCGCCGTGGCGCATCCTCCTATCCCTCCCGCTGGCTACTTCCACCTTTCGTCATCAGGCCAGCAGAGTTCAAGGTGCAGCGTTTCACGATCCCCTGTTCCGAACCGATGAGGAAAGGAGCTCGCACCGGGCCAGCACACGGTCCGTGAGCCAGCACCGCGCCAAGCAGCGCTCCTCCCCACTCACCCTGGGAGGCAAGATCGTTCTGCTCTCTGTGGTCCCTCTCCCGGCCGCACTCGACTCGTTAACCGTAGCCACGCGAGCGCGTATGGCCAGAAGTCCGGCCAGGCAAAGCGATACGGCAGATCGTGGTCACCCCCAGCGCCCCCTTCCAGCTCCATCCGTCGCCGATCGAGCGGCTCCAGATTCGCCTTCCATTCAAGAGGACTGACGCCTCCCACACCTGGGGGAGCGTCCTGCCGGGTTGGCTCCTCTGGCTCGTCGGCCCCCGCTGCTGCTCCCAGCTTCCATCCCGGTAGCGGCTGCCCAGGTCTGATGTCCTCCGCCGCGATCGACGTGGACAGATCTCCTGCGTTCGCGCGCCAGCATGGCTTCGAGGCGTTCCACGGAGGAAGCCAGGAAGACCCGCAGTTCTGCTTGGTCCGGCCAGCGATAGCGCTGGAGGTGCGCCCACACCGCCGGCAGCGAGTCCAGCCTGGTCGTTCTCCAGTGCCAGGTCGGCGCTGGGACCCCCCTCAGGCGTCCGGCAATCCGATAGTAGGTCATGGCG
>CAZRMD010000456.1:0-1740 GCA_964601135.1 uncultured Actinomycetes bacterium | reverse complement strand
TCCGCGTCGACGAACTCCGCAGCCCGGTGCGCAAGCGGCTGCACATGATCGGCAATGCGCACCTCGACGTCGCCTGGCTCTGGCCGTTCTGGGAGGGATTTGCGGCCGTCAAAGCCACCTTCCGCTCGGCCCTCGACCGGATGGACGAGTATCCGGACTTCCAGTTTTCAGCCAGCTCGGCGGCCTACTACGAGTGGATCGAACGCAACGATGCCGCCATGTTCGAGGAAATCACGCAGCGGGTCGCCCAGGGCCGCTGGCATCTCGTCGGCGGCTGGTGGGTCGAACCCGACTGCAATATCCCCAGCGGCGAGGCTCTCGTCCGTCAGGCGCTGCTCGGCCAGTCGTTCTTCAAGAGCCGCTTCGGCCAGGTGGCAACGGTCGGCTACAACGTCGACAGCTTCGGCCATCCCGCATCGCTGCCCCAGCTGCTTGCCAAGAGCGGCCTCAGCGCGTATGTCTTCATGCGACCGCAGCCGCACGAGCGGAACCTCCCGGCGAGAACCTTCGCCTGGGAGTCGCCGGATGGCTCGCGGGTCAGAGCCTTCCGCGTCCCCTTCGAGTACTGCACTTCCGCCGATAGCCTGCCCGGGCACATCGAGCGCTGCCGCGCAGAGCTCGAGGACACCGCCGCCGCCTCGATGTGTTTCTTTGGGGTCGGCAACCACGGCGGCGGCCCGACGAAGGCCAACATCGAGACCATCGAGCGCCTTGCCGAGCGCCTGGACGTCGACGTCGTGTTCAGTTCGCCGGCGCAATTCTTCGAGGAGATCGATTCACGAACGCTGCCCGTCGTCCGTGATGAGCTGCAGCACCACGCCAGCGGTTGCTATGCGGCGCATTCCGGCGTCAAGCAGTGGAATCGTCAGGCAGAGAGCCGGCTGCTGACCGCCGAGACGTTCAGCACCATCGCCCATCGGGTCGCCGGCCTTCCCTATCCGCAGCTCGATGCGGCGTGGAAGAGTGTCCTGCTCAATCAGTTTCACGATGTGCTCGCCGGCACCAGCCTCGAAACGGTCTACGACGACGCGCGCGACGCCTTTGGCGAAGCCCGAGCCATCGCCGCGCGCGCGACGCACCAGGCACTGCAGGCGATCGCCTGGCGAGTCGATATTCCCTTGGGAGACGGCAGCACGCCGATCATCGTCTTCAATCCGCACGCATGGCCCACTCGCTCCAACCTGGAGCTTGAGACCGACGGGCTGAATGGGGCCAACGCCCTGGTCGACGAGCAGGGCCACTCGATCCCGATGCAGACCTTGCGCTCAGACGCTGCGGTTGGTTCCTGGCGACGCCGGGTGACGTTCACCACCGAGCTGCCGGCGCTCGGCTACCGGGTCCTCCGCACAACGAACGTTCCACCAGCGCCGGCGCCGCCAGCGGCAGACGCAAACATGATGGAAAACGATCGATGGCGCTTGACCGTCGATCCACACACCGGAACGCTGGCCAGTCTCGCCGACAAGCGCCATCACTGCGAGGTCTTCAGCGGCCCGGCGGCGCGGGCCGTCGTCATCGCCGATCCGAGCGATGCCTGGGGACACGGCGTCCTCCGCTTCCAGCAGGAGGTGGGCAGCTTTACCCCCGTGCGCGTGCATCTGGTCGAGCACGGGCCCGTCAAGTCGATCCTCCGCGTCGAAAGCCGATACCAGGCATCGACGCTCGTGCAGGACTTCATGCTGGTCGAGGGTTGCGACGTGATTCCGGTCAGCGTCACGGTCGACTGGCACGAGCGGCAAC
>CAZRMD010000455.1:0-1744 GCA_964601135.1 uncultured Actinomycetes bacterium | reverse complement strand
GGCGAAGGTGATCCCGATCGGGCTGGACGTGACGCGGTGGTGGCTGCTGTCCGCCGCGGTGAGCGTGGTGTCGAACGGTTGCCAGCGGCCAGAGCCGTCTGTGAAGTTCGCGTCGTAGCCGTGCAGAACGGCCGTGTGGGTGCCGTCCGGGTTGCGGTAGACATCGGTCCGCGCCGTACGACTCTCCACAGTCGACGTGCTGTAGTCGATCGGCGTCGGCGGCGTGCTTTGCGTGATCACCGACCCGCTTGGCGGCGCGGAGGCGGACTTCGATGCACCTTTGGAGGGCGGCAGATTGCGGAAGTCACCCTTGGGAACGTCCAGGTGCCGCGCCGCCCGCTTCGCGGAGGGGAGAGGCGGCAGGTCGTGCGTATCCGGCGTTGCAGCTGACACCGCGTGAGGGAAGAGCCCCTTGCGCCACCACGGCCGCCACAGCGCAGGCCACAAAGCCAAGGCGGACGAAGGTACGCAGGCTTGACCGCCGCGTGGTGGGCTGAACGCGTCGGCTCATCGAGAGGTCCCCTCGAATCCGTTGCGCAAGACAGAACTCTCGACGGCCGTCGACCGGCCATGGGCCCACGCGGGGACACCAGCGTGCATGATTCCCTCCCAGGACGAAGGCGCGCGCCGCCTGCGGATGTCGATGCGCAGAGGCTGCGCGCGCTGATTCCGATGCCGGCCCGGGTGGTCGCTCGAACGTCGGCCGGGCCGATTACCTCATCTGTGGCCGATGCGAAGCATCGGCGGCGAGCCAGGGGCCTCCCCTCCCTACCCTCCCTTTCGTGTCAGGTACACCGCCGCGGGTCCCCTTTCCTTAGTGAGGCAACGTTCGCCTCGATCGCGCGGATTGTGAGGGCGACGGCGGCCCGCTGTCAACGTCCCCGGAGGACAGCGGGCACGCGCGGTCCCGACATCCCGGACGGTCATGCTGACGGATGATCAGTCACGCTCACCGTGCCAGTCTCGGGGCTCTTGGTCCTCATCGACCTCGGTCGCCCGGAGGTTCGCGAAGATGGCAAGCCGATCGAAGACGCGGTCCAGGCGCGTACGGGGGAGCGGTGGGAACTCGTAGCGGAGGACCTCGAGCCCGTACTCCTTGTCAAAGGGGTGTTGGCGATCCTCCTGCGGGAACGCCTGGACGGCGCGCCAGGGAACAGCAGCGACGACGAGGAGCGACAGCATGAAGAACCCGAGCATTGCTCCGTAGCGCCAGCAGGCGCGGCGAAACGAGAGGCGCTCGGCCGGCATGGGTGCGAGGTACAGTCCCCACAGCGCCATGCCGACCGAGCGGCCGTAGCGCGACCAGAGGAAGGGTCGGCGCGACCAGGACCAAGACCATGGCGAGCTGACCGGGAGGGCCGGCGTACTGCAGGACGGCGACGGCGCTCATGGTGATGCCGAGGTCAGCGGCGAGGGCGAGCATCTGCGCGGCCATGCTCGCGCGCTCCGGTCGCCCGACCGTCGCTGGTGGTGCCGGCGTCTCGATCATCGAGTCCATGCCAATGCCTTCCTGACACCGGGCGTCGTGCCGCCGCGGTGATGTGCTGATTCTCTCGCTCGATGACGCGCACGGCAAGGAGACCGTGCTCGCGCGCTCAGCTGGCCGCCGCGCAGCTGGCGTTACTCCGACCACTCGATGGTGATCCTTCCCTCCCCGATCGCCACCGTCGCGTCGTCGGGGACGTGACGCTGGTTGACGATCCGGCGCAGGTAGCGGACGGTGCGCTGCGCGTCGTCGCCGTCG
>CAZRMD010000454.1:0-1753 GCA_964601135.1 uncultured Actinomycetes bacterium | reverse complement strand
TTCAGCTTCCCATTGCAAGTCTTCCAGGATGACCAGAATGGGTTGTTGATACCGCCTGAATAAATCTTCGATGACAGTTAACAAACGATCCTTCATAGCACGCGGTTCGATCTCTGGTACATCGGGAATATCGCGCCCGATGAGAGAAGCAATATCAGGCGCTATTTGTTTGAGGACACCTGCCTCGAAATCTGTTAACTCAAGACTCAGCGCTAACCAGCGGATGACATCACGCCACAAGTAATACAGATCACCACCTTCGGTAATACCTTGCCCTCGCAAAACGAGCGCACCGCGCACCAGAGCACGAGCGCGTAGCTCATCCAGCAAGCGTGATTTACCGACACCGCTTTCGCCGCCGATTAGCCATAGACTTCCATGCCCGTCCATCGCGGATTTCAACACGCCTGTCAACTGGGCAAGTTCGGCATCGCGTCCAATAAAGTGTGCTGCCTGCAAAAAACTCTCACGGGTCGCTCGTGTTTCTATCGGCTCAGGCAAGCCAATGGCTGCGCTGAGTGCCTCGATAATTTCCGCCGCATTTGAGTAGCGTGCGGCTGGTGATTTAGCAAGCAATTTCTTGAGAATAGCGGCTAGCTGAGGGCTAAGTAGAGGAGATGATAAATCGGGTTCCACGTTGAATATTTGGTCAAACAACGTCTGCATATTCGTTAGATCAAATGGGTGATGCCCCAAGAAGATTTCATAGGCGATGATCCCAAAAGAATAAAAATCGGACATTTCACTGGCTTGACCAGTTTGTGACAGAATCTCAGGTGCAATATAGGCCAGTGTTCCAGAGACCCGATCTGGCGTATTAACTTCGGGATCACGAACCTTTGAAAGGCCAAAATCCAGGACTTTGACCTGATTGTCCGTCACAAGGACATTGGCGGGCTTTAAATCGTGGTGGATGATGCCGCGCCGATGCAGATAGACCAAAGCCCGGAGCAATTGGATCAACAAATTGACCTGCTCGTTTAGCGGTTGTTGCTTTGCATATTCACGGATTGTGCTGGCGTTTTTTACCAAATCCATCGTAAAAAATGGTTGGCGTTCCTCATCAAAACCATAATCCAGCACGCTGATGATATTGGGGTGGCGTAATGAGGCAAGCATTCCGAATTCCTGGGCAAGAGCCAATCGCCCATCCACACTGCTGGTTGTGGTTAGCAAGGAGGCATCATCCATTGCTGGCGAAACGCGCTTAAGTGCGACTACATCACCGGAGAGCCGATCCAGGGCTTGATAAACAACGCTCATGCCTCCTGCACCAATAAACTGCATGATTTGATAGCGTTTACCGACGGTGGTTGGCACAGATGCTGTAGCTAACATGAAGCCCCCATAGAATGATGCAAACACATTCATTTTAAGCTGCGATATTACTGCCAGTGAGAAGCTAGTACCTATGATACGAAAGGTATCAATATTTGGCTAGTGGCTTATTTGTAGTAACAGCTTGACCTGAATGGTTAAAGTCACGCCTGTCCTTCTCGAACGTTTCAACGACTTGCTTTGTTATGCTGCTTGATGTTCAAAGTTTACCCAAGATGACCGTCTCAGCCCTGGTAGTTAGGCGGGATTATGGTGATGGCTTTAGCCTGATGATAAGTTGTGTCCTATGGTAGAATGATAGTCATGATTCACACCCTACTGCTATTCTGGCAGGCGACATCGTTCAGGTGGAACTGGTCTATCACAAAGGTTCGCGGTGCTACCAATGGCACAACTTAATCCAATTAATGCAGGA
>CAZRMD010000453.1:0-1760 GCA_964601135.1 uncultured Actinomycetes bacterium | reverse complement strand
GGCCACCTACAATCCGGCGATGCTGGGACGCGCACCACAGGCCGGTGCCTATGGCTACAATGCGTCGACGCTGGGTGCCGCTCCGCAGGCGAGGGCCTATGGCTACAACGCTTCCACACTCGGAACTGCACCATCTTACACCGCGGCCAATGCCGCGCCCGGTCTGATCGACCGCAGCACGATCGCCAATGTCACTGGCGGCAATGGCGCGGCTAATATCAATCAATACATGAATCCCTACACGCAGGACGTGACCAACGCCACTCTCAATGACCTGGAAATGGCACGGGAGCGCCAGCGCAATGCAGATAATCAAAGCGCGGGCGCTGATGGCGCGTTTGGCGGGTCGCGGCAGGGCGTTGCCGATTCGCTGACCAATGAAGCCTTCCAGCGCACGGCAGCAAGTACGCTCGCCAATCTCAACCAGCAGGGCTTCACGACCGCGGCGAATCTTTCGCAGGCCGATGCGGCGCGGAATCTTCAGGCCGCGCTCGCCAATCAGGGCGTGGACCTGAATGTCGGCGCGACTAATGCTGGAAATACGCTGACGGCCAACCTCGCCAACGCGGGAGCGGCGAATACGGCCGGGCAGTTCAACACCGGGCTTGCGGCGACTTTCGCGCAGGGAAATCAGGCGGCACAAAATGCCGCGGCCGCCGCGATCGCAGCCGCCCGTAACGCGGCGAGCCAGTACAATACCGGACTCTCCGCAAGTTTCGCGCAAAACAATCAGGCTGCGCAGAACGCAGCGGCAGCAGAGGCGGCGGCGGCGAAAAATGCGGCGAGCCAATATAATACTGGCCTCAGCGCCACGTTCGGCCAGAGCAATCAGGCGGCGGCCAACGCAGCGGCCGCGGCCAATGCAGCGGCGCAAAACACAGCCGGCCAGTTTAACGCGTCCAACCTTTCCAACATTCTTCAGTTCAATGCGGGAAATCAGCAGGCGACAAATCTCGCGAATGCGACCGCTGCAAATCAGAATCAGCAGTTCAATGTCAACACCGCGCTCCAAGGCGCCGGTATCAAGCAGACGGCGGCCAACTCACTTGCCGCAGCGGGTGGCGATATCCAGTCCGGGTTCAGCAATTTCGTTCAGCAACTCATGTCGACGGGACAGATCGACCAGCAGACCGCACAGGCCAATCTCGACGCTCTGTACAATGAATTCATCCGTCAGGAGCAGTACCCGAACCAGGGTCAGACGCTCGTCAATCAGAGCCTTGGACTGTTGCCGGTCAATCTCGGCCAGAACAGTCAGGGCACGAGCAAGGGCACGGGCAGCAGCTCGTCGTTCGGGCTCAATCTCGGCGGCGGACTGCTCTATGGATCATAAGGTGCACTGATGCCAGGACTTCTCGATACATTGCTCGCGCCATGGGTGGCGCAGCAGCAATACAAGGCACAGCAGGGCGTTATGGCCCAGCAAATGCCCGGATTGATGAGTGCGCTGTTCGGGTCTCCGCAACTCAATACTAATCCGATTCCGGTCACGCCGTCGCCGCCGCTATTGCATACCGCGTCCGAGCTTGCGCAGGGCGCGACAAACCCGTCCGCTTCCGACATTGCAGCCTATTCGCAGGCCAAAGATGCGCTGAACTCACGCGCAGCACAGCCGGATGAGGTTTACCCAGGAAGCGGCATGGTATCGCCCGGCCTTGCCAACGCCCTTGCCCCGCTCATGAAGTCCGGAAGCCCGATGGGCGTCAACATGGCGATGCAGATTCTGTCGGCGCGCATGGCTCCGAACTATCAGAAGGTTG
>CAZRMD010000452.1:0-1762 GCA_964601135.1 uncultured Actinomycetes bacterium | reverse complement strand
GGCGAAGCGTTCGTGGCGCGGCTGTCGCCCTTGCTTGGCATGGATCAGCTTGCCCTGCGCAAGTGGCGGCGGACAGTCCGCTGCAGCTGCGAGTAGAGGCCACTCAGGGTTTGTTCCGACATCCCGGGGGCTGCGTTCGCCTCCAGGCACAGGGTCCGGCCGGACCGGCGATCGACGATCACATCGACGCCGGCGTAGTCGAGCCCGATCCGGCGTGCGCCTTCGCGCGCGGTCGCCACGACCGCCGCGGGTAGCGTCGGGACCAGCTGGTGCGTCCACTCGGGCCGGAGATCCTGTGGCTCTGCGCTTGTCGGCGGCCGCTTCAAGTAGGCCGAAACCACGCGGCCGTTGAGCAGGCTGACCCGATATTCGTCTCGGTCGGCGACGAACTCCTGGTAGAGGTCGTAGCGAACCCGCTCGCTCCACGGCGCGTCGGATGCGATGACCGCCTTCCCGCTGCCCCGCGCGCCATGACGCTGCTTGCCCACGACAAGCTCGGACTGCAGTAGGTGCATGTCGTCAGGACGAAGCACTGTTCGCGGCGCCAGTTCGCCGAGCCTGCGCAGAGACTCGACCTGGTCCGATGCGATTCGCACGGCGTCTGGACGATTCAGGACCACCAAGTCCGCGGGCAGAGAATCGCTCGCGCCCCAGTTGAGCACCAGCGGCGGCGTCGCCGCACCTCTGGGAATGTCGGCCGAATCGTGAACCAGATGGATGTTGGCACCCTGGTCTGCGATCGCCTGCACGTTGCGGGTAAGCGCGTCGGAGGGAAGCGATCGTGGCGCCAGGACGTAGACCGGGGCATCATCGGGCGCCGCCTCGAGGGCGATCGAGGCCAGTCGGACCTCGCCTGGCGGCTGCGCCGGCGCAGGACCGGACCCAGCTACCAACCCGGGCGGCCTTCGCCAGGCGAGCCCGAGGAGCTGATCGATGGCAGCTTGCCGCTCGTCCAGGTTGACCTCATAGCCGATGGCCAAGCCGGCACCACGCCGCTCCTCTTCGAGTTGCCGCAGCTCGGCCAGACGGCTGTCCAGGTCGGCGAGAGCTGTCCGGATTCCCTCCTCGTCGCCGCGGCTCCGGGCACGCGAGAGCTGACGGAGGCGAGACTCGACGCGCCGGAGCCGGAATCGATAGAGCTCTTCAGCCTCCTCGGGGAGCAGTTCGTCCTCGCGAGCGGCGAGCTCATTGAAGCGCTCGACGTCGATCCCGCGACGAAGGGGACGACCAATTTCAGCCGCGCTGAACCCGGCGGCATCCCACTCCTCGCGTGACCGAACCACCGCTGACGCCGCAACCACCGGCGGCCCAACGGTCGGGTTGGCGTCTGCGGTGTTTCGACCGCCCTTCGACGGCACTATGCCGCCTCCTCTCCACGCAGAATCGATGCGTAGATGCGGTCGTTGTCGGCGCAGTTGAGAAGGAAGCATTCGCGTGCAGATCGAGCGACCAGGTCGCCGCGACGGGCCAGCAGTCGCCGGCGCTGCGCCAGGCCGTAGGCCATGCCGTTACAAATCACGAGGTGCCGCTTCGGCGCGGCGCGCCGATAGTCGGCCAGGCGCTCCAGCGAATGGATCCCGCCCAGGATGAAGGTGACATCGGGTCTCACGGCTTGGTCGAGGAGAGCGATGTCCTCCACGGTTTCGCGGTGGGCGCGAATCTCGGCGTGGATCTTCCGACCGCCACAGAAGATCGACACCGCACGCAAATCAGGCTGGCTGTTGATCCAGTCCGCCCACAGGCGGCCGTCGGGCTCGAAGAA
>CAZRMD010000451.1:0-1763 GCA_964601135.1 uncultured Actinomycetes bacterium | reverse complement strand
TTCTCGAACTGGATGATGCCCAGCTCGGTGAAGCGCTCGCGCAGCCAGCCGTCGCCGGCGTCGAGAAGGCCGAGCTTCTTCACATTCGGGACGATCTTCGAGAACAGCATCGTCTGGAACATCTCTTCCATCGGATCGGGGTGGCTCTGCAGAAAACGAACCACCTCCTTCGGATCCACCCCCATCTTCTCCCACACGTCCTGGGCGAAGAACCGGTTTCGCAGGCGCACTGCGGCCTCGTATGCGAACTCCTGGCGCTCCTTGAGCTCTGAGGCACTGAGCTGGTTGTACAGCTCCTGCAGCGAGATGACCCCGAAGGCGACGTGCCTGGCCTCGTCGCCCATGACGTAGCGGAGCAACTTCTTCAGGAGCGGCTCCTGGGTGAGCATGTGCAAAAAGCCGAACGCCGCCAGCGCGAGACCCTCGACCATGATCTGCATGCCGAGGTAGGTGATGTCCCATCGCCCGTCGGTGATGATGTCGTCTAGCAGGCTCTTCAGCTGTGGGTTGATCGGGTAGGCGCCGCCCATTTTCTCTTCGAGGTACCGACCGAACACCTCGACGTGGCGTGCTTCATCCATCACCTGTGTCGCCGCGTAGTACTTCGCGTCTATCCACGGGACCGTCGCGGTGATGAGCCCGGTGCAGATCAGGGCTCCCTGCTCCCCGTGGAGGAACTGCGAAAGCGTCCACGTCTGGTTCTCGACGGCGAACTGTTCCCACTCTTTGTTGCCCCATGACGCAGTGGGCGACTCGCTGACATCGTGGAGGACGTCGAAGCGGGCGATGGTGGCCATGAACTCGGTGGCCAGCTTCTCGTTGTCGACCTCTGTGCTCCATTCGAGGTCGGTCGTGGCGTTCCACTGGGACTTCTTTGCCTTCTCGTACAGCTTCACCAGCGCCGGCCGTGACCGCTCGTAGTCCCACGTGAAAAGGACGTCGTTTTCCTCGTGGATGGTGTGGATCACCTCGTCGACGTCGCTTCTCTCTATGACGATCGAGTCGACGTCGTTCGCGTCGGTGTTGCGGGCGGCTTCGGTCGTCGACATGGTGCAGACCTCCCAGCGTGGAGCGATTTCCTTGGGTTGGATAATAACCGCTATTCTCAAGGCGTGACAAGGCCAGGACGGGCCGGCACCCATGGGTAGCATCGGGGCGTGAGCGTGCCGGTCGACCAGCAGCCGGTTGATTCGACGACCCGGGGCCGCCTGCTCGAAGCTGCCGCCGAGGTCTTTTGCGAGCGGGGCTACGACGGGACCACGGTCGCCGAAGTGGCCCGGCGCGCCGGCTTGACCACTGGAGCGATCTACGCCAACTTCCGGGACAAGGCCGAGCTGCTTCTGAAGACGATCGAGCGAAGCTCCTCCCACGTCGTCTTCGACATGGAGGCTGCGCGCGAGGCCGGCGTGTCCGCAGCCGACCGGCTCCTGTTGATGGCTCGGGGGATGGTGTCGGAGCCCGACAGCGTCGAGAGGCTCCTTTTTGTCGAGATGTTTTCGGCCGCCAGGCGCCACCCGGACGTCGGCCGACGCGTTGCCGAAGCGCTCGCGGCGATGGAGGGCGAACTCACCAGGCTCATGGAAAGGGCCCGCAACGACGGAGATCTTGCGCCCGAGTGGGATGCCGCAGTCCTTGCCCGCTTCTCGCTGGCCCTGGGCGTCGGCTTCACCCATCTCGCGGTCGCCGGGCTCCCCGACCCCGACCCGGCCGAGTGGGTGGCACTGGTGGGTCGCCTTATTTCGTCGGTCCGCCCGGCCGAATAA
>CAZRMD010000450.1:462-1764 GCA_964601135.1 uncultured Actinomycetes bacterium | reverse complement strand
GAGGTCTTTGTCGCTATTGGTGTTGAGCAGTTTGTAGTAGCCACCACTCAACGCGACGATCATCCAGCGCTGGTTGGCCCCGCTATTATCGGTCCACTGGACTACAGAGGCACCATCGGCAGTGGAAGCCTGGTTAACATCGAGGTTCTTGCCGCTGTTGACGTTGACCAGTTTAT
Source organism: uncultured Actinomycetes bacterium (assembly GCA_964601135.1). Lineage (GTDB taxonomy): Bacteria > Chloroflexota > Dormibacteria > CF-121 > CF-121 > CF-13. The sequence goes on along the minus strand of CAZRMD010000450.1, from coordinate 1,588 downwards.
AGTAGCCTCCGGTGGCAGACACGAGGTTCCAGTGCTGGTTGGTCCCGCCATTATCGGTCCATTGATCCACGACACCGCCATCGGCAGTGGAATTATTGAAGACATCGAGGTCTTTGCCGCTGTTGCGGTTTACCAGCTTATAGTGTGTACTCGGACCAAAGTTGCCGCCGAAGCCGCTGCCACTGGCGGTACCAGCGATCTTGAGCATCACTACGCCGTGTGCGGCCACGCTTGTGGTATACCCGTTGGGAAATGATCCGACAGTTGTGTGGGTCCAGAGATTGCGCACGCTGGCACTTGCCGAGGTCAGCCCGATATTACTCCAGTTCACAGTAATATTGGCGGTTGAGCCTGTGCGGTTCAGCAGCAGCACCGCTCTCTGTCCCGAGCCGCTCAGCACCTTTGAATAGACCTGCAAGCCACTGGCTGGCTGGCTGACCAGCATACCCTGCAAACCAAGAGAGTCCTGGTCAATGGCAATGACTTCGCTGTTTGTCAGAATAGCGCTTGTGCTACTGCTCATTGTGGTGATATCGTTGCCAGCGAGGAGGGGTGCGCCGGAGATCGCCCACAAACTGAAGTGGGATTGGTTCTCGGTTGTTGAAAGACCTGGCGCGCCTACTTCCATCATATCGGGATCGTTATAGGCGCTGACGGTCTGCGCTGATGGATGCTGAGCGGCATCGAAGTTCGCTAGAACGCCTGACCAGGAGGCGCTGTTCTGGGTAAAGCTGATATCGGTGGATGTACGCCATTGGTGCCCGGTAGCCGGTCCCCAGTTCCAGGGATTGTTCACTCCCCAGACACAGATGCTGAAGACCATTGGATGCCCGGTCTGTGCGGTAGCTTTTGCAATCGCATCGCGAATCTGCCCATATTGGGTCGCGGGGTCCAGGCCCATGTCACGGCCACCGCACCAGTCTACTTTAACATAGTCAAAGCCCCATTGCTCGAATTGCAGCATATCCTGGTCGTAGTGTCCATAACTGCCCTGGTTAGTTCCTCCACAGCCATTGGTACCGGCATCAGTGTAGATGCCAGCCTTGAGACCTTTGCTGTGAATGTAAGCTGCCAGAGCCTGCATCCCACCCGGCCAGTTTGCTGTGTTGACGGTGATGTTGCCGTT
>CAZRMD010000450.1:0-452 GCA_964601135.1 uncultured Actinomycetes bacterium | reverse complement strand
ATCCGGTCCACCACCCCTCGTCAGTGTTCACATACTGATATCCGGCGGCCTGCATGCTGCTGCTGACGACGGCATCGGCGGCTGACCTGATCACCGATGCATTGATATTGGCAAAATGGGCATTCCAACTCGACCATCCCATCGGTGGCGTAACGGCCAGGCCATTTGAGAGCGCGTAAGCTGTTTGCTGGCGATTGCTGCCGAGTGGAAAGAGCAAGGTCGCCGCCGTCAGCAGGCAGACGATGCAGAAAGAAAGGAGATGGCGCTTGAGGCCAGGGTTCGCAGTGGCACAAAATAACGGGGAATTCTTGCGCGTGGAAGCACGACGACTGGTAGAAGTGTCCATAGTACGACCTCCTTGTCCAATGCATGGAACTTTTGAGTATAAACACCTGTTGCAGCTATCCTACTTTGGAGACTATTTTCCATACAGACATGAAAAGTATACCTGC
>CAZRMD010000449.1:0-1769 GCA_964601135.1 uncultured Actinomycetes bacterium | reverse complement strand
GTGAAGAAGCAATAACTCACGGACGAGACTCCTGGCTTCATGGCTCAAACGGCTTCAACCCGGAGAGTCTTTCTCATCGGGTTCATGGGAGCAGGCAAGACGAGTGTAGGCCGCGTCCTGGCCCAGCGTTTGCAATGGTCATTTCAGGACCTGGACGAAGTGATCGAAAGCCGCCAGGGAACAACGGTAGCGCGCATCTTCGCGGAACGAGGCGAAGCGGCGTTTCGGAGAATCGAGTCCGCGGCTCTTCGCGAACTTCTCGAGCAGGACTCGGCCGGCCGTGATGCGGGAATGGTCATTGCTCTCGGCGGTGGCGCGTTTGCGCAACCGGAGAACCGGGAAGCGCTGAGCGGTTCCGGCGGAATCATTGTTCTTCTGGAAGCGCCGATCGAAGAGTTGCGGCGGCGCTGTGCGGAAGAGGCGGGTTCGCGCCCGCTGGCGTCCGATCCGGAGAAATTTGCGGAGCTTTATCGGGCGCGCCGCGCAGTTTATGAAATGGCGCCGTTGCGAGTGCAGAACGTGAACAAGACCGTTGAGCAGGCTGCGGCAGAGATCGAGGACCTGATCGCCGCGAGAGCAGGACGGAGGTAAGTAGTGAAGGCAATCATCAGCATCATTCTTTTCGGACTCGTTGCTGCAGGCAGCCTGCATGCCGGAGACAAAGATAAGACGGCAGACAAGCTGGAGCACAAGATCGTGGATTCGGGAAGCTTCGGAATTTACCTGGGGGGAAGACGGATCGGGACCGAGACTTTCAAGATCGAGCAGCGGCCGGACTTCGGTATTGTCACCTCAGAACTGAAGGTGAACGACGGCAAGGGCCAGGCGGTCCAGAACACCGAGATGCGCGTGACCCCGAATGGAGAGCTGCGTTCCTATACCTGGCATTCCACTGTCCCGCAAGTCGAAGAAGCGAGCGTGGAACCGCAGAACGATCTGCTGATCGAGCACTTGCTCTTTGCCGACCAGAAAAAAAAGGATGTACAGCACATGCTGCCGTCCTCCACAGCGATTCTGGATAACAATTTCTTTTCCCAGCGCGAAGTACTTTTGTGGCGTTACCTGCAGACCGGCTGCGTGTGGAAAGAAGGGCAAGGCCGCATGTGCGGTCCCAGCAGTTATGCGATTTTGGTGCCTCAGGACCACTCCTCGGCTAACGCTACGATGAACTATATTGGGGTCGAGAAAGTTACGGTGAAAGGGATAGAAAAAGTTCTCAGCAAGGTAAGTCTGCAGCTCGGCGATCCCAAACAACTGGTGATCATGAACGGGCATGCCGAGTCGGATTCAGGCCAGTGGGTGCTTTGGGTAGACGATCAATACAAGATCGTGAAGATCACCGTGGTCGGCAGCAACTTTGAGGTTGTGCGCGACTGACATCATGAGCGCCTGCGCTCCAAATCGCTTCTTATTTCGCTAACGTTTGGGTCCAAGCGCCCAATTTTCGAGATCGCCAATCTGCCGCAACAGTTGCACCTGGACTTTGTCCAGATCGAAAGAGGTGCTGAGATACGCGGTAAAACGTTCGTGCTCGGCGACACGCGCGTTCTCTTCGTCCTTGAGAGTAGCGGCTCCGGATTCGATCCTGGCATGCGCCGTATCGATGTCGGATAAGGCGAGCTGGTGTTCGAGCTGCGCTACCTCGCGCGCGGCGCTCAGCTCTTCAACCGCTCGCTGCAGCCGCAAGGTCTCCGCCTGCGCCTGCTGCTTGAGGTTACTCGCGTCCTGACGAGCCTTGAAAGCATCAAAGCGCGCGGCTTGGGCGGCTG
>CAZRMD010000448.1:1146-1783 GCA_964601135.1 uncultured Actinomycetes bacterium | reverse complement strand
CGGACCCGGCTCGCCGCTCTGGTCGGGCCGCCCCATGTCCCACGCCCAGGCCAGCTTGCCGGTGACCACATCGAACGCGCGGACCACGCCCGACGGCTCGCCCCAATATTGCCCGTCGGCGACCATGCCGCCGACGATCACCTTGCCGGCGACGATCGTCGGCGCCGAGGTGCCGTGATAATAGCCGCGGCCGACCTCGCCCATGCCGACGACCAGCGAAACGATGCCGTTGTCGCCGAAGCCGGCGCAAAGTCGTCCGGTCGCGGCATCGAGCGCGATCAGCTTGGCCTCGATCGTGTTGGTGATGATGCGCGTGGCGCAGTCGCCTGTGGCGCCGGGCACACGGTAGAAGGCGACGCCGCGGCAATGCGAATATTTGCCGGCACCCATGTCGGTATTGGACGCATAGCGCCAGATCTGCTTGCCGGTTTCGGCATCGAGCGCGATCACGTCGTTATAGTCGGTGCAGGTGTAAAGCGTGCGGTCGATTTTGATCGGCGTGGCCTCGAAAGCCGGCGTAAAGCCTGTCCGGTCGGGACCGGTGCGGTAGGTCCAGGCGACCTCTAGCTTTCCGACATTTGCCGGCGTGATCTGGTCCAGCGCCGAGAACCGCGTGCCCGCGGCGTCGGAACCCCAG
>CAZRMD010000448.1:0-1136 GCA_964601135.1 uncultured Actinomycetes bacterium | reverse complement strand
AGGCCTTCGACCGGGCGGGGCGCGGCGGCCGCCGTCGTGCCGGTCTGAAAAGCCGGGTCGGCGGGCGTGTAAGGCGTGGCGAAATCGTGTAGCCCGGCGCCGATGGCGACCGCGACGCCAAGGCCGACCAGGCTCGCCGCGAAACGTCCCGCAGAGAGTGGCGGCGCATTGCGGAATCCCCATCGCACGGGCGGCAGCGGCAGAAGGAGGCCTAGGAGCAAGGGCGCCAGGATGCGCGGGGCCAGCAGCCAGGGCTGAAATCCCACCTCCCAGATCGCCCAGGCGATGGTTGCCAGCAGCATCAGGAAATAAAGGCGCGCGCCGGTCCACCGCCCGCGCAGCATCAGCACGGCGCTCGCCAGAACGGCGAGGCCGGCCAGCCCGTAGTAGGGCGACCCGCCGAGCAGGAGCAGTTGCGTGCCGCCGATCGTGAGCGCCAAACCGATCGCGATCAGGATCGCGGCGTAGATCCAAAGAGCCCAACGTCGAGGTACGGGCTGCGTCGACGGCATCATCCCCCCTTCGCCTCGTCCGACGAAGTGCGGACTTCCAGGCATGTGCAGTTCGGCAAACTAGCTCAATCGCCGCGCCGACACCTTGCCGTGAACGGCAGCGAGCCTTGATGCCAGAGGCCAAAAATGCTTATCCGCGCACGACGCGCTGTGGATCGCGCCCAGTATGCATCCACGCGGCACGGAAGGGGAGGGAGCGATGGATCTCGGACTGTCCGGCAAACGGGCGCTGGTAACCGGCAGCAGCAGTGGAATCGGGAGCGGGATCGCCGCCGTGCTGGCGGCGGAGGGCGTTGCCGTCGTCGTCCATGGGCGCGACGAGCAGCGGACCCGGGCCGTCGCTGCAGCGATCCGCGACAAGGGGGGAGTCGCAGATGTGGCCCTGGGCGACCTGCTGACGGATGAAGGCGCAGACCGGGTGGCCGAAGCGGCGCTCGGGGCTTTCGGCGGCATCGATATCCTGGTCAATAATGCGGGCGGCCATTTCGATCAGGCGGTCGGCTGGTTCGGCATGTCCGTCGACGGCTGGCTCGGCACGCTGAACCTCAATCTCGGCGGAGCGGTGCGGATGATCCAGCGGCTGCACGAACCGATGGTAGCGCGGGGCTGGGGGCGGATCATCCA
>CAZRMD010000447.1:0-1783 GCA_964601135.1 uncultured Actinomycetes bacterium | reverse complement strand
GGTCCACGCTGGCTCACGTGGCCGACTACCTGCTGGTTGTCGCGCGCACGAGCAAGCCCGTGCGCAAGGCCTCCGAAGGCATCACCGTCTTCATCGTCCCGGGCCAGGCGAAGGGCGTCATCGCGATTCCGATCCCCAAGCTCGGGATGCGCTCCGTCGGTTCCTGCGTTGTCACCCTCGACGGCGTCTTCGTGCCCGATGAGGATGTCCTGGGCGAGGTCGACGACGGCTGGAAGCAGTTCACCGGCACGCTCAACAACGAGCGGATCATGGTGGCCGCCGTCTGCTGCGGCATCCAGCAGGGCGTGCTCGAAGACGCAATCGCCTATGCCAAGGAGCGGCGCGCGTTCGGCAAGCCGATCGGCCAGATGCAGCGCATCCAGCACTACATCGCCGACATGGCGACCTGGCTCGAGCTGAGCCGACTGATCACGTACAAGGCGGCCGACCTCCAGAACCATGGGCTGCCCTGCCACATCGAGTCGACCATGGCCAAGATGGTTTCCTCGGAGTGGGCGAACCAGGCTGCCGACCTCGGCATCCAGATCCTCGGCGGCATGGGCTACTCGGCCGAGACCGACGCCCAGCGCTACTGGCGCGACTCGCGCCTCTATCGGATTGGGCCCATCACCAACGAGATGTGCCGGAACTTCATCGGTGAGCAGCTCGGCCTGGGCCGCTCTTTTTAAAGGAGAGAGGGAACCGTGCCTGATGCGCTGATCGTCGGAGCCGTACGTACACCCGTGGGCCGCCGCAACGGCTCTCTCGCCACCCGCCACCCCGCCGACCTGCTGGGCCTGGTCTTGAGGGAGCTGGTCCAGCGCACCGGCATCGATCCCGCCGGCGTGGACGACGTCATCACGGGCTGCGTCAGCCAGTCCGGCGCGCAGTCCTTCAACATCGCCCGCACGGCGCTACTCAGCGCCGGCTTCCCGGAGACGGTGCCCGGCACGACGGTCGATCGCCAGTGCGGCTCCAGCCAGCAGGCGGTGCACTTCGCGGCTCAGGGCGTGATCAGCGGCTCTTACGACATGGCCATCGCTTGCGGCGTCGAAGTGATGTCGATGGTGCCGATCCTGGCCAACTGGCACGACGGCGTCGCAGCCGGCCACGGCGATCCGCTCGAGGGCGCCAGCTGGAAGGACCGATACGGTGACATCGAGATCTCGCAGTTCAACGGCGCCGAGCTGCTGGCCGAGAAGTACGGCCTCGACCGCGACAGCCTGGAGGACTTCGCGCTCCAGAGCCACGAGCGCGCGGCGGCCGCCTGGGACGCCGGGCACTTCAGCAAGGAGGTCGTGCCGGTCGACGGCCTGGCTGCGGACGAGGGATTCAGGCGCGGCTCCACCAAGGAGAAGCTGGCGACGCTTGCAACCCTTCAGGAAGGAGGCCGTCTGACCGCGGCAACTTCGAGCCAGATCAGCGACGGCGCGGCCGCTATTCTGATCGCCTCATCCGAGGCCGCGGCGCGCCACGGGCTGACGCCGATGGCGAAGATCACGGCCATGACCGTCGTCGGCGCAGACCCGGTAATCATGCTCGAAGGGCCGGTGCCCGCCACCCGAAAGATCCTGAACAAGGCAAAGCTGACGGTGGACGACATCGACCTCTTCGAGGTCAACGAGGCCTTCGCCTCGGTGCCGCTGGCCTGGGCGGAGGCGACCGGCGCTTCCCTCGAACGCACCAACGTCAACGGCGGCGCGATCGCCCTCGGCCACCCGCTCGGCGCCACCGGCGCCCGCCTGATGACCTCCCTCGTGCACGAGATGATCCGGCGCGGGGC
>CAZRMD010000446.1:0-1784 GCA_964601135.1 uncultured Actinomycetes bacterium | reverse complement strand
AATAAAAAACATGATAAGCTCTCTCCCGGGTCTGCAATAGGGAAGCAGGTGTTCGTTCTGTGGAGTAATGTACCATACCTACCGCAACAATACTAGAGATTTAGTTCACTAATTTTTTGTGATATTCCCAGGAGCATAGAGGAATTTTAGCACAGAACGCCAGAAAAAGGCTGCTCTCCTCTCTTTGGAGAACGCCCAAAGCAGAAAAAAGCAGCCCTTTTCCTGGCACTTCATGGATTTTCCTGGAGGTACTTTTCGATGGTCTGAATTTCGGTCTGACTCAGGCGGAACTCTGCGGCTGGCAGTAAGTTCTCGATCTGGGAGGGGCGACGCACTCCGACAATGGCTCCTGTCACAACCGGATCGCGCAACGTCCAGGCGATGGCTACCGCTCCCGCCGGGACATCGTGCGGATAGCCGATCTCTGTCAGCAGTTCGGCCAGTTTTAGATGGCGGGAGAGGTGTGGCTCTTGAAAATCTGGTGCTTGCCTGCGCCAATCGCCATCAGACATCTTTTGCACGCGCGCCTGTGTCATGGTTCCACTCAATAGCCCGGAAGCCATTGGCGAATAGACGATGACACCAGTATTATGCTCTTTACAGTAAGGCAAGATGTCCTGCTCTATGTCCCGGTGGATCAGGGAGTATGGCGGTTGAAGCGTTTCTACTGGAGCGATCTTGCGCGCCCTCTCCATCTGCTCCACACTAAAATTTGAAACACCAATAGCGCGTACCTTGCCCTCTTGCTTAAATTTGTTGAGCGTGCTCCATCCCTCTTCAATGTCAGGATCGGGATTGGGCCAGTGAATCTGGTACAGGTCAATTGTGTCAACATTCAGGCGTCGCAGGCTGGCCTCGATTTCACGCCGCAACGAATCTGCCTTCAAGCTATTTGTCACGTCGCCTTTATCATTCCAGACCAGGGAACACTTGGTGAAGACATACGGCTTCTCGCCCAGCCCTTTCAATGCCTTGCCCACCACCTCTTCCGAGTGGCCCTGCCCATACACAGCGGCAGTATCGATCCAGTTGATGCCCAGTTCTACTGCACGCTGAATTGCCTCTATCGATTCTTGATCGTCCTGGGGTCCCCAACCGCTACCACCTATCGCCCATGCTCCCACACCCAACGGCGTAATCTCCATACCTGTTTTGCCAAACGGTCTTTTATGCATATAACGTCCTTCCTTACACGTTCACAGAAACATATTCTCTACCTGACACGTGCTACTCTCCCACACGGTTACACAGCCTCCAGAAGATGCTCAAGGGCAAGATATAAGACAGAAGATGTCAGGAATACTTTACTATACTTCTACAAAGCGCCTACAAAGCATACCGTCACGCTTCTTAGAAGGGGTTACAATGTTAAGAAAGATAGATTGCGTTATGATTCAAGTAGAAAACATAGAGGCTGCTGTGAACTATTACATCACTGTTTTCGGCATGCAGCGCGTCTGGTGGGATGATGACGCGGTGGGTCTGGCTTTTCCCGAGGCGGATACGGAGATCGTTTTGCATAATAAACCAGATATGCCATCACGCGTTGAAGTACATTATCTCGTCGATGATGTCGTCACTGCCGTCCAGCAACTGGTCACGCAGGGATGCAAGCTTCTTGTAGCGCCTTTCGATATTGCTATTGGAAAATGCGCCGTTATCGCGGACCCTTTCGGTACCCGGCTCTGCATTCTCGATATGACAAAAGGGCCTCTCACGCCTGGGCCACAACACGAAGCTCACCTCGCATAAGACTGAAGATGAAACAATAAAATTGGTGATCA
>CAZRMD010000445.1:0-1784 GCA_964601135.1 uncultured Actinomycetes bacterium | reverse complement strand
CCGCACTCGAGAGTGCTAGACTGGATTTTCCTCCGCCTCTTGTTGATACCATCGAGCGTTATCAGGGCAGCGAACGCGATGTCGTCATCATTTCGTTCGCTACGAGTTATGCCGAGCATGTGCGAGGTATGACTGATCTGTGGAGAGGCACGCCAACAGGTGATGGTGACGACTCAGAACGTACTGTTGACCGCAAGCTGAATGTTGCGCTGACCCGTGCCCGCGAACAGGTCATTTTGCTGGGCCGGCTGGAGGTTCTCAGCGCTGCCGAGGGCGGCCATTACGGGGCGCTCTTTGAACACATTTCGTCCAACGGCTGCTACTTCTTGGAGAACGACTGCGCGGCGCTCGATAGGCTCGCGACGCCGGCACCAGCACTCATGCGAGCGTGATAACTCGACAGGCGGTCATACGTCGCCTTGCGTGCGCGGTGAGCGAGCATGAACCACGAAGGAGAGATATTATGAATGCGTTGCCCTGGACCCCCTGGCACAAGGTCGTCACACTGCGTGAGGACGTTCGCAGCGGTGAGCTCTCGCTCTCCATCTTTGCTGCCGACCTCTACGACGTCGTCATGGGTCGAGCGCGCCCGGTCTATCAGGACCCCCGCGAGTTCTTCGCGCTGACCTATCCCACCGTCGCCCTGCGCGATCTCGCCCGCGACGTCGCCCTGCGCCTGGCCGGCCGCAATGACAAAGCCGTGCGCCAGCTCGAGCTCACCTACGGCGGTGGCAAGACCCACACCCTCATCACCCTCTACCACCTCACCCGCGACCCCGCCCATTTGCCCACGGACCTGCCCACGGTCGCCGAGTTCGTCCAGCACATCGGCATCACCCCGCCCCACGCCCGCATCGCCGTCCTCGCCTTCGACAAGCTGGACGTCGAGAAAGGCATGGAGATCGTCGGCCCGCAGGGCGAGCGCCGCTGGCTCAAGCAGCCCTGGAGCGTCCTCGCCTGGCAGCTCGCCGGCGCCGACGGGCTCCGTATCCTGCACCCTGACGGCCTGGACGAAGAGCGCGCCAGCGCCCCCGCCGAGAACCTCCTGACCGAGCTCCTGGCCATCCCCGAGCGCGACGACCTCGCCACCCTCGTCCTGCTCGACGAAGTGCTCATGTACGCGCGCGAGAAGATCGGCCTGGACCCGCGCTGGCGCGACACCCTGGTCAACTTCTTTCAGTACCTCACCCAGGCCGCCGTCAAAGCGCGCCGCTGCGCCGTCGTGGCCTCTCTGCTGGCCACCGATCCGCGCAAGAGCGACACGCTGGGCCGCGAGCTGACCGCCGACCTCTACGCCATCTTCCAGCGCGAGCGCGAGCAGAGCGTCCAGCCGGTGCAGAAGGAAGACGCCGCCGAAGTGCTGCGCCGCCGCTTCTTCACCCCCGCCTCCCTGCGCGACCGCAATGCCTTCCGGCCGCACGTCGTGGCCGCCGCGCAGGGCCTCTTCACGCTGGACGAGCAGAGCGCCAAAGACCGCGCCGGCACCGAGGAGGCGCTGCTGCAGAGCTATCCCTTCCATCCCGCCCTGACCGACATCTTCTATACCAAGTGGACCAACCTCGAAGGCTTCCAGCGCACCCGTGGCGTGCTGCGCACCTTCGCCCTGGCCCTGCGCGACGCCGAAGCCTGGGACCAGAGCCCGCTCGTCGGCGTCAACGTCTTCCTCCACCGTCCGGGCGAGGCCGGCCTTTCGGAGGCCGCGCGCGAGGTCACGACCGTCGCCGAGACCGAAGAGTACGAGGGCAAGCGCCAGGCCTGGACGCAGATTCTGGAGGGCGAGCTCG
>CAZRMD010000444.1:0-1794 GCA_964601135.1 uncultured Actinomycetes bacterium | reverse complement strand
GTGGGGGTTCGACTCCCCCTCTCGGCACCAACTTTTCGTATTCGGATCGATCAAGGTTCTCTATTAAAGTCACCCCAAAGGGCGGGGGAAGCGGCGTCCTGACAGCAGTTTTGACAGCAGTTTGCGCTCACCGCGCCCTACCCGCTCAGCCCTTGACTCGCTGAAACTTGCTGAGGCATCGGCAGAGCCAGGTCGTTCTGCCGAGCAACCCACCGCGATGTGCAGGGCCACGCGAAGACATCGCCTTCCACACGCCGGGGCCTGACTCTGACCCTCTCCCTGAGCGACGGGGCAGACGGCGATGGCTGAGCTCTTCCCGGGAGAGCGTCCTGGCCAGCGGGCAGGCCAGCCGAAACAGGCAGAGGCGAACCGATCCTGCGTCTGCCTGTGGGGTGCCAAAACTCCATCAGGCAGGGTGCGCGGGCGACACGGGTGCTGAACGATCGATCACAGCCCGCGACAGTTTGCGCATGCACGAGCTGGAGCTGACCGGAGTACCGACGGTTCAGCCGAGGTCGGTATGAGCGACCGGATCAGGCAACCCGCGCGTACTCGTGGATAAGGCCGCCGAGGCGCTCATGCCGGACAACCGGCCCCACGGGGAAGGTCGAGTTGCCGACGACCGGCGGCGAGAGCCCGAGGGCGCGATGAGGGCGCGCTGAGTTGTAGTGCTCGATGTATTCCTCCAGAATCCGGCGGAGGTGCCGCTCGTCGATGACGAGCAGCCAGTCGAGCACCTCCCGGCGGACTGACCTCACCCAGCGCTCCGCGATTGCATTGGCCCTTGGGCAGCGGACCGGAGTTCGCAGCACTTCTGCGCCGGTGGCCTGGATCACGTTATCGAACGTTTTCGAGTACTTGCTATCCCGGTCTCGAATCAGGAAGCGAGGCCGTAGGCCGCACTCGGAGAGCTCCCAGGCCAGGTTGCGCGCCTGTTGTGTGACCCAGGCCGAGTCCGGATGTCGTGTGCAGCCAGCGAAGAGCAGTCGCCGGCTCTCGAGGTGAATGAAGAAGATGACGTAGAGCGGATGCAGCAGCACCGTATTCGCGGTGAAGAAGTCGCTGGCCACGATGGTGGCCGCCTGCGCCCTCAGGAATTTGGCCCAGGTCAGCGAACTGCGCCTGGGCGCTGGGGGCATCCGGCAGCTGCGCAGGATGCGCTTGATGCTGCTGGCACTCAACTGATGGCCAAGCTTCCGGAGCTCCCCCTTGATCCGAAGGTAGCCCCAGCCGGGATTCTCGCGAGCAAGGAGGACGACCAACCGGCGGACCTCTTCAGCGACGGCCGGCCGCCCTCGGCGAGGTCGACGAGAATAGCTGGCCCACTTCCGGCGGACCAGGTTGCGATGCCAGCTGAGCAAGGTCTCAGGCTGGACCAGGAAGGCTCCCCAGCGGACTCGCGGCAAGCATTGCGCGAGAGCAGAGAGCACAAGTCGATCACCGCGATTCCAGCGTGGCTTGCCGTGCTGCCGTTCCAGCACCCGGACCTGGTGGCGCAACGCCAGGAGCTCGGCTTGATCCGCAGCGTGATCCCTGCCGGTCCGCATGGCGTCCAGCAGCAGCCGCATGCAGGCGTAAAGGACGGCGAGGACCACGACGACAGGCATGGTAGCCAGCCGCCGGGCTTGCCCGGTGTAGCCTGCCTACCAACTACGGACGGACTTTTGGCACCCTACAGGCCCGTCGAGACTGTGGCCAACGCCTTACATCGGCCACCCGCCCGATTTCCGCCCATGGCAGCAGAGCCCTGATGGGCGTATTGGAGATGCGGCTGATGGTGGCGACCGCGGCCGG
>CAZRMD010000443.1:0-1806 GCA_964601135.1 uncultured Actinomycetes bacterium | reverse complement strand
CACGCGCCAGTGCCGATACGAGGCCGGCTCACGCTCGAAGGTCACGAGTGGAGTGGACACCTGCTCAGCCACGCCTGCCCCCTGGAGTCGGCTCGAGGCTGCGCCGACCGGCGTAGCCCAGCACGGCGGCCCGCAGGGCTTGTCTTTGCCGTGCCACAAGAACCTTAGAGCGGGGCCCTGTGCACCGCTCCTGGTGCTCCGAGCCAATCGCCCGGTGTTGGAAAACACTCTACGCCTTTTGCCTCTACGTCAAGGAAGTGTCCAATGTCGTCAGACCCGCGGCACAGCGAATCGACGTCAGGAGCGCGCCTCGCCATTGCAACGGTGCTGTTGTGATGGGTCGGAGGTGGTGTGGGTGCCGGGTACACGGTTGTCGTTTGATGAGCGTCGGCTGATCAAACAGCATTTGGTGGCGGGCTGGTCGTTGCGTCAGATTGCGGGGCTGTTGGGCCGGCCGCCGTCGACGATCTCGCGGGAGGTGGCCCGTAACGGCGGGCGGCGGTCTTATCAGCTGTTGATGGCCCAGCATCGGGCGAAAGAGCAAGCCAAGCGGCCCCAGCCGTACAAATTGGAATCCAACGGGCCGCTGGCCAAAGAAGTGGCCCGCTTGCTGGCGTTGCGCTGGTCGCCGGAGCAGATCTCGAAACGGTTGCGCCGAGACCACCCCCATGATGAACGCTGGTGGGTGTCGGCCGAAACGATCTACCAGTCGCTGTTCGTGCAGGGCCGCGGCGGGCTCAACCGTGAACTGACCACGGCGTTACGCAGCGGGCGGGCGAAACGCCGCACCACACCCGCCCGCGACGGCCGCGGCCAGCTGCGAGACATGGTGCTGATCAGCGAACGCCCTGCTGAGGCCGACGACCGGGCCGTGCCCGGCCACTGGGAGGGCGACCTGATCATCGGCGCCGACCGCCGCTCGGCGCTCATCACCGTGGTGGAACGCACCAGCCGGTTCCTCCTGGCCGCCGTGCTGCCCACCGAGCACACCGCCCCCACCACCCGCGCCGCCCTCGCCGCCTTGATCGCCACCCTGCCCGCCCACCTGCGCCGCTCCCTCACCTGGGATCAGGGCAAAGAAATGGCCGAACACGCCCAGCTGCGCATCGACGCCGACATCGCCGTGTACTTCTGCGAACCCGGCAAACCCTGGCAGCGCGGCACCAACGAAAACACCAACCGGCTCTTACGCCAGTACTTCCCCAAAGGCACCAGCTTCACCGACCTCACCAACGACCAACTCGCCGCCGTCACCGCCGAACTCAACGGCCGACCCCGCAAAACCCTCGGCTGGGACACCCCCGCCGAGGCCTACACTCGAGCCCTCCAAGCCGCGTTGCAATAACGACCTGCCCGCGCCATATCGATTCGACGGAGCGAGCGCTGCCATCCAGCGATTCGACATCGATTCGCTGCCATCTTCGCCGCAGCGTGACCGACGTCACTTGTGCCTGTCGGCCTCGAACCAAGCGCGCCTTTGGTTCCCTCGCGGGCTCGACAAGTAAGTTCTGCCGATGCCGGACGCGCAGCTTGGCGGACTCAGTCATCGCCAGATCATGACCGCGCTGTCGGGGCTGATGGTCGGCATGTTCATCGCCGCCATCGATCAGACGATCGTGGCCACGGCGCTGCCCAAGATCGTCACCGACCTCGGCGGCATCCAATATCTCTCCTGGGTCATCGTCGGCTACCTGCTGGCCTCGATGGCGTCCACCCCGCTGTGGGGCAAGATCGGCGACCTCTACGGCCGCCGCCGCATGTTCCAGACCGCGGTGGTGGTCTTCCTCGTCGGGTCGCTTGCCCGCG
>CAZRMD010000442.1:0-1810 GCA_964601135.1 uncultured Actinomycetes bacterium | reverse complement strand
ATGAAGATCACGCAGTCCTGGCTGGAGCGGATCTCCTCGATGATCTTCTTCAAGCGCTCTTCGAACTCACCGCGGTACTTCGTGCCCGCTACGAGCGAGCCTACGTCCAGGGTGAGCAAGCGCTTGCCTTGCAGTGTCTCGGGGACCTCGCCTGAGATGATGCGTTGTGCCAGTCCTTCGACGATGGCCGTCTTGCCGACGCCCGGCTCGCCGATCAAGGCTGGATTGTTCTTCTGCCTGCGCGACAGAATCTGAATGACGCGCTCGATCTCTTTCTCGCGCCCGATGACCGGGTCGAGCTTGCCCTGACGCGCCTGGGCCGTCAGGTCGATGCCCATCTGATCAATGGTTGGGGTCTTGGTGTGCTTCTCGCCGCGTGCGGCCTCGCCGTGTGTGCCGCCCGATTGGCTCAACACCTGGATGGTCTGTGTGCGCACCTTCTCCAGGTTCACACCCAGGCTCTCCAGGACGCCAGCAGCGATGCCCTCGCCCTCGCGCACCAGTCCGAGCAGCAGATGCTCGGTGCCGATGTAGTGATGGTTGAGGCGGCGCGCCTCGTCCACAGCCAGCTCGATGACCTTCTTGGCGCGGGGGGTCAGCCCAATGTCACCAAGCACGATGCGGTCGCCGCGTCCGATGATGAATTCAACGGCGCTGCGCACCTTGTTCAGCTCGACGCCAAGGTTGCTCAGAACCTTCGCCGCCACTCCGTCGCCCTCGCGGACAAGGCCAAGGAGGAGGTGCTCGGTCCCGATGTAATTATGGTTGAAGCGTTGCGCTTCTTCCTGTGCCAGGCTCAACACTTTGCGAGCCCGCTCAGTAAACTTATCGAACCTGTCTCTATCGTTCACCTGACTAATCCCCCCTTTCAAGGTTGAGGGTGGAACCGGGCCTCCTCGATATCAGGTAAACCCGTTCTTCATTCTACGCCATCCACAGTAGAGCGTCAAGAAAGCTGATCCGTACAAATCCGCTTCTTATGCGGATTTAGGCGATCTTATCGCTCGTTGGCCGATTTCTGCGTGCGCTGCGAACGCTATACTTTTCGGTCCTGGGATGATGCCTCACCTGAAAGGCTATGTGCTTGCCTGTATCGCGTGGCGCCTCGTTGCGCACCGGTCATACAGGATATTCTTTCTGTACGACGTACTGACGGAATAAGACATCCGACGGAGTGATTTCGCGTCGTACGCCTCCCCATTACGACGATGCCTCTGCCGCCGGAGCCATCCGATGGTCTCGGCTGTTTGCCGTTGTACTGGCGCCGTCGTCGCCAGCTTCCACACCGGATGCGATATCCACCACGGTCTATCGCAAGCCGCGCGCCGAAAAAGACGAGAGACGAACACTATACGGCGAATTCTCTGCTTACTTGCGCCTGTGCGCACCCTTACGATGAACAGCGGAACCAAAGAAACGACGAGCAGCGATGCTCATTGATGCTCTACTACATTGTACACGGTACACGTCATGATAGTGCTAGAACGCTACAAGATGCCACTTTTTATCACCCAATTTCACCCTGATTTTGGACTAGCCATCTGGGGAGTGTTCCCCCATCCGAACGACTAGATCTTGCCACAGATGAAAAGGTAGGCCGCCGTCGCGCTCTACACGACGGCGGCCCAGTGTGACGTCGAACCGCTAGGCATCGGACGATGCCGCAAGCGAAGAGATTAGCTCTCCTGGCTTGCGGGCGTAGTCTCCTGTGCGGAGCTCGCCGTGCTCGCCTCTGCGGATGCCTGATCGGAGCCCGCTTCAGGCGACTCGCCGTTCGCGCTGCCGCCTGTCACCTTCGAGACGACTTCCG
>CAZRMD010000441.1:0-1814 GCA_964601135.1 uncultured Actinomycetes bacterium | reverse complement strand
TCCAGCGGCTGTTTGGCCTGCGTGGAGCGCAGCATCGCGCGCATGACATCGACCGACTTCAGCAGCAGGTCGGAAATCGCGAGGCTGACCTGCATGCCGCCGCTGCGCAGCTCGTCGAGCAACGTCTCGAGGCTGTGCGTGAAGGAGGCGATATCCGAAAAGCCGAATGTCGCGCTGCCACCCTTGATGGAGTGCGCGACGCGAAAGATGGTGTTGATCAGCTCCGGCTCGGGGGCGCCGATGTCGAGCTTCAGGAGCGCGGCCTCCATCGAATCGAGAGCCTCGAAGCTCTCCTCGAAGAAGGCGTCGTGAAACTGTGTCAGGTCTATCGTCATTGTGCTGTCTCGACGGCTTGCCCGGTAGCTGTCGGAAGTTTTAGTAGTGTCCCCAGGCCGAGGAGCCTTGCGGCGTTCGCCAAGGCGGGCGCTTCCCCACGCCACTGCACCTGGCGACCGTGCGACTCGCGCTCCCGAACGAATGTGGCGATGACCTGCAGCCCCGCGGTGTCGATTCGTTGCACCGCGCTGATATCGAGAGTGACCGTCTCCGGCTCCTCGAGCAGCTTCGCCAACCCCGTTTTGAGCGAGCCCGCATCGGCAACCGTGCACTCCGCAGCCACGGAGTACGCCGTCTTATGTTCTGTCCCCGCGCCGGGACTGGTTCGTGCGGTGCGCCCGCGGCGGGTAGCGCGCGTGGCGGCCGCTGGCTTGCGTTTGTTCATGACGATGGAATCCGAAAGGCATTAAGTCGGCTGCACCCCCAGTATCGGCTCTTGCGCACCGCCCCTTGAGGGTGCGTTGCGGAAAGTAGACGCAGTTCCGGTGGGTTATGTCGCGATTGCGGTCAATACCTAGCTCGCGTCAGCCGTCAGGTTATGTTGATACGCCGGTGCGTCCCGGACCCCCCGAGCCGTGCAGTCGTTGCACCAACTCGGCTTCCGCCAGGGACAGGCCGCAGCCGGCCATGAGGTCCTCGCGGGAGGCACCGTTCCTGGCGAGGCGGATCGCCATCTGGTACCCCGGGGAGGCGCCGCTGCTGGCCGGCGCCGGCGGTCGCTCGAGGCGATCCCCAAGTTGAGAAATCGTGACCTTCGTCGCATCCACCCGGTCTTCCAGGGCGGCCAGTCGCTGCAGCACGGTGTTGGTTTGTGCCAGGACCTCGTCGGTCTGCGCGCGCATGGCGCGTCGCCAGGCCGTGAATGCGACGGCGGCGAGGACGAAGGAAAACACCAGGAACACTGCGCGGCCGGCAGCGAAGATCAGCTCGAAGGTCGTCAGGTCGTTGGTTGGCAAGGTCATGGCGCTTGGCTCTCCCGTGAACGCGTTCACACTTGCCGGGCTGACGAGGTTGGATGTCGGTTTTTCGTCGCGCCGGGCAGTTGTGTTATTCAGGGTGCAGGAACCATGCCATTACCGGAGACGTGCGCGCCGGATGTCGACAGCGTCACGGTTTATGGGGCAGCGGGACGAGCTGTGGGCATTTCGGCGGGCTCGCCGGGGCTCACGCGTGTTGCGCGCGCTTGCGGGCGAGGGGCGTCGTCCCGCCCCGAGTGCCGGCCATCGATGGCCGGCTGGGTTGCGGATCCAGGGATGGTATTAGGAGTAGGTCCGTCAGCGATGACGGACGACGCTGCGAGCCCTGATGTGGCGGCAGGTGTCGATGTCGGCGCTGTGGACGAGTTGGCCACCGCGGCGCTGCTCGGGACGAGCGCGGCGGTGGTGTCTGATATCGTCGGAGTGGGCGTCGCGGTCGCCGGCGAAATGGGCGCTGCTGCGCCAGCGGCTTGCTCGGCGGGGTCGCGGCGCTGCAGCTCG
>CAZRMD010000440.1:0-1820 GCA_964601135.1 uncultured Actinomycetes bacterium | reverse complement strand
GCCGGCGCAATTGATTAATCTCGTGAACATCTCAGTGCACAAAGGCGCGGGCCCGCAGATTCTCATCGATGCCGTGGAGCAACAGCTCCAGGCTGCAGAACAGATAAGACTGACACAGATACATCCATCGCAGCCGATAATCGGGCCAGCCGCGCAGGATCCGTCTGCGACTGGCACGTTTTATTCCTTCATTCGCTCCTGAATGCGATGAGATCGGCGCATTCAGGGCCCGACTCACGCACTACCCTTCCCCGACCGCATCTCTTCCATTTCTTCGAGCGAGCGAGGCCAATCCTGGCGTAGCAGACGGCTGAGAGAACGATCGGCTAGAAGTTTTCCACCGGTCTGACAGCGGGCGCAGTAATTGGTTTCGTTCGCGGCGTAGCGAATACGTTGGATCTTGGCTCCGCAGCGCGGGCATGGCTGACCGTACCGCCCGTGCGTCGCCATGCCTTCACGAAAAGCGGTGACCTTTTCGGGGAAGCTCCCTCCGGCCTCCGCACGAAGCCGGTTTGTCCAATCCACCAGGGTTGCTTGTGTCGCCTCGTAGAGCCGTGTGACTTCTTCGTCGCTCAACCGTTGCGTCAGGGCGACAGGAGAAAGCTGGGCACGATGCAGGATCTCGTCCGAATACGCGTTGCCGATGCCGCTGAACAGGCGCGGATCGCTGAGAGAACGCTTAAGCGTGTGATTGGCGGACCTAAGCGCGGCTGCAAACTCATCGCGACTGGCCGAGAGCACCTCGATCCCGCCAGGGTCGAGCCGATGGAGGTCTGTCTCGGTGCCGATCACATACAGCGAAGCGCGTTTCCGAGCACCGGCTTCGGTGAGGGTAAGGGTGCCGGAGTCGAAGTCGAAAGCCGCGAGCGTGCGCCGCCCGTCGGCAGTAACCCGCTTCTGCTTCCAATGCAGCCGGCCGGCGATCATCAGGTGAAGCACAAGCCAGAGCTCCGGCCGCTCGGATTGTTTGCCCCGGGAGCCGAGGCTGATGACAATCCTCTTTCCCATCCGGCGCAGACCTACCACTCTGCGGCCATCGACCGACTCGATCGGAGGCGTCGCGGTACGCAAGAGAGATGGCCCCGCGACTTGCACGCGTTCCCGCACATGGCCACGGATCCGTCGCTCAAAGGCTTCAATGTAAACGGTGACGTCGTGTAGTTCGGGCAAAGCGTTTGCTCTTCCAATAACGGTTAAACGACGTCTTCAGGTTAAACCATAGGACGGTTGCGGACGACTGATCTCGGAGTCGGTCGCCTTGCCATTTTTTTTCAAACCACATCATGTTTCGACCGTACTCCGCGTTACAATCCAGAGACCAGAACCCCCATGGCTACCCAAATTGCAACAGCAGAACTCCACGTGATCAGGGCTGCTGGCGGCATTCTGTTACGCGGCTCTCCCGGCGGCGACGAAGTGATGATCGTTTTCCGCGCGCGGCATCAGGATTGGACTCTTCCCAAGGGAAAGCTGAAGGAGGGCGAATCCTTCCAGGATGGGGCTCTCCGCGAAGTGGAGGAAGAGACCGGCTGTCACTGCGCGCTGGGAGATTACCTGGGGATGATCAGCTATGCGCATCAGGGCGTGCCGAAAGTTGTGATGTTCTGGCGAATGACGGCACTCGAGGAGAAGGGCCGTCCCGATGGTGATGAAATCACCGAAGCTCTGTGGCTGCCCCTCCCGGCTGCAATCCAGTGCTTGACCTACGCTCAGGAGAAATCGCTATTGGCGCGCATGGTGACGCACAGGCCGGTTCAGACCTCCGCTTCCCCGGATCCTGAAACTGAACCTGAAACGGAATCATCTACTTCCGCCGTGGA
>CAZRMD010000439.1:0-1823 GCA_964601135.1 uncultured Actinomycetes bacterium | reverse complement strand
ATCATGCCAAAATTTACAGACATATTAGGAGGGATTTACTGGTTTAGTCCTGCAGAGAAATAGCTCGTTCATTGCATGTGAGGATGCATAACATCTATACATCCTCACATGCGAAAAACGCTACTCGCTGCGCAGGGCCACAATCGGGTCCAGCCGGGAGGCGCGGGCCGCGGGATAGAGGCCGAAGCCGATCCCAACCACCGCCGCCACGCCGATGGCGAGCAGAATAGCAAGCACGCTGGGCACAAAAGGGAAGCCAAACTGATGGGTGAGCAGGTAGGCCCCGCCAAGACCAAACGGTACCGCTACGCAGCCACCAATCACACAGAGAATCAAGGCCTCGACCAGAAACTGATTGCGGATATCGGAGGGCTGCGCCCCGACAGCAGCGCGCAGGCCGATCTCTCGTGTGCGCTCGGTCACTGAAACGAGCATGATATTCATAATCCCGATGCCGCCGACAACCAGCGAGATCGCGGCCAGGCCGATCAACAGGTCCTCCAAAGCGGCGTTGCTCTGGTTTTGCTGGTCGATCAACTGCTGGGGCGTGCTCACGGTAAAGTCGTTCTGGCCGCCAGGAGCGATGTGATGAGTCTGCTCCAGGGCCAGGATCGCCTCTTGTTGAACCTGGCTCACATTATTGACGCTATCGGCCTGCACCAGGATTCTGTCCAGAGGAAACGGCCCCTTGGCTGAGAAGAGGCGCATGACATTGGTATACGGCACAAAGGCGATATCATCCTGGTCATTGCCTCCCATCGACCCGCGCTGGGCCAGCACGCCTACCACGCGATAGAGCGATCTGCCCCAGCGCACGGTCTGGCCGATCGGATCGGTTCCGGTCAGACCAAAGGTGTTCTTCACGACGGTCTGGCCCAGCACGATAACCGGCAGGCCGATCTGTTCATCGCTCTGACTCCACCAGCTACCCTCAACGACCTGCCAGTTGTCCAGGCTCTGGTAAGCAGAGGAGACTCCGTCAACGCCGGTGCGCCAGTTCGTATTGCTATAGGCAATCACGCCGCCGGACAGGATGACAGGGCTGACTCCCAGCACATGTGGTAGATTCGCCAGGGCCTGCACGTCGTTCGCGCTGAGCGAGGCAAGAGAGCCAGCCCCATTGGACGCGCCGCTGCTGCTGGATGAGCCAGGCTGGACGGTCAGGACCGTCGTGCCCAGTTGGGAGAAACGCGCCGTGAAGTACGCGTTGGCGCCCTGGGCAAGGGTTATCACGGCAATTACCGCGGCGATGCCGATGATGATGCCCAGGGTGGTCAGCAGGGAGCGCAGGCGATTGCTCCACACGGCCTCCAACGCGCCGGCCAGGTTGGATCCAAGTTTCGTCCCCTGTTTACGCAATGGACGCCACACAGTTTCCCGCTCGCGTATTGCAGGAGCGCTGGGCTCAACAGGAACGCTGGTCGAACTCTTCATAACGCCTCCTCCTCTCGGGCCTGACTGGCTACACCCGCGCCATCCAGGCTTTCCAGGCTGGTGGGGGACGCCTGGACTAACGCCAGCTCACCGCCAGCCTGTTCATCGCGCACAATCCGCCCATCGTGCAACTCGATCCGCCGCTGGGCGTTAGCGGCTACGGCCGGGTCGTGCGTCACCAGGACAATCGTCATGCCGTGTTGATGCAGGTAACGAAACGTAGCCAGAATCTCGGCGCTGGTACGGCTATCCAGGTTGCCCGTTGGCTCATCGGCGAGCAGCAGCGCGGGCCGGTTAATCAGCGCGCGCGCGATGGCGATGCGCTGCTGTTGCCCCCCGGAGAGCTGCGAGGGTCGGTGATAGACGCGATTCGCCAGCCCGTCCTGGGC
>CAZRMD010000438.1:0-1826 GCA_964601135.1 uncultured Actinomycetes bacterium | reverse complement strand
TGCAAAAGGTTCCTAGAGTTCACTGTCCGCAGACAGCAACCCCCTGGAACTTTGGCGCAGGGTTGGCGATGTTCTGTTCCGATGGTCGCTAGCCTTGCTGCCTTCAGTTAGAGCGAGCGTCGCAGTGCAGGCTGGTTCTGTGCTGCGACGAAGGGGGTACAGAGAAAACAACGTAGATTACGAGGAGGTATTACCATGATTGCACCGACCAGCGAGGTCGCCCAGATTCGTCAGCGCATTCTCGATGAATCCCTCGCTGCCACACTGGGCCTCTCCGGCCTGGCAGCAGGTACCGCGAGGCATGATTTCATCACAACACGCACAGAGAACATTGGCAAAAATCTCGACGATCTGACGCGGGTGCTCAACTCACGAGACGAGGCGCTCGGCATTGCCATCGCCGCTATGACCAGCGCCGAACATCCCACACGCCACGATCTCCGTAGCACACTCCTGCGCGAGTTGCCCAACACGGAAGAGAACGCGCACCTCCTGGAACGGCTGGAGGACGCCTGGGAACTGCAAGACATGCTCACTGAACGCTTTGGCGCAAACGTTGCCCAGATGCTGCTCAATATGTCTGGTATCTCCTATGAGGTGCAGTCATGACATCAGGAGGTACGGCAAAACCAACACTACGCCCGTTGCGCGAAGCCTACAACGAACGCACAGGCACACACCTGACCTCCCTGCATATCGCGAATCGGGCGCAGGTGGCCCTCGCCGACGAATGGGCCGTTGAGATCGGCGGCACGTCGAGCGAGGCCCTGGTCTACAAAGTGCTGCGGGCCTTTGGCGGGCTGACCGGGCAGTATCTGGGCATCTCCGACATCGCGGTGACGCTCAAACCCCCGGCAAAGCCCACGCTCGGCAACTTGTGTAACAAGCATGGCATTACGGCGCTGGCATTGTCTCAGGAGAGCCATTACAGCATAACCCGTATCTGGGAGATGTCGTTAGGCAGTGTATCACGCGAGGCTGCCTTTTCTCTCCTCGCTAGCTTCAACCGGTTGGCACGCACCGATTATAACATCGATGATCTTCGAGTAACGTTCGATAGGGGGATGAAACCATGACGCTTACGGAGGCGCGGGCCTTCATTGATGTCGGGGGCGTCGTCGAATGCTTCATCAAAGACCCGGTGAGCGGCGTCCTGGAACGCTATACGGTTGAACGTGAGCTCTGGAGTGGAATGTATCTCCTCAAGATCTACCATGCGCCGCGTCCCGGCGAGGAGCGTGGTGCCGTGTCGGAGATCCCGCACAAGTGGTATGGCATCAGAGAGGGCATCGGGTTGCTTCAACCCGATGGCTGGCAGGAGGCAAAGTGAGGATTGATGACCTCAAGGTCGCTATTGATCATGGGGCAATGGCGAAGCATCAAGACTTGTTTCTTTTATCAATCTCAGGTACACTTGAGGTCAACAGTATGGCCCTGAACGGTGTTTCTGGGATTTGTCCTCGTTAGGGGCAGAAAGTAAAAAAGCAAGAATGGCATCAGAGATACTCACAGCTCTCATTGCTGGCGGAATATCGATTGTTGGCCTCATTATCAACTATGTCATCACATTACAAACAACTAAAAATGAGGAACGGCGTTGGCAAGAAAGTTTTAGTGCAGAGTTACGACGCAATTTAGCGCAAGAGAGCGCGCTGGAGATTATGCGTCGGCGCAGGCAGCTCTACGGTGAGGTCTGGAAAGCACTGAAAGTTAGCGCCGGGTATGAATGGAAGAAGCATAAAGATCAGAAAGAGGTAGTTCAACAATTAGCGGATTATCTCACTGATGTTGCATACAGTGAAACAGGACTGCTCATGTCAGATCGT
>CAZRMD010000437.1:336-1834 GCA_964601135.1 uncultured Actinomycetes bacterium | reverse complement strand
CCAATCAAGGCAGCAATAGTCTTAGCGTGCTGCTAAACAACACCGCGCCGTCGCAAACTCCGACATCGACGCCAACGAGCACGACCACCCCAGTTAATTCGGCGACCCCGACGGCAACGCCCAGTACGAACGTGTGCCCGGCGGGCTGGAGCTGCGCAGATATAGGGAACACCGGACGCGCCGGAAGCCAGACACTCAGTGGCGGCACCTGGACCGTACAAGGAGCTGGGTCTGACATCACAGGCATCGCCGATTCATTTCACTTCGTGTCACGGCCCTTAAACGGAGACATCAGCATGAGCGCTCACATAGTCTCGCAGACCAACACGAACGCGTGGGCCAAAGCCGGCCCAATGCTGCGCGCCGGCACCAACAGCGCAGCGCCATTCTTCGCCGCTCTGGTGTCGCCTGGAAACGGCATTTTTGTCGAATATCGATCGGTGCAGGGTGGCCAGGCAGTACGGAAGACTGCCGTTACAGGGACTGCACCCGTATGGCTCAAAATTGTACGTAAAGGCAACGCACTGAACGGCTACATCTCGCATGACGGCCAGAGCTATACGCCGTTACCGCAGGCCAGCATCACTATAGACCTTGGAGCAACGCCGCTAGACGGTCTCGCGGTCACGTCGCATAACACATCCGCCCTGAGTACAGTCGTCTTTGATGCCGTCGCTCCATAACCTCATACGTCCCTGGACAGGCGCTGCCCCCGCTCGCTTTAATCGTACGTATCCGGTTCCAGCACCCACGTGGCGGAAGGATATCGGGTCTTGATTAAGCGCACAGCCTTGTTGTTGCTCGCGGCAGCCGTCATCGTTATCCCATCAGTCGTACTGTTTCAAGGCGTCGAACTCCATTCACCTGCTTCCCGCGCGGCATCGACTAGAGGCTGGTCGGTGCGCGACATGGGCATGACGGCTTCCACGCATGACACCGTCTGCAACCAAAAGACCCAGACAGAGATGACCCGTCTGGTGAGCTACATTGGGCAGTTCCACGCCAACTACTCGTCGGACGATGTGCCGCTTGACGACGCGTCCGGCTACCAATGCACCTTCGGGTCCGGCGGTGCTATGTTGCAACCATATGCATACCGGCAACGGTGGGCGGCCACGATGCACGCGGCCGGCCTGCATGTCATATATCGCGGCAACTGGAATAGCTGGAAGACCAGCAACGGCACCGGCGACTACCGTCAGCCGACACGCACCTACCTGACGTCGCCTGCCACTCCTTATGAGACTTCTGGTGGCCTCGCAGCTGTGCTCAACGGCACCGATACCACCTCCTGGATAGGAAAGACGTACCAGTGGATTCTGGCCCATCCCGACGGTTTCCAGGACGGCGACATCTTCGAGCCCTTCGGGGAAGCGCAGTATAACGGCATCCTCACCGGCCCCGGCGGCTCGACCAAGTGCCAGGCGCCTTATTGCCAGTTCCCAACAACCTCTGCGTTCAATAAGTGGCTCTCCGACTTTACCCAGGCCGATCGTGC
>CAZRMD010000437.1:0-326 GCA_964601135.1 uncultured Actinomycetes bacterium | reverse complement strand
CGGCCTTCCGGGCTATCGGCAAGAACGTCCAGTCGGGCTGGTTCGGTCTCTCAGGCGACTCCTACGCCTATGTGACGCCGGCCACAATGGCCTATAGCAGCGTCTACAACCTCGACCACTTCAATCCGCAGTGCAGCTTTTCACACTGGCAAAGCAGAATTATAGATAGTCACGCAGCGTTTCCGACTCTGCCAATAATGTTGGAGTTTGGAGATACCTGTGACTCGGACACGACCCAGCAACAAGTGGCTGCGACAACCGACCAGTATCTGGGTTGGCTGGCGCAGCAGCCCTACGTCATGGGCTTCGAGTACTGGTGCCTAACA
>CAZRMD010000436.1:0-1838 GCA_964601135.1 uncultured Actinomycetes bacterium | reverse complement strand
CCGCGACGCTTCCATACAGCCAGCGACCAATTCCGCTGCGGCCATGCGTTGCCATGACGATGATGGTCGGTTTCCCGGCTTCTTCCAATGCTTTTGCCTGCGTGGCTATATCCTCTGCGGCTCCTCCCTCAGTGATGGTAATTGTTGTGGAGATACACTGTGTTTGCAGCCGCTGCTGAACCTGCTCCAGGTATTTGAAGGCCGCCTTGCGCTCGTTGGGGATCATCCCACGAATCATAGCGTTCGCGGCAGCAGCGCGGCCCCTGACAGCGAAGTTCAGGTCGGGTAAATCGAGTGAGCACATCAGAGTGATGGCAGCGTTCAACTGCCGGGCCAAAGAGATTGCTTGAGGCAGTACCGACTCGGCTACCTCTGAGCCATCCAAAGGCACTAAAAGTTGGGGTTGCTTTGCGGCGGAAAAAATGCGGGTCAATTGCTCGCCGTGCTTGAGCAGAAGCACCGGTACAGATGCGCCGTGCAGCACCCGGTCAGCCACGCTGCCATGTACCAGGCGGCTCATCCCCTCACGCGCATGCGTGACCAGGATGATGAGATCAGCATGACGCTCGTTAGCAACATCAACAATACTCAACGCCGCATCGCCCTCTGGGTTCACTGTTTCAATCGAAACGCCCTGTGCGCTGATCTCTTCCTTGAGATTGATGAGATACTCCTCGGTTTCCTGCGGTATCCCTGAGGGTGTCTCAAAGGGGCCGCCACGCGAATAGACGGTGTATTCGGCCCGGCTCACGCGCACCAGGATGATCTTGCCTTTGGTTCCTGCGCGCCTGGCAAAGGCAATGGCAGCTGGCAGTGCTTCCTCAGCCAGCGATGAACCGTCAACCGGCACCAAGATCCGGCCATACGGGGGGTATTCATCCTTGGTGTTCGTAGACGCTTGATTCGTAGACAGCGGATTTGAGGACATGCGTTTTGCTCCTTTCGCTTCGGGCAGGCACGTTCATCAACACCAACGTCGGTGTCGTTACGGCCTTCTCTTGCTATAAGAGTAGCGCTGGCTGGTTACAAAAAGGGCGTAGGAAGGTTGCTCAATGGTACCAAACAGCAGGCAATCTCCATTCACTGTTTGCTTAGAGGTCACTTCCTTTGGAATCGGTTATCTGAAGGTCATTTCCAGGCGGATTGCCTGGGGGTACTCCAGATGTTGACCATCCGCGCCACATGCTTCACAGGCCGCAGGCAAAGGACCGAGATACCTTGCGCCACAGATCTGGCATTGCCAGTGGCCTGCCATCAGGCACCCTGCATCGAAGTGACTGGCCGAGCTGCTCTGCCGTTGGGTAAGCAGCGCCGCTCTCGGCTGTGCCGGTTGCAGGAATTCCCTGTCTGGATTGCTCTGGGAATCTTGCTGAAGGAACGCGAGGTGGTCGCTCTGGCTTGGCTCTACGAAGAAATCCGTGTGGTGACGTAAGCCAACATTGAACACAGTGTCTTCAGCCGATTGATTGCCTGGTCTCGCTGATCTCCCCTTGATTGAAGTATCAGCATGCTGTCGAGCAAATTCCTCGAGGTCTGGAAGATGATTCACAGGAAGGCCATCCTGGGTTACCGTATCCTGGGCCTGCATAGGGGTTCCTCCTTCAACAAACGAGCAAGGCGCGTCGTAGTTCCCTGGAAAGACGGGTCAGGCTACAAGCATCTGTGCCGCCTACTCTTTCTTCCTGAGAAGCATAGCCTCGCTGGATAACCAGGGTAGTCACCAGGCGTCACGAAGGGGTTACGGGCTTTTTGAAAAGAGATCATGAAAATACAGGGAAAAGAAAAGATGTGCTTTCATCTTCTGAAGATGAAGGAAATAAGCTCGGCGTATGCGGCTC
>CAZRMD010000435.1:0-1845 GCA_964601135.1 uncultured Actinomycetes bacterium | reverse complement strand
GTGAGTTGCCGTGTTCGGCAGTGTCGGCTCAAGCGTGTCCGTTGGGATGTCTGTCGGCGTCGGCGGCGTCAGGAAGGTGATGCCTGCCGCTGCTTTTGCCGCATCCGTAGACACCCAATCCTGCCACGCGCTAAATATCTGGTCGCTGCTTTGGCCCGTGATCTTACTTAGTGCATCCTCAAACTTTGTACCGCTTGTCAGGCTGGTTGCCAGCCCAACCGTTGCTTTTGTCCCGTACTTGGAATTCAGATAGATTGCCAGCAAATAACTTTCGGCGTTCCACAGGTCAGAATTGGCTGAGGTTGGCGGGTTCTCAAGATCAGACAATGGCAACAGCTTGCCGTCTGCGATGGCCTGGTGAACAAGATCAAGATATTGTACATGCGCCCACGTATCATATAAATGTATCAGGCCACCCCGGAACCAGGCCGGGACGGTTACGTTATTTTTCTGCCACAGGCTGTCGAAGGCGTCCGCGACCATGGCGTTCGTCACTTGATCCCGCATCAGCACCGAATTGATGTTTTGCAGCACCAATGTATAACCTTGTGATTGATACAGTTTCGCTGCCGCATCGGGATCACAGGGCAATGTAAGATCAACCTGATTGGATGAAATCGTGAATTGACCAGGATGTTTGCTGTCGGGTTTACAAAACGCCGTATCTGCCGGGTAAACTATCGCAGCAATGTCATGCTTGATGCCGGTATCCGCAGCCACGCGCTTCTGTACGTTAGTAATATCGTATTGCGCCCATTCCATGTCATAGCCGGGCGGGTGTGCATAGATTCTGACTGGCCCGGTCTGCGTCATGCACCAATCGCCGCTAGCAGTGCGATCATCGACAAACGTAAACTTATTCGAGAGGCTGGCTTTCGCGCCGCTGGTGGTTTCAATGCTCAAGTCATAGTTGACGGTTGTAAACAAGGTTGGCATATGAGCAGGGTCAAATTGCCAGGGATAGTTGAGCAGGGTCGCATTGTCACTGATGATGAGCACATTTTTTGTCAGGTCGATAGTCTCAGTCGTGTCGATTTTGCTTTCCGCATTAACGATATGCAATGTCGCTGATTTCAGATTCGCATTGCCAACATTCAAATCTGCCTGGAAGCGTATAGCAACCGGGAACATACTTTCTATTTTGACATCAGCCATTAAGGGCTTGGGTGTGCCGCTTGGCGTTACATTCGCCGTAGCTGCTTCGGTGTTTTGCGCTGCCAGCGTGGGCGTTACTGTGAATGTCGTCGTAGCCGTGTTTGTCGGCGTTCGTGGGTGCTGCGTTGGATAAACGGTAAAAGTCGCCGCGAACGTCGTGAACTTATAAGCGGTTGCTGTGGGGGTCAACGGAATTGGCTGACCAGCAGGTACAGCAGGCAAGCACGTAAAGCGTGGCGCTGGCGTTCCCGTCGGGATGGTCGGATGTACGGTTACTGTCCCCGATGCTGTAGCGCTGGTTGCCGCGCCAGATGTAGCCACTGTGCCGGATGCCCTCGGTGAGCCTGTAAGCTGCTTTGTGGCTGTCGTTGTTGGCGATTGGGCGATGGCAGGCATCAGCGTCGCGGCAACACCCAATGATAGGATCACAATTATTGTAATTGCCAGTTGATAGATATGTTTCAACCTAGACTCCCTGAAATGTTCTGCTCATCGCTAAGCAGAGAGTGGTGAATCCAGCTTGATCCTATCTCAAACCTTGCAGATAGGGGGATTACCCAGATGTCCTAATCATGGCATATTTTTGTGAGTTGAGCCATTTTAGATGACCAATTCCTCGTAAAGCAGTTCCTGGCTCAAATCGGGGACAACAGAGTCACGGCTGCGCAGCGTTAACGTCGCCGCTGACAC
>CAZRMD010000434.1:1028-1852 GCA_964601135.1 uncultured Actinomycetes bacterium | reverse complement strand
CGGCGCTGGCGGCGGAATGACCGGCTGTTCGACATAGCGCTTACCCTGCTGGTAGCGTTTTTCCCGAACGCCGCGATACGATTGACTGCGCAAGGTGATAAAACAATTACGATAGATGGCTCAGGCATTGTTGCATCTGTGATCAGAGCCGATACGGACAAATTTACGGCAAGTAATGCCGGTGTCAAGGTCAATATCAGTGTATCAGGTACGGATGGCGGTATCGCTAACCTGTGCCAGGGCCAGCTCGATATTGCCATGGCTGCACGCTCTATCAAGGATACGGAAATTGCCAACTGCCAGGCTAAGGGCGTGAAGTTTGTCGAAACGGTGCTTGGCTACGACGCATTGGTGATTATCGTGAATCCTCAATCTCAGGTGCAATGCCTGAAGATGGATCAAGTGACCAAGCTCATTGGCCCGGCGGCAAACAATGTCCTGAACTGGGCAAATGTCACAGCTTCTATTCCAACGACGCCGGGGCCAAGCGCAGCACCCACACCACAGATTATCACCGCCCCGATTAGCGGTGTATTCGCCGCATTTGATAAAACACAGCCCGATAAATCACAGGTGCATGTGTTGGCAGATACGCTGCTTGGCGGCGGTGGCCTGCGCCCTGATCTGCAACCCCTCGATACCGCCGCCCAGGTGGTAGAGCGGGTTCGTAATGACGTCAGCGCTGTCGGCATCATGACACTGGCTGATTACCAGACAACAGCAGGTACGTTGGTGCGTGAGGTGCAATTGAGCGGCAATGCTGGCTGTTCAGATACCAGCCCGTCCAATCTCCAGCAGTTGAATTACCCGGCGCTCGAAACCTT
>CAZRMD010000434.1:0-1018 GCA_964601135.1 uncultured Actinomycetes bacterium | reverse complement strand
AGCCATCGCTCTCAGCCAGCATGGACAAGCCTTATGTCTCCGACTTTATGAACTATGTGCTTGGGACAAGTGGGCAGGCCGGGGTTATTTTGAGTGGTTTTGAAACCGCTGACCCTTCAATTTATCAGCAAGGTACAGCCTACCTAAAGGATAAAAAGACAGGGCGCTCCTTCAGTCGTATTCAGGCGGTACTTGTGCCGCCCACAACGAGCGGAACCATCAATATCGACGGCTCACCGGATATGTACACTATCTTCACGGTAGTCAAAGACGCCTTTACGCCGCGTTATTCCGGTATAACGGTCAATGTGGGTGCATTTGGCAATACTATTGCCTATCAGAAGTTCTGCTCGAACGCCGCCGACGTGATCGGCGTGACACGGCAGCCAACCAGTGATGAAGCTGATGCTTGTACAAAGGCCGGGGTCAAATCGTTGCAACTGCCGATTGGTGCGCAAGGCGTGGTGCTGGTCGTCAACAACAATAATAAATTTGCGGCCTGCCTGACCAGCGATCAAATTCTGAAGATATTCGGCAGTGCATCGGAGAAAACGGTCAACAAGTGGTCAGATGTAAAGGCCGATTTCCCGGCTACGGATATGCTGCCCATCGTACCAAAAGATGGATCACCGACTACCGACTTTTTGCTAGATAAGGTTGTCACAAATCCGCTGCCGCCGCCTGTCCGCCGTCAGGATTTGAATGAAAATGATGATCCTGCTTATCGTGCGACAGCTACCGGCAACATCGATGGCGCAATCACCTATATGCGTTATTCGGAATTCCAGCAATTGAAGGTTAACACTGTTCACATGATTGCTGTTGATGGCGGTAAGGGTTGCATCAATCCAACAGCCGATACGCTGGCGAATGGCACCTACCCGTTATCAGAAACGCTGTCTATGTTGGTTAACATGAACACGATCAGCCGCGCTGATATGAAAGCATTTTCATGGTATCTGGTAAGCGATGATGCCTTGACCGGTTTTGGTCTGGGTGGTCTGGTTGGTACAGATAA
>CAZRMD010000433.1:0-1858 GCA_964601135.1 uncultured Actinomycetes bacterium | reverse complement strand
CGCCACCGTCACATTGGCACAACATCATGCCGGAGGGATCAGTGTGGGTAAGCGGATTGTTGCCCACGTAGACGTAGGGGTGGAAGTCTAGCCCCAGTTTGGCCAGCCGCGCCAAGGGATCATGCGAAATGAACCGCCCCAGCGTCGGGTCATAGGCCCGCACGCTCATCCAATAGAGGCCGGTTTCCTGGTCATAGCGCACTCCCTCAGCGCCATCATAGCGATAGGGATTGCTCCAGCCGCCTGGGAAGTTGCTCTCGCTGCTGGTGGTGATGTTGCCAAAGGCATCGTAGCTGTAGCTCGCCACAGGCGCTCCGGTGCTGTCGACGAGGGCAACCACATCGCCATGCCCGTTGTAGACGTAGAAGTAGCGCGTCCCGGTGTTGGGATTGCCCACCACCACACTGCTTGGCATACCGCTGGTGTCGTAGGTGAAGGTTGCCAGCACATTGCCCGCCGCATCGGTCTGGTACGCCAGGCGCCCCAGCGCGTACACATCCTTGATGATCGTTGAGGACGTTCCGTTGATCACGGTTTTGCTGATGCGGTTGCCATCGGTGTCATAGCCGAACTGGATCACGATGCCGCTCGGCTCATCTACTTCCTTCAGCCGATTGCTCTTGTCGTATTTGTAGGTCGTGGTGGTGCTGCCACTCGTTGCCGTCGTCAGGTTGCCATTCGTGTCATAGGTGTAGTTGGTGATCGTGCCGCTGGGGTCGGTCTTCTTCATCAGTTCAACATCGGCGGGATCGTAGGTATAGGTCGTTGTCCCCGCGCTCGTCACCATCGCGGTCCGGTTGTTGTTGGCATCATACGTGAAACTGGTCGTGGTGCTTCCCTGCTGAATCTTCGTCAACTGGGTCAGGTTATCGTAGGTATAGGTCGTCGCCGTCCCATCCGTAGTGATCTGCGACTGATTGCCAAAGGCATCATAGCTGTAGCTGTAGCTGTGCAGCGTGGCGCTGCTGGCGCCGGTCTTATCCACCAGTTGGGTGATTCGGTTCAGGCCATCATAGCTGGCTGACACCTGGAGGGCGTTGCCCGCCGTCATGGCGGTCACATTGCCGTTGAGGTCGTAGGTGTAGGTGCGCGCTCCATCGCTCATCGTCACCGGACGGTCCAGCTTATCATAGGTCCAGCTATACGCCGTGTTGGTCCCGCCTGGGAAGTTGGTCAGCTCGGTCAGCTTGTTGCCGTTGGCGTCATAGGTGGTGGTGATGATGGTCTGCATCGTGCCGCTGGCATCATCGCGCTCCTCGGAGATCACACGCCCCAGCGGGTCATAGGTATCCTTGGTCGTGCCCGCGCTGGTGCTGCTGGAGAGCACCTGGCTCGCCGCGTCATAGACCAGCGTCAGGACGCTATCAGGCTGTGTCTCCGTTGCGACCCGCCCCAGCGCGTCATAGGTGACACTGGTGGTGTTGCTAGCCGGATCGGTGAAGCTCAGTTGTCGCCCATCCAGATCATAGGTGAAATAGCTCGTCTGCGGCGAGGAGCTGCTGGCCTGCTCGGTCTTGGTCAGCGGACGATTGAGCGCATCATAGGCGGCCTTGCTCTCACTCACAACACCCGTGACCGCCGTGTTGGTGGTTGTGGCGTCCAGCGTGTTGCCGTTCTTGTCATAGGTGTAGGTCGTCACATTGGGCTGTCCCGCCGGTCCAGAACCCCCAGGCACGGCGGCTGGCGCCGTCGAGGTTGCAAGCCGACTGGCGTTGTCGTATTTGTAGGTCGTTTGCTGCAAGGCGTTGTTCTGGCTGTCCAGAAGGTCCGTCTCGGTGGTGAAGCCTGCCACATCATAGATTGTCCTGGTGTTGCTCAGGACCGTTCCGCTGCTGTCCGTCTGCGTCACCTTCACCGG
>CAZRMD010000432.1:1017-1861 GCA_964601135.1 uncultured Actinomycetes bacterium | reverse complement strand
TAACCACAACGGGACAGGCCGCAAGCGTCGCCGAACATAGGGGATCGCATAAATCAGCCCGCCGATGAAAAACGCGCCGTAAATCGCCACATCCCGTTCGCAAACGGCGACTTTATAGCCCATGCGTGAATCACCGATAAACTGCCGGGATGCCATCTCAAGATCGTAGCTCCATTGCGAAAGGTTTACCGGGCTAAGCTGACCCTGGTTAACATCGCTTGAAAAGGCTTCATAAGGTTGCAAGTTGGAAACATTCGCCTGGGCGCGGGGATAGGCAGGCTGTTCACCAAACAAAAACCACGAACGGAAGGCAAACTGATGGCAGGTGAAGCTATAAGCATCGTAAATATAATAGGCGGGCGTAGTCCAGCCGAGACGCATAAATACGGGCGCGGCGAACGGTGTACCAACGTAGATGCCGATGATCAGCAGCATGAAAGCCAACCAATGCCGGGACATATACAGCGCCCAGCGATTGATGCGAACAGCCAGCGATTTGTCACTTTTCGGTTGAGAAGCAGACATCAGGATGCCTTTCTGAGCAAATCACGAATGGTTGATTCAAAGGTTGCCGCGTTGACCGGGCCATAAATCACCTGGGTAATAATACCATCTCGCCCGATAACATAGGTGGATGGCAAGCCTCGCACGCGATACAGATTGCTTAACCGGCCCGTGTTGTCGATGATGATGTTGTAATCCAGATGGAACTGTGCATTCCAGTTTAGCACGACGGGCAGCGGCTCATTGTCGTCAATGCCAATAATATGCAAACCAGCAGCGCGATAGGTATCGTAGATCGAGTTCAGCAATGGCATTTCGGTGATGCATGGGCCGCAACTGG
>CAZRMD010000432.1:0-1007 GCA_964601135.1 uncultured Actinomycetes bacterium | reverse complement strand
CAGAAGTTTACCACAACCGGATAACCGTGTAAGCCTGCCAGCGAAAGCCATTTCCCGTCAATATCGGCTGATTCGATGGGTGGTGCTAATGCACCGACTTCTGGCGCGACAGGCGTTTCGCCGGGTTGCAAGGGCATGACAGCATTAATTCGGCGGCGTTCGGGCAAGCCTGCTGCCAACAGGATAATCATCGCTGCCAGCACGCACATACCCGCGCCGATCAGTCGGATGTGACGTCCCATCGGATGCGCAATGCTAAATTACCAGGCAAGATATTTCGTGAGGTCGGCGGAGTGGTCGGCATTGGCGTCACGTTGTAATTCTGACCAAATTGCATACATTTGCCATAATCGCCGGGCGGAACATCGCCTTGGATGACGCCAACAGTGCAGTCTTCCAGATGGGCCGATACCGTAGAAAAGTTGTTGCCATAATATGCAGAAATCAACGCTAACTGGTTGGTGAATAGCATCACGCCAATCGCAATTAATAATGCGCCGCTGATGATCTCAATCGCCCGCATGTGATGCTGTAAGCGCTTTAACAGGCCGCGCATTTGATTCAACGCTAAGGCCGTGAGCAAGAATGGCACGCCCAGCCCAAGCGAATAGGCGAAGAGTAAGCCAGTGGCTTGCCATTCACGCTGATTAGCCGCCATCGTCAAAATGGAGCCAAAGATCGGGCCGACACACGGCGTCCAGCCAGCCGCAAAGATCGCACCCATCAACGATGATCCAAGATAGCCGTAGGGGTTGCGTGGATTGATCTGTCGCCGGGTGTCGCTGTACAGCATCCCCTGAAGACGTTCCAAGCCTTTCAAAATCGCTTTACCCAGATCACCGGCAGCGTCCCAATCGAAGCGCGTGATCAATATTTTGAGTACCCAGCCGGTCAAGCCCATGACGTGCAAGCCAAAGAATATCACCAGGATGCCACCCGCCCGTGCCAAAAAGAGCTGAAAGTCATAAGATGACCGGGCTAAGGCTTGCAAGCCGATATTCGTTAAA
>CAZRMD010000431.1:1450-1872 GCA_964601135.1 uncultured Actinomycetes bacterium | reverse complement strand
CACCTGGTTAGCCTGGTACAGACGGTCCCATCTAATTTCCGTACAGAATTAATCGAGGCGCTCGAACGTAGTTACCCCGATGTTCATAGCTGGCTACACGATGAGACGGTCGAGGTGATACGTTCCGAGTTCTATACACAGGTGCTTGCTGATCGTGCTACAACCTTCGAATCTTTACGCGCCTGGAAACTCCTGGACCTGGTGATCAAACAGGCACTTTCCCAATTGGATGCCTATCAACTCGGTATGTCGCTTACCCTGGTTCAATGCATGCCTCCATCGCAGGGAGGGAAAATAGCAAGTCTCCGTGAGCGCCTGGGCCGGGGTACTCCTCCCTGGCAGGCGGACCTTGAACATCTTGCGCTTTTCCTCGGTGCCGGTTCTCTGGCCGGCTACGTTGTACAGAAACAACGCCCTGCAAG
>CAZRMD010000431.1:0-1440 GCA_964601135.1 uncultured Actinomycetes bacterium | reverse complement strand
ACTGGAACTGCTTAGTGCATTCGGTGATATCGTTTCATCGGTACTAGATAAGAAGGATTTTTATCCACCTGATCTGATTGAACTCAAGTTTATGGCCGATTTGGAAAAACAACGATTATTGTTATCTACATTCCGACAACGGGTCATACATATAATGTCAACGGCCTCAGAGCAGGGGCATTCAATTCCTCACGCTGAGGCCGAAGAAATTGTATGGGGCGAACTAGAAGAAATACTACTTTCGCAGGTTTGATCTATTAAACGCGGTAGGTTACCTCTTTTCCCTCGTCATCCCCACTTCTCTTTAGCACACTTCTAGCACGCGATGTGTACGCTATTTCTTGTCCATGCTTAAAGACATGCAAACGAGCAGGAATCAGGCGTAGCACTTCAAAAGCAGTTGGGGCATCGAGTACAACGAAATCCGCGGGTTTGTCCTCCTCGATACCATAACTATCCTGGATGCGCAGGGTCCTGGCCGCATTTGTTGTTATCAAGTCGAGCACATCATTAATTTCATCATAGCCACTCATCTGACACAGGTAGAGCGCTAACTGGGCAGCCGCGAGCATGTCGCCTCTACCCAGAGGAAACCAGGGATCCATGATTGAGTCGTGACCAAGCGCAACGTTTACGCCACCAGCCAGCAATTCTTTTACGCGGGTAATGCCTCGTCGCTTAGGATAGGTGTCAAAGCGACCTTGCAAGATGACGTTATCAAATGGATTGGCAACTACATTCACCTGGGCGCGTGCGAGCAGTCGTATCAGCTTGAAGGCATAAGCATTGTCATAGGAATGCATGGCGGTACAATGACTGGCTGTTACACGGCCCTGCCACCTCTGTTGGATCGTGTCCGCCGCCATCACTTCGGTGAAGCGGGAGTCTGGATCGTCGGTTTCATCACAGTGGCAATCAATGTCGCGATTAAACTCTTTTGCCAGTGCAAAAGCATAATGTACGTCTTCGACGCCCATATCACGGGTCCACTCGTAATGTGGAATGCCTCCTACGAGATCGCAGCCCAGTTCCATCGCCTGGTGCATCAACTCGCGTCCATTGGGAAATGAAAGAATACCATCCTGGGGAAAAGCGACAAGTTGCAGGTCACAAATATCGCGTACTTCTTCGCGCACCTCGATCAAGGCACGCAGCGCGGTTAATGCGGGATCACATACATCCACATGGCTACGAATATAAAGAGTACCCTGCGCTACCTCCCAACGAATCTCTTCAAGCGCACGCCTCTTGACATCCTCATGTGTCAGACTTGGCTTGCGCTCGCTCCAAATCTGGATGCCTTCTAACAGCGTTCCGGTTGAGTTGTAACGCGGCTGCCCAACGGTAAGCACAGCATCTAGATGTACATGCGCATCGACGAAAGGAGGTGAGACGAGTCGACCAGCGGCGTCAAGCTCGCGAGTAGCGCTATCAGAGGCG
>CAZRMD010000430.1:0-1886 GCA_964601135.1 uncultured Actinomycetes bacterium | reverse complement strand
GGGTGTTTCCCGATTACGCCGCCGAGCGATTGATCGTCGATCGTGAACGACGGCGATTGGAACGGGCCGTGGAGCCGGTCGATCGAGAAGGCGTGGAGCGACGGGACGGCGTCTGGCTCCTGGAGCAGGTCGGCCGGCGCGCCTATCGGCTGGCGCAGCGATCCTCCGCCCGGCGCACGATGATGACCCAGGTATTAGCGGAGGTCAGCGAGAATTTCGCGGCCGCGCGACGCATGCTGAATTTCGTCACCGATCGCTATCTCTTTCCCCTTCGTCAGCGCTGGTTCGGCGTCGGCTGATGGCGAACTGGGCCGAATTTGCCGCCGCGGAGCCGGAGCTGGCTCGCGAGGTCGGGAAGCGGTTCACGATTCGGAAGCACAACACGCTTGCCACCTTGCGAAAGGATGGGTCTCCCCGCATCAGCGGCATCGAGGTCGAGTTCGCCGAGGGAGAGCTGTACCTCGGCATGATGCCGGAGTCGCGAAAGCTGCATGACCTGCGCCGCGACCCACGCCTGGCGGTGCACAGCCCAACAGAGGATCCGCCGGATGATCAGGCGGCGGCCTGGGGCGGCGAGGCAAAAATCTCCGGCCGTGCGGTCGAGGTCGCCGGTGCGAATCGAGTCAGGGTCGACATCACCGAGGTGGTTCTCACCCACCTGAACGATTCGGGCGATCGGCTGGTGGTCGAATCGTGGCATCCGGGCCGCGGGCGCGAGCGGCTCGAGCGGACGTGAAGCGCGTTGCCGGGCGGTCGATGCGATTGCACGGCGAAGATCGCCGGAACGCGCTGGTGCAGGCGGCGTTCCGCCAGATCGCGGAGCAGGGCTTCGAGGGGCTACGAACGCGCGACATCGCCGCCCAGGCGGGCGTGAACATCGCCACGCTGCACTATTACTTTCCGACCAAGGAAGCGCTGATTCGTGGTGTGGTGGCGCATGCGATGGGGCGTTTTCGCTCGACGCTCGAGCCGCATGGCTCGCCCGATCACCAACTGGCCAGCCATCTGAAGGCAGTTCGCGCCCTGCTCCATCGCGAACCCGAAATTCGCGTGGTCATAGGTGAGCTGGCGATCCGTTCGGCTCGGGACGAGTCACTCGCCCGCATCCTCCGCCAGACCAACGACGGCTGGCACCGCACGGTTCGCGGCTTACTCCGACGGGCCGTCAGTGAAGGAAGCCTGCCCAAGGAGTTCGACAGCGACGAGGCGGCCTCGCTCATCATCGCCACGGTCAGCAGCATGATGCTGCCGCCCATGTCATCCGCCCGCCGGGACCAGGCGTTCCATGCGCTCGAGCGCTGGCTGAGCCGTGGCGGCTCTCGACGTCGATCTCGTTCCAGCAACTGATTGATTGACTTTGATAGAGTAAGTCAATCATCTGATTGAGAACCATCCCAGGAGGCGCCAGCAATGGCGATGCGAGTGCAACCACCGAGCGGCAGAAACGAGGCGGGTCCAGCGTCTGCCCCGCGATTCGTTTCTCTCTTCAATCCCGTTGGTCGCCGTCTCGCGGCGGCCGGCTTGATGGGCCCGAACGCCCTGCTCACCGTCCGTGGCCGCAAGAGCGGCCTGCCCCGAACCACCCCGGTCTTCTTCGTCCAGATCGATGGCCGGCGCTGGGTCGTCGCCACGTTCGGTGACGTCAACTGGGCTCGCAACCTGCGGACCGCCGGGGAGGCCATTGTCACCGTCAAGCGGCGCTCCGAGCATGTCCATGCGAGAGAACTCTCGCCTGGCGAGCGGGCGCGCTTCTTCCGCGAACGGTTGGTGCCGTTTGTCAACCGGATACCGCTGGGTCTGGGCCCGGTGTTGCTTCGCATCCTGGGCGCCACAGATATCGCGACGGATCCCGACGGGGCGGCGCAATGGCGGCCCGTGTTCGAGCT
>CAZRMD010000429.1:0-1888 GCA_964601135.1 uncultured Actinomycetes bacterium | reverse complement strand
CACCGAGGACTATCCGATCCATCGCCGCTTCATGCTGGCCTGGGCGCGAGGCGACCGGGCTGGGGACGACGTTTGAAGCCATGGGTCCAGACGAATGCCGCGCTGAAACGTCACGTCCTCGGTGAAATCCGGCGCCGGGGCCCTCTACCGAGCAGCGCGTTCGAGGACCGGTCGACACGCGCCTGGCAGTCGAGTGGCTGGACCTCCGGCCGCAACGTCGACCGGATGCTCGCCTATCTGTGGATGGCGGGGAGCCTGGTCGTGGCCCGCCGCGAAGCGGGTCGGCGGTGGTGGGATCAGATGAGTAGCAAGTAGTGGTGTAAATCCGGGGGCCCATTGACAAGAAGGGCCACCGTGTGGTTCCAAGTGAAGAGCTTCAATCAACAACTTGGAGGACCACGACGATGACCAACTTCAGGATGGCACTCTTGGACCTGCTGCGCAAGGATGAGCAGGGCACCGATCCGCAGTTTCTTCGGGACGGGCTCCGGCTGCTCGCCCAGGAGTTGATGGACGCCGAGGTCACCGAGGCAGTGGGCGCGGCGCCGTACGAGCGAAGCGACAAGCGGGTGACCTCACGCAATGGCTTCCGGGAGCGGGAATGGGACACCCGGGTGGGCACGGTCGAGCTCGCCATTCCCAAGCTCCGCCAGGGCAGCTACTTTCCGTCGCTCCTCGAACCGCGTCGCCGGCACGAACGTGCGCTGCTGGCCGTCGTCCAGGAAGCGTATGTCCACGGCGTCAGCACCCGCAACGTCGACGCCCTGGCGCAGGCCCTCGGGTTGAACGGCATCAGCAAGGACCAGGTCAGCCGGATCTGCAAAGAGCTCGACGGCCAGGTGCATGCCTTTCGCACCCGGCCGCTCAGTGGTGACTATCCGTACTTGATGCTCGATGCCACCTTCGAGAAGGTGCGGGACAACGGCCGCGTGGTGTCGATGGCCGTGGTGATCGCGGTCGGGGTGCGCAGCAGCGGTGAGCGGGAGGTGCTGGGCACCGACGTCGGGCCGGCCGAAGATCACCAGTTCTGGCTGGAGTTCCTGCGCCAGCTGGTCCGCCGCGGCCTGCGAGGCGTCCGCCTGGTGACCTCCGACGCGCATGAGGGGCTGAAGCAAGCGATTGCCCAGGTGCTGACCGGCGCCACCTGGCAGCGCTGCCGCGTGCACTTCATGCGCAACGCGTTGTCGACCGTGCCCAAGGCCGCCCAGCCGATGGTGGCCGCGACGCTGCGGACGATCTTTGCGCAGCCCGATCGCGAAGGAGCGCAGGAAACGATCGCGCGAATCTGCCGGCTCTTCGAGCGCCGCTTTCCCAAGCTCGTCGCGCTGCTACAAGAAGCCGAGGTTGACATCCTCGCCTATCACAGCTTTCCGTTGGAGCACCGCCGCCAGATCTGGTCGACCAACGCGCTGGAGCGGCTCAATCGCGAGGTCGGTCGTCGCTGCGAAGTCGTCGGCATCTTTCCCAACCGCTCGTCACTGCTGCGCTTGGTGGGCGCCATCCTCGAGGAGCAGAACGACGAATGGGCGGTCGGTCGTCGGTACTTCAGTCAGGAGTCGATGAACAAGCTCACCGAACCAACACAAGAGGAGGTGGTCCAAGCACTGCTCGAGCTGCAGACGGCATAATGTCCGCGGAACCGCACGCCGGTTTTACACCAGCTCTCGCGACGTCACCCGAACCTAGCCCACGCTACGACCAGCGCCAGCGCCAACAGGACGAAGTTGATTGAAAGGCGTGAATCTGCTTCGCCCCGCCGCGCATGTGTCACGATCGCCCCGATCATGAGCAAGACCAGTCCGACGGCCGCCGCAGCGCTCAGAACGGGCGCTACCCTCAGAACGCTTGGAATGATCAGGCCGATGGCGGCCAGTACCTCGAGACCCCC
>CAZRMD010000428.1:0-1891 GCA_964601135.1 uncultured Actinomycetes bacterium | reverse complement strand
AGTATTCGTACGGCATCTACCTCATGCATTACTTTTGCATGTGGCTGGCGTTCGTCGTATGCTCCCGGTTTCCGGCTGCGCTGCAATGGGGCGTCTTCATTA
Source organism: uncultured Actinomycetes bacterium (assembly GCA_964601135.1). Classification (GTDB taxonomy): domain Bacteria; phylum Chloroflexota; class Dormibacteria; order CF-121; family CF-121; genus CF-13. Next base: position 1,789 of record CAZRMD010000428.1, on the reverse strand, counting down.
TCGTCCTCCCGGCGTCATGTATGGCGCTATACCACGGACTGGAAGCACCGATGATCCTGCTGGGGAACTATTTCGCCAAGACCCTTTTTGGTATGTCCGCTCGCCAAGCCCTGCAAGAACCCATGCCCAGCCTCGCCGCGACAGAAGAAACGGCCCCAACCGTCTAAGCGCGCAGGTTAAAGCGGCGGCTTTGGATCTGTAGCACTTTGACAGGAAGGCGGATCCCTAGTTACGTATGATCAGGAAGGTCGCGGCAACTAGCTGTCTTCGCCGGTGGATGGCTCTTTTCCTTCCGTAAGCCGCTGCTCGATAGCCGACTGCAGATCTGAAATGGCCGCATCGAACTCCTGGCCTCGCGCCTTCACCACGCGGGCACAGAGCGCACGGATTTCTTCGTCAGAGGCCATGTTTGACTCAGGAAACTCCGGCGACCGGACATCGCTCCCTTGCCGGACGAAACATTGTAGATGCCGGAAAACTAAAGTCAAATCCAGAGCTGGAAAAGCGCCATCAAGCTCATAGCGATGTCGAAGGCTATCGTTGCGCAGCGCCACCGCCTACAAAATGGACAATCTCCACACGGTCCCCATTCTTGAGCATGGCCTCGTCCCAGATGCTCCGGGGCACAATTTTCTGATTGAGCTCCACGGCGACGCGATCCGATTTCATGCCGAGGTGCGCGACCAAAGTCGTAACCGTGAGGCCGTCAGGAAAATCGCGTGTTTCACCGTTGATTTGGAGAGTCATGAAGCCGACTGAAAGTCGCAACCAGCAAGATACTAGCCGGGGACCGGCACTTTCGGCAAACGCCAAGCTGCTGGAACTGCCGAGCCGGGTCGTGCGGTTATGTGCCAATCAGTATCCCCTTGCTTTATCAACCTGATTGAGCAGCGGCTGGCCGGCAAGAAAGCGCTTGAGGTTCTCGACAATGAAATGCAAGTGACGTTCCCACAAGCGTTCGGTGACAGCGGCTGTGTGAGGCGTGATCAGGACATTATCGAGTGCCCAGAACTTGGAGCTTCGCGGCAGAGGCTCCTGGCAAAACACATCGAGGGCGGCTCCGGCAATGCGGTGACGTCTCAGGGCATCCAACAGGGCAGTCTGATCGATCAATGGTCCGCGGCTGACGTTGACGAGGTACGCGTCTTTCTTCATCTTTTTCAGTCGCGTCTTGTTGATGATTCCTCCCGTAGCCGCGGTGAGCGGCACACAAAGCAGGAGGTAATCGGCTTCAGGGAGCACGCGATCAAGATCAGCGGTGCCATAGACCTGGTCCGCGCCCGAGGGGCCTTTATCCGGATTCTCGCGAACGGCCAATACTTTCATCCCCAGCGCCTTGGCCCGCGGAGTGAATTCCCGGCCGATGCCCCCCATCCCGATCACTACCACTGTAGCCCCGTCCACCTCGCGCGGCCGTGGGCGCTCGCTCCATAACTGATCTTGCGACCACTTCTTTCTTGTCTGATAGCGCAGAGCCTGAGGCAGGCGCTTGGCCAGGGCGAGGATGAGAGCCAGGGCATGCTCGGCCACCACCGGCCCGTGCACCCCAGTGGAATTGGTCACCACGATTTCGCTCTGCACCAGTTCCGGCGACAAAAGCTGGTTGACTGCCGCGGCGGGCGAATGGATCCATTTCAGCTTTGTTGCAGCGGAAAGAGATTCCGGTCGCAACGACCAGCCGATGAAAACATCCGCATCGGTGATCTCCCTGTCCAGTTTGCGATCGTTGGGAAGTTGAACAAACTTGATGTCGGGAAAAACCTGCTGCAGGCGCGGCCGAAGCCACGGC
>CAZRMD010000427.1:742-1922 GCA_964601135.1 uncultured Actinomycetes bacterium | reverse complement strand
GGTGATGATCGGCGGCGGCATCGTCTACATCGATGACAAGGCGCGCGGCGTGCACGAAGGCTATCTGGTGACGCCGATTACCAAGCTGGAACTCGTGCTTGGACTCAACACCGCCGGCACCTTCAAGGCCCTCTGTGCCGGATTGGTGATCACCATCATCGGCTCACTGATCGCGGGGGTGGGGACCATCTTTAATCCGTTGAAGCTTCTCTGGCTGGTGCTCATGATCGTCCTGACGTCGGCGGCTTTTGTCTGCATGATGTCGATGCTGATGGCGCGAGTGAACGATCCGCTGATTCCGCGTGCGATCTTCGGCGTGCTCAACACGCTGCTGTATTTTCCCAGCGGCGCGATTTACCCGGTGTCGGCATTTCCTGGCTGGCTGCGAGGGTTGGCGCTGGTCGACCCGTTTACCTATGCTGTCCATGGTTTCAAGGCGCTGCTGCTGAAGCAGGCGGGCTTTGTCGCCATCTGGCAGGATCTCCTGTATCTGACGGTGTTCACCGTTCTGAGTCTGGCAGGGACGGCGGTGTTGTTTAAGAGAACGCTGTAGGATGGTGAGCGGATTGAGGCGAGTTCGTTCCGAGTAGTGTTCGGTGGCATCGTCGATACAATGTCAGCAGTTTGCCAAGTTGAGGAGAGCACGGACGATGAAGGCTAGTCGATTCCTGTGGGTAGTTGCGGCATCCATTCTCATTGCTTTTAGCGGCGCTGCGCAGGTGCAGGACAAAAATCCGGAAGCGGCCTACGGCCTCAGTGCGGACCGGATTGCTCGGATGGAGCAGATCGTCGAGTCGTTCGCGAATGCGAAGCAGTTCATGGGCGCCGTGCTGGTGGCGGAGGATGGACGAGTGGTGCTCGATAAGGCCTACGGCTTTGCGAACGTCGAGTGGCAAGTGCCGAATACAGCGGAATCGAAGTTCCGGCTGGGGTCGATTACAAAGCAATTCACGGCAGCATCGATCCTGCTGCTGGAAGGACAGGGCAAACTGAGCACCGACGATCTAGTGAAGAAGTACATGCCCGATGCTCCGGCAGCGTGGGACAAGATCACGATCTATCATCTGCTGACGCACACTTCGGGGATTCCGAGCTTTACCGGATTTTCCGACTACTACACAAACGAAGTGAAGCCCTATACTCCGGAGCAGGTGGTGACATGGTTCAAGGATAAGCCGCT
>CAZRMD010000427.1:0-732 GCA_964601135.1 uncultured Actinomycetes bacterium | reverse complement strand
TCGACGAGGTCAACCGCTATCTGATCGAGAAGATCAGCGGCAGGAGCTACGCTCAGTTTGTGCGGGAGAATATCTTTGATCCGCTGGGCATGAAGGACACGGGCTACGATTCTTTCACGGAGGTAATTCCCCACCGTGCGCAGGGATACACGAATGGTCCGAACGGTCCGCGGAACGCGCCGTACATCGATATGAGCATTCCATTGTCAGCCGGTGCGCTGTATTCCACGACCCACGATTTGCTGAAGTGGGAGCAGGCGCTGTTCGGAGGGAAGCTGCTCAAAGCCGCCGAACTGAAGAAGATGACCACGCCCTTCAAGCAAGACTACGCCTGCGGGCTGATGATTCTGAAAGGTCCAGACGAGCATCCGATGATCAGGCACGGAGGCGGCATCGAAGGCTTCAACACGGCTCTGGCCTATTTCCCCGATAATAAGCTCACGGTTGTTGCACTGGGCAATTTGAATGGCAGTGCGCCGGACGAGATCGCCAGCAAGCTCGCTATGACGGCCTATGGCAAGAAAGTGGTGCTCGCCTCAGAGCGGAAGGAGATTGCGGTCGACCCGGCGGTGCTGGCCGACTATGTCGGAACCTATAAACTCGCGCCGAACTTTGACGTTGTGATGACGGTGGAGGGCACGCAACTGATGACGCAGGCAACTGGGCAGCCGAGGTTTCCGCTGTTCGCAGAGTCGCCGACGAAGTTCTTTCTGAAAGTGGTGGATGCGCAGG
>CAZRMD010000426.1:0-1927 GCA_964601135.1 uncultured Actinomycetes bacterium | reverse complement strand
TGACGATGCGCGGCAGCGCTGCAATGCCGCTCACGAACTGGCCGAACTGGTGGTAGCTGCCCGTGAGACGGATCTTGATGGGCAGCTCCGCGTAAAAGTCCTTCTTCACTTCCTGCTGCGGCTGGAACAGCTTCTCTTCGAGCCCCGAGGACAGACCGGTCTGCGAGATGTCCACCAGCAGGTTGGGCACCTCGGTCTTACCCGGCAGCTGCCGCAGCAGCGCGCCGAAGGAGCGCTCGATGTCCTTGAGTTGTTGTTTGTACAACTCGAGGTTCACCGCCTTGGCGTGCTTGGTGTGGAACTCCTGGCGCAGCGCCTGTTCCTCGTCCTGGCGCTGCTGCAGCTCGGGACGCTGATTGTCCCACACCAGAAAGTAGGTGAGGGCGACCGTGAGCACGACGAAAGCGATTGCAACGGCGCCGGCGCGTACCGGCAATGGCCAGCGTCCCGGGTCGCGCGGATCGAGCGATTGCAGCTCCTCGAGCCAGTTCATTGCGGACTCCCGTTGCTGGCCATGACCTTGCCGGCCTTGCCGCCTTTCCGGCCCTTGCCGCCGCCCCCGGCATCATCCGGATTGGCGGCGGTGCTCACCTCGTCGGCAGTGAGCGTGAAGCTCGAGCCGGGGTTGCTCTTGGCCGTCTGCACGACCTCCAGCTCCGGATTCTTCAGCCAGTCGGAGCCGTCGATATTGCGCATGAAGGAGGACACACGGGTGCTCGACTGCGCAACACCTTCAAACTTCAATTTGGCGGCATTCTGCTTCACGCTGGTGAGATACACACCCTCGGGCAGAGTCCGCACGATCTCATCGAACACGTGGACGATTTCCGGGCGGGAGCGTTGCAACTGCTCGATGATCTTCATGCGCGCGATGAATTTCTGCTTCGCGCTCTCGAGGTTGTTGATCTCCTCGATCTGCTTGTCGACCTGCTTGATCTCGACGCGCAACTGGTCGTTGCGGCGCACCTGCGCCTGGATCATGGAGCCCATCATCAGATACGCGAAGAACGTGGTGACGCCGGCGGCGACCGCGGCGACACCCATGGCGACTGCGAAGGCGAGCTTGCGCTCCTTGCGTTGTCCTTCGCGCCAGGGAAGTAGGTTTATGCGTGGCATGTCAGTCGAAACTCCGCAGTGCGAGCCCGCATGCCGTCAGCAGCGCCGTGGCGTCCCGCTGCACGGCCTGCGCTTTGGCGCGGGAGGATAGTTTCATCTGGCCGAGAGGATCACCCTTCTCGGCGGAAATGCCGACGCGGCTGGAGATCACATCCGCGACCCCGGGGATGTTGGCGCAGCCGCCACACACCAGGATCTTCTCCGGCTGATCGCGTCCGGAGCCGGATGCGAGGTAAAATTGCAGCGAGCGGCTCACCTGTTGAGTCATGTCGTCGATGAAGGGATCGAGCACCTCGGACTGGTAGTTGCCCGGCAGACCGCCTTCTTTCTTGGCGCGGCCGCCTTCCTCCATCGACAGGCCGTAGGTACGCATGATCTCTTCGGTAAGCTGCTGCCCGCCAAAGGCGAAATCACGCGTATAGACGACTTTCAGGTTGCGCAGCACGCTGAAGGTCGTGCTGCTGGCGCCAAAATCGACGACCGCGATCGTCCGATCGATGCCACCGTCGGGCATCTGGTGCGTCATGAGCTTGCAAGCGTTCTCGAGGGCGAACGCCTCGACATCCACGATCTTGGCGGTGAGGCCCGCGGCTTTCACGGCAGCCTGGCGCTGCTCGACGTTCTCGGTACGTGTAGCAACGAGGAGCACGTCGTTCGTGTCCGCATCCTTTTCCGAAGGACCGAGCACTTCGAAATCGTAGCTCACCTCGTCCATCGGGAAGGGGATGTACTGGTCGGCCTGCATCTCGACCTGACCTTCGAGGTCGGCCGCGCGCAGGGACCGGGGCATCTGGATAACCTTGGTGATGGC
>CAZRMD010000425.1:0-1937 GCA_964601135.1 uncultured Actinomycetes bacterium | reverse complement strand
ACGATGTCTATATGGTGCTCTCCGCGACGTTCCTCTACGTCATGGTGTTCTACTTCGTCGTGGTGCTCCGTGCCGCCACGCTCGACGCGAAGCGCACTCCGGCTACCGCCGTCCGTACTTAACATCGCGCGCCCGCCGCGGATCGCCCGGACCTACGTTACTGATATTCGGACGCTTGGCTGGCGCGCCACGACAATTAGACTACGAGGATTGCAAGCCAAAGTTAGTGCGAGACACCAACCTCCTAGCATGTCTCGTTACTAGTAGGCAATGCAAGGTATTCCTGAGTTACGATACACACCCTTTACGCGCTATATCCTTAGGTCGCTCTTTTGCTCTGGCACTGCCTACGCCATGGTGGGCAGCGCGCTGCCGTATGTTTTATGAGGAAGGCGTCTCACATGCGACATCAAGGAAACATTTTTCGGCTGCCGCGCTGGGTGGCGCTACCGTGTGCCTTCGCGCTGATGCTTATCTCGCTGGCGCCGGTATTGGCGCAGCCGCAAGTCACAAGCGGCTATACGTTTACGTTGACCTTCGGAAATAGTGGCCCATACACCTCTGGCGGCATGATGCCCACGTTTCGGGGCAGTATAACCGTGCCGCAGGGCGGTGCCACGCCCGACGACAGCAACGTCGTGCTCCAAGTGAATGGCCAAGCAAATGCCGTAAGTGTCAGTGGCTCCAGCGGCAATACGTACTCGACGTATGCGGGGTTCGACACCCAGCAGTCAGGCAAGTATACGGCGGTTGAGGTATTTACCCTCTCGGCAGGCACGACGATACAGAGCAACATTCTTACGTTCACCGTCGCCGCACCGCCTGCGCCGCTGTCCTGCTCGATACGAAACAGTAGCTACGTTTATGCCCAAGGGGAATCGTTGCAGGTTGACGTGGGCTCGGACGCTCCATCTCCCTCGGTGTACCAGGGTGGGACATTCACTCTCACATTCACCGGCCCAACGACCGTGACGGAGGGAAACCTGACGGTAAATAGCAATGGCGTAGTAACGGCTCCGGCTCCCGCACGAACCGGAAATTACCAAATGCAGTGTGCCTTTAGTGGGAACTCGAGCTACGCGCCGACAACCACCGGTACGACGGGTGTAGGCGTGATGGTAAGCCTCGAACACCAGATCGGCTCGGTGCAGGTCTATAGCAGTCCGACAACGCTTGCAGCGCAACAGACGGCAGACATGTATGTCGTGTTCCATGCCGCGGGCGGTTTGCCGGCGCCGACAGGGCGCTTCTATATAGAGTTTATTCGCGGCTCCTCGAACCCTATATACCTCCAGCCTGACGGGACAGTCCTGGTCCACCTGTCTCCTCTACCACTGATTTCGGGAGAGAGTCACTTCACCCTGTTCTATGTCGGTGATCCGAACTACAACTCTGTGAGCCTCACGTTTCCGATAACCAATCCCCCGATTCCCGGTGGCAACACCGGTGGCGGCGGTGGCGGCACATCCCCCACGGCGAAGGCGAAGGCGACGGCTACGGCGGCACCAACGGGAACAGCATCGGGTGGGACACTGGCGGAGGCGGGCACCCCCGCTTCTGGGGCCGTAGCCAGCACACCCACGAGCCACATAGGCATGCCAGGGGGTAGCGGCTTTCCGCTGTGGATACTCATAGCGGTCATTTTGGTGCTGCTGGGCGGAAGTGCTGGGGGCATCCTCGTTTGGCGAAGGCAGGCCAGGGATTCTGTTCCGGCAGTGAGCTATGTGCGGGACAGTGACTTCACCTTTCCTCAATGGCCGCCGTTCGATGAATAGGTACGCACAGGGTGTAGCCGGCGTCACGTGACGTCACTCACTGTGCCGCCGGCTGCCTGCCACACCGCCGCTCATCCTCGGCCTCTTGCTCCCGTCTCGCGCGCTCCTCGCGCTCTCGCTCTTCGCGCCGCCCTGGCGACTGCTCCTCGAAGACACTGCGCA
>CAZRMD010000424.1:0-1958 GCA_964601135.1 uncultured Actinomycetes bacterium | reverse complement strand
CGGTTGTCGGATTCGACCCGCTCGCGCTCGCGCCGCTCGGCTTCGACACGGTCTTTCTCGCGCTGCAGAGCTTCTTCGGCTTCGCGACGTTTTTGATCGATCTCGTCCTGCTGTTGGCGCGCCTTCTCCTGGAGCACGTCGCGATTGATGTAGGTCCGCTTCGTACGGACTTCGACGTTCACCGTGCGCGCCCGACCCTGCCCACCCGAGAGCTTGATTTCCTGTTGGGTCTTGCGATTGAGAGTGATCCGGCTCGGCGCGGCATTGCCTCCATCACCGCTGCCGTGGCTGCGGCGCAGATGAGTGAGGAGCTCCAGTTTGGCGTCGTCGCTGATGCGATCGTTCGGGCCGGATACTTTGATGCCCGCCTGATCGAGTTGCACGAGCAACCGATCGACCGGCACCTTCAGTACCTCGGCGAATTGGGAAACAGTTACTTCTGCCATAGGCTATTGAACCTCACTGGCCTAGTGGCCCGCGTCAAACCACGGGGCACGGGCCGTCATGATCAGCTTGCCGGCTTCCTCGGCCGTCAATCCTTCGATGTCCGAGAGATCATCTACCGCTTGGTCGGCTAGATCCTCGCGCGTGCGCACGCCGCGTCGGGCAAGAGCTAGCGCCAGATCGGGACTCATTCCCTCCAGCAACAGCAAGTCATCCGCAGGCATAGATTGGTCGAGCGTCTCCTCGCTCGCGATCGCCTGCGTCAGCAGCACGTCGCGGGCACGATTGCGCAGCTCTTTGACGATGTTTTCGTCGAATTCCGCGATGGCGGCGAGCTCCGCCTGGGGCACGTAGGCGATTTCTTCAACGGTGGAGAAACCTTCCTGCGCCAGGATGGTGGCGACGTCCTCATCGACGTCGAGTTGTTTCATGAAATTCTGCACCAACGCTTTGGCCTCGGTCTCGCTCTTCGCCTCGGCGTCGGACTCGGTCATGACATTCAGGTCCCAGCCGGTCAGCTGGCTCGCGAGGCGGATGTTCTGCCCGCCGCGGCCGATCGCCTGCGACAGCTTTTCCTCGGACACCGCGATGTCCATGCTGTGCGACTCTTCATCGACCACGATGGACATGACCTCGGCCGGTGACATGGCGTTAATTACGAACTGCGCCGGATTTTCGTCGTGGGGGATGATGTCGACACGCTCCCCGGCGATCTCGTTCGAAACCGCCTGCACGCGGGAGCCACGCATACCGACGCACGCGCCGACGGGATCGACCCGCGGATCGTTGCTCCGGACCGCGATTTTGGCGCGAATACCAGGATCGCGCGCAGCACCCAGAATCTGGATGAGACCCTGGCCGACTTCCGGCACTTCGAGCTTGAAAAGCTCCATCAGGAACTCGGGCGCCGTTCGGGTCAGGAAGAGCTGCGGGCCGCGGGGCTCCGAGCGCACCTCCTTCAAGAAGGCCTTGATGCGGTCCTGAGGTTTTACCTGCTCGCGCGGAATCATGTCGGTGCGGGGTACGAAGCCTTCGGCGTTGCTGCCGAGGTCGACGTAAATGCCGTTGCGATCGACGCGTTTCACGACACCACTTACCAGGGTGCCGACGCGATCGCGATAGGCGTCGACCACCTGTGCACGCTCGGCCTCGCGTACTTTCTGCACAATGACCTGTTTCGCCTGTTGGGCGGCGATGCGGCCGAAGGCGACCGACTCCATGGGCTGCTCTACATGACCTCCGACGTCGACGGAAGGGTCGATCTCACGCGCGTCCTCGAGGCGCAGCTCGCGCTCCGGAACCTCCAGCTCCTTGGAATCGTCGGCAAATACCTTCCAACGCCGGAAGGTCTCGTAGTCCCCACTCTTGCGATCGATGGAGACCCGGGCATCCCACTCTTCACCGTGTTTCTTACGGGTAGCCGAGGCCAGTGCGGCTTCGAGCGCTTCGAAGATCACTTCTTTGTCGACGCCCTTCTCGTTCGAGACGGCATCGACCACCATCAAAATTTCTTT
>CAZRMD010000423.1:0-1981 GCA_964601135.1 uncultured Actinomycetes bacterium | reverse complement strand
CGTGAGTGGTGTTGACACGTATCCTTTAGTTTTAGCCTTGTTTTCAGCAAATACTCAGGAAACAAAACCTACAATTGTCGCTCTGATGAAAGAGTAGCGAACGCCTCAGTAAAAATCAAGCACGAATCTCCCTACATGTCTGCTCAAGAGCTACAGGATTTTGCCAGGCAAGAAGGCGAAAGATTTTTCTCAGGTAATTATAATGAAACAGGTATTCATGATCCCACCCGGCCTGAACATCAGGAAAGCAAGCAAGAGGAGGATGTAAAGAATAATGCTCCGTCCACGCACATCAGAGCAAATTCGGAGAGATGCCATTAAAATGGGCGTAAAAAAGGCCAGGGAGGGCTGTCTATCATGCATGAATGGGTATTTTACACTGGCCCGCGAACACGGAGCCACGCAGGAAGAGATCGAGGAAGCACTGGCCCAGGTAAACACAGAACAGCATGGTATTCCACGGCGTGAACTGCTGAAAATCGCCGCCATCGGCGGTTTAGCCGCGCTCACAGGCGGCCTGGCAGTTGGTGTCGCGGAATATAGTACAGGACAGGCCGGAGCCGCATCTATGTGGTGGGGAACCGACAGCAATACGCAGGCCTGTTGCGGCATGGCACAAAATTTTTATATCGGACGTATGGGTTACGGGGTCCAACCTCAAGGCGATGCCTTCTACTTCAATATCAATTCGGCTCGCTCGGCCGGTAACAACAATACCTATGGTTACTGGGGGCTGGTTGGGCCTGGCTATAAAGGCAATTATGCCCCTTACGATTGGGGCAAAAAGCAGGCTAATTGTGCCTGGAACGCCTGGCACCACGGGCCGCACGCCAATTATATTGGCGGTTATACCGTCTTTGTCGATATAGAGCTGGGATTTGGCGGCTGGAGATTTGGCGATTACGGCGTTAACCAGGCCATACTCAATGGCTTTCTCGCCGAACTCTTTAACATCACGCCGCACTACGTCTGGCCCGGTCTTTACGTCAGCCCCCTACATTGGAACAACCTGTTTGGGCAGAGGTTTGTCCCCAGCACCGCCTTTGTGCTCTGGATTACCGGCAGCGATACCTGCGGCGGCAACCTCTGTAGTCCCTGTAACTTCGGGTGCAATACGCCGGTCAGTGTAGCCAACCAGTTTCATCGCAGCACAGGTGGGGTCGTGGTAGGCGGACATCACCCGGTGCTCTGGCAATACTGGATTAGTAGTTGCGGTTGTGGGGATTATAATGTGGCAACCCAGTATGCGCGCTCATTCACACCGCGATAGTCAGGAGCTACTAGACATAAGCAGAAATCTTACCGTTGGAAGGAAAAACCATGAGTAAAACAGAGGCCCGGAGCTGGCGCATTCAAACCCTCAATACGCTCCCCCCATCGCGCAAAGCAAGCTGCATGGCGTGCGATACAAAACGGCACAACGTTCTGCTTTTCGGCGGCGGTGGCTGTGACGATACCTGGATGTGGAACGGTGTCCAGTGGCAACAACTCTCACCAGAGGCCAGTCCACCGGCCCGCACCAACGCCTGCATGGTCTACGACGAAGCGCGCGACCGTGTGCTGCTCTTCGGAGGCGTCAGCGATGGAGGTTATCTCCTAAACGACACCTGGACATGGGATGGCACGCAATGGTGCCGGCAATGGACGCCGGACGAGCTAGAGGCACGCTGCGGGGCCTGCATGACCTATGATAACACTCGCAAAGAGGTGGTACTCTTTGGCGGACAAACCTATGGGGGCCGCGTAGGAACCTTGCTCAATGATACCTGGACGTGGAACGGCACATGCTGGCAGGCACAAACACCGGTATGTGTACCATCCGTGCGCCAGGGTGCTAGCCTGACCCACCACGCTGCCACAGAGCATGTCGTGCTCTTCGGCGGCACCTCTGGCTACGCCACTTATAACGATACATGGCTCTGGGATGGCAGCAACTGGCAAGAACGCGCGCCCCTCATTCAACCACCGGCCCGCGCCTGGG
>CAZRMD010000422.1:0-1993 GCA_964601135.1 uncultured Actinomycetes bacterium | reverse complement strand
TGTTCGTTGAGAAACGAGGGAATAATCGTTGGATCGCCTTGCTGGAAGAGGTTTAGAATATGAACGGCTGCAAAATATTCCTGGAAGGTGCGATGGACGAATCCGTAAAGTGCCTCACCTGTTTCGTCTGTACCACGTGAGACAATTAAGCCTGCTTCCCTCTGGACCAGCTCAAGAAAGCGCTCAGCTTCGGCATTGCGCTCCGCACCAGACAAAAGATCCTGTTCTGTAAGAAATTGCTTAATGGCTCCGCGTATGAAGTTCGCCGGAACATCCACTGCCGTATCTGGTACACCAATGTTGCCAGTGCTATTTTCTTCTCCCTCGGGAGTAGCAGTTTCCTGAGAGCGCTGGTGGAGCACAAATCCCAGGTGGGCGATACAGTTGAGTTGATCCTGCTTCCCCATTTTCATGTCTTTCCAGCGCGTGCCTTCCTCATATTTTAGCCGTGCCCAGGTATCGAGCAGCAGTTCCGCACATTTCTCATAAATCAGCACACGTTTATCGGGTAAGCGTTCGTAACGATGCAGTGCAGTCATCACGGTGAGCAAGAGCGGATTTACGGCAAGTTTGTGCAGATGCGCTTTATTGGTGAGTGTGGTATAGAAAGCCTCTAACTCCTGGCGAATGCTGGCCGGAAGAGGGTTGTATTTGAGCACATAGGTATACCAGCTCTCCAGAAATTGCTGGATCTGCTCATCGCTAAAGTCCAGGATGCGAGCATGCTGAAAGAGGGGGTCTGTGATGCTTGCCAGTTCATAGCCTATCGGGCGCGAGGTAACGAGGATGTAGTTCCCGGGGTAGTGCTCGGCAAAGTTTTCGATTTCCTCCACGAGTTGTTTTCGCTCGCTGAGGGCGGCAACTTCGTCGAGTCCATCGAAAAGCACAAACAAGGCCCTGCGCTTCAATAGCTCCTGAAACATCTGCGGGGAGATCGCGACCTCTTCCTGGCCTGGCATCACCTCGGTTGCAAACGTCAGAAAGCCGTAACCGGGATGGCGCTTGCGTACATTGCTCAGGAGGCGTAGCTCGATGCGCAGGGGAACCGGATTCCCCGCTAAAAGCTCCTCTGGTTGGCGAGAAGTGGTGTTAGCTGTCGTGAGATTGGCTCTGGCGTGGCTCCAGGCAAGATAGCGGGTGCTGGTAGATTTCCCTGCTCCCGGACCCCCTAGCAGCACTACATAGGGGCTACGATTGAGCCATACTGTGAGCTTCTCTGTACTCCTGTCGGAAGCTCGGGCCTGTAGCTCCGTGCGCAGGGGCACGAAGATGCTTTCTAGCTCTGGTGCCTGGTCTTCATCGCCTTTGAAGACAATCCCAGCAAACTTGTGGCGCTGGTAGCAGCGTTCAATATGCTTCAGGTAAACATCTACGTCCTGCTGGAACCTCTGGGGTGAGTAATCGGTAGATAGATGGCTGTCAATATTATTGAGCGTGTTGAGAATATCTGTCAGCGTGCGCGGCATCTGGAGGGCAGCGCGGTCTGCGATGACCGCGCTGATCTGCCCACGAAATAAGGGGTCCTCGTACAGTGCAACGAAGAGCCCCTCGAAGAAGCTGCGCAAGTAAGGCGTGGCATCAACTTTGACATGGGCCGTGTGATGGGCAAGATCGGTGATGCGGCGCGAGAGGTTGTAGCGCGCCGACAGCTCTGCCAGGTCGGGAGTGTCGTGGAGGGCGAAGAGTTGCATCGCTTCCTGACGCAACCCATCACTGCGTGCGTTAGATAAGATTTCGAGGATGCTGCGGTATCGATCTCGATCCTCGCTGGTTTTCCACTGTCGCAGGCCGCGCTCTGCCGCATTCTGGAGTGCCAGTTCTATGTTTCGCTGATGTTTCTTTTCATCTAACAGCGTTTGTATATAGCTTTTGCCTTTTTCGCTTGCCAGTTCTTTCCCTTTCGCCCACAATGTAGCACGAAGCTCAGGGAACCAGTGTGGGGCGCTACCGACAAGAAGAGAGATACCGATGGAAACAGGATCGACCATAGCCA
>CAZRMD010000421.1:0-2021 GCA_964601135.1 uncultured Actinomycetes bacterium | reverse complement strand
GCAGCACTTGCAGCTCTTCCGGCGTGGGCGCCGCGGTCTCCGCGATGGCGGCCGCGAAGCGCACCTCCCATCCGGTGTTCTCCGCGATATTCTCTCGTCTTACGCCCGGGTGGATGCTCGTCACGATCATCTCGTTTGTTTCCAGATCGGGACGCATAATGCAGAGATCCGTGACCAGCAACGTCGGGCCTCGCGTGCGTATGCCGAGCGCGGCGCGCTCCCGGCCCGTGCGGCCGTGGCCCAGGCTCGTAAGAAAATCGACATCGGTCACGAAGCTACGCTTTCCCTGGCGCATCACGATGAAGATCTGCGCGCACCCGGTAGCGATTTCCGCTGCGCCGCCGCTCCCCGGCAGCCGCACCTTCGGCCGGTTGTAACTACCAATTACCGTGCTGTTCAGGTTGCCGAAGCGGTCCACTTGCGCGCCGCCGAGGAATCCGACCGTAATTCTGCCGCCCTGCAGCCAATATCGGAAGACTTCCGGAACCGAGACCGTGGTGAGCGCCGTCTCGCAGAGTTCGCCGTCACCGATCGAAAGCGGCAAAACGTCGGGGCGCGTTTCGAGTGTGCCCGATTCGTAGACCAGCTTGACGCGCGGCGCGTGGGTTAGGCGCGCCAGGTTGCACGCGGCGGATGGCAGTCCGATGCCGACGAAACAGACATCCTCGTTCGAGAGAGCCCGCGCCGCGGACACCGTCATCATCTCCTGCGGAGTGTAGTTCACGCCGCCGTCGCCTCCAACACGTTCTCGTCCATCCAGGTGCGGAACCGATCGCGATCGCGCGCGATTTCGTCCCACGCAAGGTAGAACGCATTATCTCGCAGATAGTATCCGTGGGCGTAGGAGGGACGCGCGCCGCCTGGCACGATCGCGACCGCGTCTATGGTCCACGACGGCAGGATCACCGCATTCATCGATCGCGGGCCGAAATCGTCCACCGCTTCCTCCACCGTCACTACCGACCGGCGGGCGGCAAGCACCGCTTCCTTCTGTACCCCGATGATGCCCTCGATCAGCACGTTGCCTTCGCGGTCCGCCTTCTGTGCGTGAATGATGGTGACGTCCGGACGGTGCGCCGGGATGCACGCCAGCTCCTCGCCGGTAAAAGGAAAAGCGACAAACTTGACGTGGCCGTTGACCCGCGCGAGGTCCGATCCGCGATAGCCGCGCAGGAACGCGCACGGCATTCCAGAAGCGCCGGCCTCGTAGGCCAATGCCATTCCAGCATGGCTGTGCTCGACGATTTCGAGCGGCGCGGGCCAGCCGTGTTCGACAGCATCCCGCATGCGGTGCAGCGATCCCACTCCTGGGTTGCCGCCCCATGAGAATACCAGCCGGCGGGCGGCTCCCATTCCGATCATCTGGTCGTAGATCAGGTCGGGAGTCATCCGGATCAGCGCCAGGTTTCGGCGCCTTTGCCGGATGATCTCGTGGCCGGCGGCGAAGGGAATCAGATGCGTAAAGCCTTCCAGCGCGACCATGTCGCCGTCCCGCACATGGCGGGCAATTGCCTCGGAAAGCGTCAGGAACTCCATTGCGCGAATATCGCCTTGCAGTGCGATATTCGCATACGCGTGTCGGGCGGTCAAGCCCGGCCTGTGTGCGATAATCGCGCTGTGCAGCTAACCGCCCATCACCGGGGAAATCCCGATTTTGTTCTGTCGCTGGCACGCGGACTCTCCGTGATGGAAGCTTTCCATAACCGAAGGGAGGGCGCGACCGTGGGCGATCTCGCCGCCCTGACCGGGCTCTCGCGTGCCGCCGTGCGACGCCTCCTGATCACGCTGGAGCTTCTGGGCTACGCCTCGCACAATGGTCCGGTTTACCGATTGAGCAGCCGCGCCCTACGTCTCGGATTTTCGTTCCTTTCGTCGAACTCGCTTTCCACGCTCGCGGCTCCGATTCTGGAGGAAATGAGCACCGAGCTTCACGAGTCGAGTTCCCTGAGTGTCCTCGAAGGGGATGAGATTGTCTATCTGGCACGGTCGTTCACACGGCGCGTCATGTCGGTCGGACTGTC
>CAZRMD010000420.1:732-2026 GCA_964601135.1 uncultured Actinomycetes bacterium | reverse complement strand
AGGCGCGGGCGGGGTTGCTCGCGCGTCAGCGGGAGCTATGTACTGCGCTCCTGGATGTGGTGCTCAGGTACAAAAGCATGCTCCGCAGTACGAGGTCGGTACACGACAGTCTGGCGTTGCGGATCACGGGAATGAAGGAGTTTGAAAGAGCGTTCGAGCAATTCCGGTCAGTAGACGAAGACATCCGCCATGTCCGGCGGGAACTCGACTTAGAGCCGAATGCCCAATTGCAGGAAGCCATCGAACGGTTTGCCGCTGCGGCCACAGCGTATGTACAGGCTCTCGCTCGCCCGATTTCATCTCCGTGGAACATCGTGCAGTTTTACATCGGCAAGACCCCACAGGATGAGGTAAACCGCCTGGCTGACGATTTCGATGTCCGAACGCGAGAACTACAGGACGCCATCCGTGCGTACATGGCGAGCCTGGAGTCCCCAGTCAAAGCGAAGCCTTCACACAGATTTCCCCGGATAAGGATCAGGCAGTCCAACAGGACCGAGCATCAATCGCCATCACCCTGACAGCGATAATCGAGCAATTTGGCGATGATGATCCAAAAATGGGACATACTGGGACATACGGGGGAACCAGGACGAGGACCGTTGACGGGGAACACGTTTCCCGTGTGGTGTGGGCCGGTTGCGGCCACTGCTGACGCGATTGCGGGCGGTTTGCGCCGATTGCGAGCGTTTTCCACGGCAGCCACGGAGGGCTCATTATGGATCGGAATACTGGAAAATACCCCAAAATGGTTAGCCAAAGCGTACGAGCTGGCCCCTGCCCCTTCCGCGTTGGAAAGCGGGCCAATGCTGGCTCCATGGCCCGCTGTTCTTAACGCGAATAGTTTAGTGATAAACAATCAACTCCTCCACTATTCAAACCGGACTCCAGTCGCACTGCACGAAGCTGCTCCAGGATCGGCCCAGGGGCCACCAGCGCACCGAGTACCGCATCGTGATGGCGCCTATGGAGGTCCGATCACCCTTGAGTGATCCGCTGCGATACAACTAGGCGTAATTTAATGGACGCTCCATTGCCCCTGGGACAAATCAGTGTGTGTCTGGACAAGGGGTGCGACTCGGGCGCGCACCTGCTCGGGCCTTTAGCCCATAGCCACTTCCGACTATAGACAGCCGTCCCCATATCCCGAGTAACAGCCGCCCGGATGCCTCGCACGCATGCGACGCCCTGTGAGCGACCGATCAGGCGGCGCGGCGTTCCTTAAGGCGCGCGACATCGCGCCCGCATGCGCTCGCCTACGTGGGACACATGTGTGATCCGCCAGCTTGCCCTG
>CAZRMD010000420.1:0-722 GCA_964601135.1 uncultured Actinomycetes bacterium | reverse complement strand
CTGGCTGCTCTATCTGGAACCAATGTGCAGCGTTCCACCCCGCTCCAATCCTCAGAAACTGGCACATGTTTCTTGCAACATGTTTTATACCCTTGACACAAAACATGTTTATATATCATACTCTCGGCACTGACCACAAAACGTGTTACAAGACGACAGCGAAAGAAAGGCACGGCTCAGCAATGGGTAACGGGTACACCCTCACAGCGGCGCGGATTGCGGCAGTGGACATGGTGGAAGCTGGCGAGCGGACACCCAGCATTAAGCTCGCATGCTGGTTTGCCGTATGCTCGGCAGCCCAGAAGCTGGAGGGCAGCAATGCAAGCATGGCGGATTGCCTACGGGCGTACGCCGAGCGCCGCTTGCCTGATCGCGACACAGTCATTGGGTGGCTGCGGGCGAGCAAGGCCAATTGGAATGGGCGCACGCTTGATGCCTTGTTTGCCATTGACGAGCTTGGGGCGGCTGGCGTGCTTGCCCGCTTTGAGACCATGCCGAGCACTTATGACGAGTGGCTGCAATGGCGCCGGGACCTGCGGGCGCTGGTACGCGGCATGGGCTACAAGATGTGCTCGTTTGCTGCCTACATGATGTGGCCGCTTGATTGCCCGCTGGTGTGCATCGACCGCCACCATCTTCGCCGGCTCGGTCGCAATCCCGAGCGGGTCCCACAGGACTGGCGCACGTATCACGCCGTTGAGCAGCAAGTCATCTCCGAATGG
>CAZRMD010000419.1:0-2028 GCA_964601135.1 uncultured Actinomycetes bacterium | reverse complement strand
TGGTAACCATATTTGGGAAACAGAGCGATGACTTGGCCGTGCTCCAATTCCCGCCGCCGTTGCTCGAATAACGCACTGTGCCGTCATCCAGACCGGCGATGAGGTCGTTGCTATTGCCCGGCGCGACGGCAATTGCCGAGACCGGCTGCGATGAATTGAATATGGGACTGATTGCGGACCAGCTCCCGGCGCCATTCGTCGTCTCGTAGACCCGATCGGTGGCAGTGTACAGCACATTCGGGTTGGTTGGCGATATGATCAGCGGCGCGATGAAGTTCGTCGTATCGGTCGTGGTGATGCCGTTGTTGGTAGCCACGTCATTCCAGGTCTTCCCACCATCCGTAGACTTCCAGATGTCGAGGGAAGATACCGCTGTCGGCACCGTGACGTAGATGTTGGCGTTGTTGGTGTAGTCCACCACCGTTTGCCCAGTGGTCCCACCCATCTGCTGATTCCATTGCGCCTCGGTGGCCTGGCTCGGATTGCCCATGTACTGGTCATCACCATTATCCTGCGCGCCGCCATAGAGCTGCGCGTTCGTGCCATGCTCGCCGACGCTGCCGCTGTAGAACTGGGTGATGGTGAGACCGCCGGAGTTCAGATTGGTGAACGTGCCGACGCTGGTGCCGCTCCACACGCCGCCATCATTGCCAAAGACATAATTCGAGCTGCCCGGCAGAAACGCCAGCGCGTGCTGATTCCAGTGGACAGGAGCCTGCGGGCCGCTGTCGAATCCGTACACGTTCGTCAGGTTCGTCCACGTCGGGGATGCCGCTCCGGCATTCGTCACCTGCCACAGATCAACGCCGCCGATGTAGGCAGTGCCGCCGGTCGTATCGGTCGGGTCCACGACCACGAACGAGTCGTAGTACCACTGAAACGTCTGGTCGTCGTTCGCCATTTCGACAACGTGTGACACGTCAATGGCAGTCCAGGTCACCCCCGCGTCCGTAGACGTATAGATGGCGCTCCCATAGAGGGTGCCGAAGTTGGCTTGCTTGTTCTCCACATCTCCCGTGGTCACCACCGCGTAGATCCGGCTGGTCGCACTCGAAATGCCCAGGCTCACACGCTCCACATCCACACCCGACGGAGCGCAATTTGGCGCGGTGCAGCTACCGTTGAGCAGCGTCCACGTCACACCGTCATCGGTGCTCTTGTAGATACCAGCCTGCGTCGTATACGTCGCGTTGTTGGCGAACGCCGCGCGGTTAGCCAGCCCGCTATAGGCTACATTCGCATGGCCCGGATCGAAGAGCACATCTGTGCCAGAATCGAAGCCAATCGCCGTATTCGTCGCGTTGGTCAGCTCTTCCGTCCAGGTCTGGCCGCCATCACTGGAGCGCCAGATGCCCAGATTCTTATAGAACGTCGGCGCCGTCGCGTTCGGGTTCGTCGGGCCGTCATAGTCCACCGCCGCGAGCAGCACGGAATGGTTGTTCGGGTCAATGGCGAGCTTGCCGATGGAGAGGCCGCCGAACTGGCTGAAGCCGTATTGCGTCCAGGTCTGGCCGCCATCGGTGGTCTTCAGAATCCCCGCGCCCCAGATGGCGTCGCTGTTGAAATTCGCCTCACCAGTGCCCACATAGACCGTATTGGTATTCGTCGGGTCAATGACGATGGAGCCGACCGAGAGCGTGGAGGTCCAGCCGTCGCTCAGCGGCGTCCACGTCTTGCCGCCATCCGACGATTTCCACAAGCCGCCATCCGCCGCGCCAACATACATGACGTTGGCGTTCTGCGGATCAACCGCGACAGATGTAACTCGGCCGCTGTTCGCCCCGTCGCCGCTCGAGTACGGCGGATTGGCGCTGCTATTGATCGGCGCTGGCCCTAACGGCTGCCATGTGCCGCCAAGCGCGCCGCTCGTGTTGGGCACCGCGCCCGCTCGCGACGTACCCAGTGCCGAGTGTGGCAGGCGCGCCGCCTGTTGGTACGCACGCAGGCGCGCGTCGGGCGTGGCAGAGGTCTTACCATAGTGAGACGCCTGAAACCACTGGCCTTCCGCACGCGGATCAATATGGCGCG
>CAZRMD010000418.1:0-2052 GCA_964601135.1 uncultured Actinomycetes bacterium | reverse complement strand
TTCGCTCCGGGTCGATCGCCCGGGCAACCGCCATCGCCCAGAGCAACATCGGCCGGCCGGCGACCGGATGGAGCACTTTCGGAATCCGCGAGTTCATCCGGACTCCCTTGCCGGCGGCGAGCACCACCACCGTGACGCCCCCGCGCGTCTCCGACGAATGGGCCCGCCTGGACCCCGCGGATGCGTTCACGCGCATGGGAGGAATTGCTGCGGATTATACCGGGGCAATGCCTAGCAAGCTTCGCCGAACCCGGCCGTTCCAGCGACAGACACACGATGATGCGCTCACTGCGTGCGCTCGTTCGGTTCGTTCTGGGCATCACGCTAGGTGCGACCGGCGCCGCCATCCTGGCTGGACCCAGCCTCAACGCCCAGGCCATCGGAGGCCTGAATACGCTCACGGTGAGTCCATCGCACGGTCAAGCCAGCTCGTCATTTACCGTGACGTACACAATCAGCCCGTGCCAGGCCGCCGCCGGGCTCACGATCGGCTTCTCCTGGGGGGCGCTGGCGACGGCCGGCCAGGTGTTGGGAACGGCCTTGACGGACGCGAACTGCCGGGCGAGTCTGACGTCCCGGCCGCCGGTGAATGCGGCCAGCCACCAGCCGCCCGCGCCTGGGAACTATCAAGTTTTTGGCTATGTCGCGCTGCCCACCGGTGGCGCCACGCCGGGAACTGAAGCGAGCGCAAGCTACGTCGTGGACGCGGCCCCATCGACGCGAGCCACAGCCACGGCGTCAGCCAGGACCAGTGCGGTAAGTACGTCCTCGCCCGCGGCTTCGTCGACCGCAGGCGCTACTGCCACAGCAGGCGCCACTGCCGGAGCCGGATCAACGACCTCGCCTGCCTGCGCGACATCTTTCGCGAGCGCTGGGTTAGCGCTGAGGCTCTGCAGCAGTTTGAGCGTCTCCGGCCCATGCCCATTGGCGAGTGCTCCCACAATCTCGCGGAGCATGCGGACATTGTCGGGCACCACGGCCATCAGTTCCCGCCCATACCGTGCGGTCGTGGCATCGTCCAACCGCGCCATCGGGACCAGGAGGCTCGCAGTCTGGGTGGGGAGGTCGAAGTCCGGCTTCTGCCCAGCACGCAAAGCCGTGATGCTCGCTTCGATCGCCTGCCGAAGCTGCGGCTCCAGGGCAGCGGTGACGTCGCGATCGTGCGTGATCGCCAGCATGAAGTTGCGGCCCACGTAGGACGAGACGGCGACTGGAAGTAGCGCTTTAGCGGCCTCGATCTGCAGCGGCTTGATCGCGTCGGCATTCTTGCTGTAATAACTCGCCCGAACTGCGTCAGCAAGCATCTCGAACGCCGAATCACTGCCCGACAAGCGATCCAGGGTCACCGGTGAACCGGCCCAGGGGGTCTGATCGGGCCGCCTCGCCCACTCGGTAAGCGTCTTGAAGCCAGAGGGCTCACCCCACGATGTCAACATGACGTTGGCGAGCAGCCGGTGGTAGGGGTCACCCGAACTTTGTAGCTTGATGAGGGCCGGAATTCGGTCCTCGTATCCGCCATCCTGTCCGTCATCGATGATGTCCTGCAGTTGCGCCCGCTTTCCCTGACGATCCGTGAACAGGAGCCCGTCGGGATCGGCTGGATGACCATTGGGCTCGGGCTTCATGGGACCGGGACTCTCAGCTTCGGTGCTGTGAGGTATTCGGCTGGAACTACGCCCTTGATCAGAAACTCGCCGTCGCGGACGGTATTTGCGAGGGCGACCAGCCGCCGTTCGAGCTTGCCGGCCATACCGCGGCTCAGGCCGTCGACCCCGCTGAGGTAATCGGCAACGCCCTCGGGCCCGTTCTCCAGCGCCGCCTCGATGTCGATCTTGACGCCCGTCTGCTTTTCGATGGCCTGGATCTCCCGCGTAATCATGCCCTGAAGCTCTTCGGGGGGCAAGACTTCGACGCCAGGGAGCTTGCCGGCTTCGATGTCAGCTTTCAGCTTCGCGATATCGACTTCGATCTCCATCTGGCCGTACGATTTCGCGACGCCGCCCTCGCCCTCGCTCAGAAAAGAGCTGTACGGGCTGTTCCCCTTGGCGGGCT
>CAZRMD010000417.1:0-2059 GCA_964601135.1 uncultured Actinomycetes bacterium | reverse complement strand
AACGCTAAACTGACCGGCGCGCGAGGTTCTAATCTGCAGGGCTCAATCTGATGAGCAAGAGGTCCAGTGCTTGTTATATCGCGCCTCCCGCTAATACCATGCCCCGATCCATTTCCAATCGACCGCACTCAGCCCCGCCTTCATCTCTGATCAATTCACA
The DNA here is from genome assembly GCA_964601135.1 of uncultured Actinomycetes bacterium. GTDB lineage: Bacteria > Chloroflexota > Dormibacteria > CF-121 > CF-121 > CF-13. Next base: position 1,899 of record CAZRMD010000417.1, on the reverse strand, counting down.
ATGCCTCACCATCTTGGCGGGATATTCGGCCCATAACGGGGAGGGACTCGTGCGTGAAAAGTGAGCGGCGTGATAATGAGGTCGGCGCTCCTGATAAGCAGGATTCTTTAGGCCGCTAAGGGCAATCCTGACGCCCCGGCTCGAAGACCTCAACACCGGTACATGGATCGATCATCACCGCTCACGGGATCAAGGATAGCACCGTTCGGCTCCACCTGGCGCTCCTCGAACTGCTCCGAGATCCACGCCCGCAACTGCTCCATCACCGGACCGCTCCGTTGTTGGTGAAACCGCAAACGCTCCGCAGGCGACATCAGCTGTGTCTGCCGCTCGTTCTTGTACACCTCTCCAATGGCATCCAAGACCCGCTTGCACTCTGCGGGAAAGTTCTCTTCGATTTCAATAAACTGGCGGCGCGCGTGCGCGAGACACTTCTGCGCAATTGTCTGACTCTTTCTGCTCCAGTTGGCCGACAGAGCATCTCCGGACTGGATCGGGAGTGCCAACTCTGGAGACCTCTGCTCAAGTAAGCGGTCAATGTTCTCACCGGCATGTCTTCGGCCACTACTGTAGAGGGCAATCTGCCGCGCGCCGACTCGTGCCACGATCCCTGTGGTCTGCAATCCTCGTCGCTGCGATTGCGGCAGGCTCTCATTCTCTTTCAACAGATCAAGGATCTTCACGCACGTATCATCAGCAAACAAGACCTCGCCGCCCGCGGCCATCCGCTGCAGTTCGAGAAAGACCGGCAGCAGAGCATCCGCGACCCGCTCGCATTGCTCGAATTGGACGCTCTCCGGGAGCGGCACGCCGCACGACTCCTGCAGGCGTGCCAACCGGTATGAGGGGATCCCACCGGCATACTTCGCCATCGCGATCGCGACCGAAGCCGTCGCGTCGTATTTCTCTGGGGGAACACCGTCAGGCAGCGGCGCGGTGAACCGCCCCTGGCAAGCGCTACAGCGCAACACCCGGAGGTCGTAACGCGTCGCTGCCACAACGGGCTGGCCCGTCAAACGAATGAACATCGTAGGGGCTTTCGTGTCGTAGAGAAGGCCGGCACACTGCGGGCAGCAGTCACCTGGTTGTAACTGCGAATCCTCGCAACTGATGACTTGCGCCCCAGTATAGGAGGCCGCACTCCTTCTGCCGTGTCCCTTCCGCCGCGCTTGTGGTTCAGTCGATGAATCAGTTGGTGTCGCCTCGCCAGCAGCTGGAGGAGTCGCACCGGCGGGATCTGCGCTGGCAGGCTTCTCCTTGGCAGGGGTTCGCTTCTCAGAAGCAGGCCCAAATAACCAGCGCTTCAATCGCTTGATTGAGGCATTCTTTCTTTGCAGCAAATCAATGAGGGTGAGAAATGAGCCAAGGATGCGATCCAGCAGTTGCAAATCTTGCTCGTCGAGTTTGCCACTGCGGAGGCGTTCGCGTAGATGTTCGATCTCTGTTGAATCGGCGGAAGGAATATCCTGATCTGTTTTCATGACGGATTCAGAGCGTCGATTCTACAGATCGGAGGCGAAAGTGCAAGCACAAAGCACATTCTTTAAAGATCTGCACGCCTCCTTCCCGAAGGGATACGACTATCTCTCTTCATGCGAGAGGTTGCACGCGCTCAAATCTGACGCCCCCTTGTGTACGCGTCATGACCGGGCGGGGAAGAGGGGGACCCAACTGCACTCGCACGCCTTCGCGCAGAACCTGAAAGGGTACGCGCGCCTGGCAGGGATCGATCAGATACACTTGCATCAACTGCGCCACTCGTTCGCGCGGATGGTGGCCGAAGAGAGTGGGTCGATTGTGGAGACGCAGGAGGCTTTAATGCACCGTCATGTCTCTACAACGCGAGTGTACGTGCAGCGGATCGCGGTCAGGCGAGACAAGCACAGCCGGAAGATCAGC
>CAZRMD010000416.1:0-2060 GCA_964601135.1 uncultured Actinomycetes bacterium | reverse complement strand
GGCTCGGGATCAGCGAGGAGAATGAGGAGCAAGGGGATGCCGAACAGCAGGTCCGGTCCTGCCGCAGGAACAAACCCGGTCGTAAGCGATTGGCCGAGCGTGATCTTCTGGTAGGTCAAGTCGGTGACCGCGGCGAAGCCAATGCCCACGACGATGCCCACTGCTGCGAAGACTGCCGCGATCACGGCATTCGGCCAGCGCCGATAGGCACCACGCACGGCGAGTGGCGTCAGCCCGGCGATGAAGCCGATCAATCCATTGCCGATTTCCCAGTTCCAGTAGATGCCGTAGGTGAGCAGGTCGGAGATCAGGTTGCCAACAAATCCTGTGAAGAAGCCAACCAGCGGACCAAAGAGGACGCCGAAGAAGATCGGAATAACGATACCGGGCCGGACGCTAACGTTCGCCGCTCCAGGGATGACCCATCCGTTGGTGATGAAGTTCAGCACTGCGTAGAGCGCGGCGCCGATGGCCATGTACACCACCGACCGCGTCGATAACCGCCAAAGGCTTTCTCGCGTCACCGGCTGGTCGATCGCCGTTCGTTCTCGCGTCGTAACGCTCAAATACTTCCCTCCTTCTGGGTCCGGTTCATCCAGACCCTGAGATGGAGCCCACGTTATCGAGTCAGTTGGGGTTTTGCAAGCGCCAACTGGCGAGGGCAGCAGCGTCGAGCGGTGGCTGGCCGGCACCCCGCAGACGGAGATTGGCCTCCAGCAGTGAGGTCGGGCGCAGGCGGAAGGCCTCGAGCCGGCTGCGATCGGCAAGCGCCTCGAGCGGCGGGCCCTGTCCCTCCAGCGAGCCCGAGCGCATCAGCAGGCAGCGGTCCGAGTAGAGCAGCGCCAGGTCGACGTCGTGGGTGATGAAGTAGACGCTCTCGAGGTGAGCGATGGCGCCGATCTCGCCGAGGAAGGCGGCCGCCTGGCCGTAGTCCTGGCCGGCCGAAGGCTCGTCGACGATCAGGGCACGCGGCCGCAGCGTGAGTGCCACCGCGATCGCCAGCCGCTTCTGCTGCCCAAAGCTCAGCGCAAAAGGCGACCGCTCCCAAATCCCGTCGACCTGGTCGAGGCCGACGAGATGAAGAGCCTGCTGGGCGATAGCCTCGGCCTCGTCAGCAGGCAGTCCCAGGTTACGCGGTGCGAAGGCCAGCTCCTGCCGCACCGTGTTGGCAAACAGCATCTGGCGCGGGCTCTGAAAGACGTAGGCCACCTGGCGCGCGAGCTGCGCCACCGTCTGCTGGGTCGTCGGTCGCCCGCCGACTGTCACGGCCCCCTGGCTCGGATGGATCAATCCCAGGGCGAGCTTCATCAGCGTGCTCTTGCCCGAGCCGTTCGGTCCCAGGATGGCGATGCGCTCTGGACTGTTGAGCTCGGTCGACACCGCTCGCACGGCAGGGGGGTCACTCGTCGAGTAGGCGTAGGTCACATGGTCGTAACCAACGAGAGTGGTCGGCGCGCATCTGACAGACGAGGTTCGCGCGAGCGTTTCAATTGACCGGCCGCCGGAGATGTCGCGGTGCTCGTCACGCCACCGGACGACCGCATCGAATGGGAGCTTGACCTCGCGCGGATCCGCGAGCCGCAAGAAGCCGTCCATGCCTCCCTCGTATCGGATTCGCCCGACCTCCATGTAGAGGACGCGATCGGGAGCAACCTCGAGCACGTCCTCCACGCGATGCTCGACGACGATGACAGCCAGCCCATCCGCCGTTCGCGCCCGGAGAAAATGCAGCAGTTCCATCGCCGTTGCCGGGTCCAGGTTGGCCAGCGGTTCGTCGAGCAGCATGATGTCTGGACGCATCGCCAGCACTCCGGCGAGAGCCACCTTCTGACGCTCCCCGCCGCTCAACGCCGCGGTCGGCCGCGTCATCAGGCCCCCGAGCGAGAGCTCGGCGGCGACCTCAGCGAGCCGCGCTTCCATGTCGGCTCTCGCGATGCCGCGATTCTCTAACCCGAATACGATGTCGGTGCGGACCGTCGCCGCTACCAGTTGTTTGTCCGGATCCTGAAGGACGGTCCCGACGCGATTCGAGATCTCTGGCAATGACAAGCCGGCTGCAT
>CAZRMD010000415.1:0-2072 GCA_964601135.1 uncultured Actinomycetes bacterium | reverse complement strand
CGGCGCGCCCGCGGTCCAGTGACTGCTCGCTGGTTTCCTTTTCGGGAAGGCTGATAATGACTTCATTGTTGCTTGCAACACCTAATTGCTGAATCTTTGCATCGTGAAACCCAGCTTCATCGACTGCGTGACGGATTTTCCCGTTGTCGACGGCTTTGACGAACTTTACGTCAACCTGCGTTCCGCCGCGGAAATCGACGCCCCAGGGAACGCCATGCCAGAACAGAAGGGAGATCACGCCCGCCACGCTAAAGATCAGTGAAAAGCTGAGGAAATACCACTTCTTCCCGAGAAAATCGATGTTCGTGCTTTTGAAAAATTCCAATGTGTTTCCTTGGTACGTGAGCTGCCAGCTTCCCGCTACCAGCTTCCAGCTAAACCCAAGCCGGGAAGTGCAAACAGGAATCTCTGAGAGCTACCTGAAATAGCAAATCTTCTAAAGAACCACTGCCGCTGCGAGCCCAGGTACCGGCTGGAAGCTGGTAGCTGGAAGCTGTGCAGCTAAATGCTCAATGCCTCGCCGCGCTCCTTGCGGTTCAGTATTGCATCGAAAATTACGCGCGAAACGAATACCGCAGTAAACAGGTTCGCCAATAAACCGAACGTCAACGTCGTAGCGAATCCTCTAACCGGACCGGTTCCGAAAAGAAACAGAATGACAGCCGAAACAATCGTCGTAACGTGGGTATCGACGATCGTGAGCCAGGCATGCGCAAATCCCTGATCCACCGCTGCCGCCGGCGCCTTGCCTGCCCGCAGCTCTTCCCGAATGCGCTCGAAGATCAGCACGTTGGAATCGACGCCCATGCCGATAGTCAGAATCACTCCGGCGATTCCCGGCAGCGTCAATGAAGCATGGCTAAATCCGAGAAATCCCAGCAGGATGATCAAGTTCAGCAGCAGCGCCAAATCGGCATTGATGCCCGCGCCACGGTAATAGATCAGCATGAAGATCAGAACCGCTGCCATGCCGACAACCGCCGCAAGCACCCCTGCGCGAATAGAATCCGCGCCCAGCGATGGCCCGACAGTTTCTTCATTGAGGTAATGAATACTTGCAGGCAGCGCGCCCGAGCGCAGCATCATTGACAAGTCGTGCGTCTGCTCTTCTGTAAAGGCGCCGGTGATTCTCACGTTATCGCGGATCGGCTCTTGAATGGTGGCCGCTTCGCGAACGCGATTGTCGAGCACGATAGCAAGCTTCTCTTGCTGATGCGCGCTGGTAAAAGCGTAGAAACGACGACCGCCATCATTCGACAAGCTGAACTGAACATCAGGCCGCCCGTTTTCATCGCGGCTCGGCTGCGCGTCGCGAATATCGCTGCCCGCTACCGCTGACGACCGGGAGATCAACCAGTACTCTGGCTGGCCTCCGCCCTGACCCGTGGCTCCCGGCAGGATCACCGCATCCGGAGGAATTGTGCCACCATTAGCCTGCAATGCCGACTGCTCATCAGGATAGGGTCCACCCATTGCCTGCCGAATCTCGAGCATCGCCGTGGATTGAATCAGGTCCTTCACGCGTGCCGGATCATCGACGCCCGGCAGCTCTACGAGAATCTGATAATCGCCCAATCCGTGTTCCTGAATCGTGGGCTCACTTACGCCGAATTGGTCCACACGGTTGCGGATGGTTTCAATCGCCTGCTGCACCGCGCGCTGCTTAAGCGACGTAACTTCCGATGGCTTCATCACGATTTGATAGCTGCCGTTTGCGCCACTCTGCAGGTCGTATTGCGCGAAGTTGTCGCTGATGGTGCTGCGGAGAGCGCTGATCTTGTCCGGCGGCACGCCTTTGATCTGCATTACCTCGGGACGATTCGTTGGATCGGGCTTGGTGATGTCGGTGTATGTGACGCCAGCCTTTCCCAGATCTTCCTTGAGCGCCGCCAGCGTGCGGTCAGTGTCGGCATTGACAGCTTCATTCACGGCGACCTGCAGGATCAAGTGCGTGCCCCCTTTAAGGTCGAGGCCGAGATGGATATTCTCCTGAATCGCTCCCAGGAGGCCGTGTTCCTTCCACGCATTAATGGCCTTCTCGGGATCAGTGCCGAGGAGAATGCCATAAACAA
>CAZRMD010000414.1:0-2092 GCA_964601135.1 uncultured Actinomycetes bacterium | reverse complement strand
GCGCTGGCTGACCCAGGATATGCTCGACACCCTCTCGGCAACGGACCGCGTGATCGTGCGGAGCGCGTGTCGCCAGCTCACCGTCGTGGAAACCGAGATTGAAGAAATTGAAGCAGAACTCGCCAGCTGCGTCGCTGCCGTCCCTGCGGTGCAGACGCTTTTGACGATCACGGGCGTTGGGCTGCTCGGAGCGGCCGCCACCTGGGCCATTGTGGGGGATCCGCACCGGTTCGCCGCGGGGCAAGCAGGTGACCCGCTACGCCGGTCTGGATCCATCGATCGTCCAATCAGGTGATCAGCGCCGCCAGGGCCGCATCAGCAAAACAGGCAGTCCGCTGCTCCGCACCCTCCTCGTCGAGGCTACCCATGCCCTCGCCCGATGGGACACCGGCCCCCTGGGCCAGTTTTATACCCGCAAGGCGCGCCAGGTCGGGCCCCGCAAGGCGATCATCGCGCTTGCCCGCAAACTCCTCATCGTGGCGTGGCGCATGCTCCTGACAGGTGAAGCTACCGGGCGGCGAAAGCCGCGGTGGTAGCGCGCAAGCAACGCGATCTGCAAAAAAAGCTGACCCTGGCCCATGCGCAACCCCCATCAGTACTGCCCAGCCATCCCATGGGCATGCCTCAACTGCCAACATCACACGTCGCAGGAGCCGAGGGCACTAGGATCGAAGGCGAACATCAGTTTCGGCTTGACTTCAATCACAGGTGGGAATTTCGGCTCATTAGGCTTTATTCGACAGACGCATGGTATAAAGAGGGGGATGGCGATGCACGACCTCCAGCAAGATGGGTGCCATCCGGATCGGAGTGGAGGTCTGCTCAGGCTGCTGATCGCCCGCCGCCTCACGCGGTACCCCGCTCGCTATGTAGAGATCTTTCGCATCCTGCGCAAGTACCGGCTGCATCACGTGGCGGTTCAACTCGGCCTGGCGCAGTTGGACGGCACCGAGGTCCCGAGGCCGGCGGCGCAGCCCTGTCCGGACCATGACGACGCCGGAAGTCTTGCCGCGGCGCTCGAAGAGCTGGGGCCGTTCTTCATCAAGCTTGGCCAGTTGCTGAGCACCCGCCCTGATCTCCTTCCCAAAGAGTACATCGACGCGCTGGCCCGACTGCAGGATCGAATCACGCCGGTGCCGAGCGAGACCGTCATTCGCATCGTCGAGTACGAACTGGGACGCCCCATCTCGCAGCTGTTCCGATCGTTCGATGCCGCTCCTCTCGCGACCGCGTCTATGGCGCAGGTCCACCGGGCCACGCTGCCCGATGGCACGGAGGTCGCAGTCAAGGTGCAGCGCCCCGGCGTGCGCGAGCAGACCCAGCGGGACATGGTCGTCCTCCGCGAAATCGTGCGCTTCGCCAAGCGTTATTCCAGGGCCCGGGCTCTGAACGACCTGGAACAGGCGCTGCGCGAGATGGAGGAGAGTCTCCGGGGGGACGTGGACTTCGGCCAGGAGATGGAGAACACCGAGCGCATCGGTCGACAACTGGCCGACTTCCCCTGCCTGCTCACGCCGCAGGTCTACCGGGACTACAGCACCAGCCGGGTCGTGACGCTCAGCTTCATCCGGGGCCGGCGCCTGACGGCGCTGAACGGGGAAGACCGAGCGGCGATCGACGGAGCGGCGATCGCCCGAGAACTTCTCACGGCGTATCTCAAACAAATCGTAGTCGATGGTATCTTCCACGCCGATCCGCATCCGGGAAACATCTTTATCACGGATGACCGCCGCCTGGCGCTGTTCGACTTCGGCATGGTCGGGCGGTTCGACGCCGGGGAGAAGGACAACATCATCAACCTGCTGCTGGCGTTTGCGGCCCGCCAGGGCCGGCGAGTCGCCGACGCCTACCTCGATATGATCGAGGTTCCGGCTGGGTTCGACCGGAGGGTGTTTGAACGCCAGGTCAGCAGCTTCGTCAGCCGCTACCACGATCTGAGCCGCGGGCGCATCGGGCTCGGGACCGCGCTGTTGGAATTGTTGCGCCTGGCCAACAGCTTGATGATGCCGGTGCCCGCCAGCATGACGTTGCTCGCCAAGGCCATGTTCAATCTCGACGGGACCCTCAGCGTGCTGTCGCCCAAACTCGATCC
>CAZRMD010000413.1:0-2106 GCA_964601135.1 uncultured Actinomycetes bacterium | reverse complement strand
TCACCTACGAGGTTCGCCGATGGGAAGACGCTGAAGTTGGCTACGAAGTTCAGGCAGAAGGCGACCGCAATGCCCGGCAACGAGAGGGGAAAAACAACGCGCCAGAACGTTTGCCACGCGTTTGCCCCCAGCATGCGACTGGCCCGCTCCAGATCGGGGCTGATCGCCGACATGTAGCCCAGGATCAGCAGAAAGGTAAAGGGAAAGCCCTGAATGAACAGCGCGATTTCGACGGCCAGGGGCTTATGCAGGAGCAGGATCGGCTGCTGGATAATATGTAATGCCAGCAAGACACGGTTAAACCAGCCATTAGATGCGAAATAGCCGATCATGGCTTGCGCTACGAGCACCGTGCCCAGCGTGATCGGCAAAATCAGAATTGCCGTTATGCTGCGCTCGAATTTGATGTCCCGACGCATATAATAGGCGAGCGGAATGCTCAGTGCAACGCTGAAAAGGGTGATGGGGAGCGAAACCTGGAAGGTGATCCAGATGGTGCGCACCTGATCAGGATCGCTAAAAAACTGTGTATAGTTGCTCAGGGTCCAATCCGCCGAGGTCTCCGTAGGATGCAAGCTCAGGGCGAGACCGAAGATTAAGGGATAAAAGAACAGGCCCAGGACAATAATTAAGGCTGGCAGCGAGAGCAGAATAGCGCTGCTATCCAGCCTGATGCCCTGTTTACGCGTCTTCACGCCCTGCTCGTCAGGAGAGATGTGCGCAATATCAGCCATAGCACTTACCTCTCTGCCTTTGCTACCGGCTCTGCCATTTTATCCGGTGCGACTGGTTCGACGGGTGCCTGGTCATCATCGCTGGCAAACAGCAGCAGACGTTCGGGGCGCACACCGAATTCGAGCAGAGAACCCATCTCGGGCGTATGAGCAGACTGTACGAGCAGTGTCATACCTACCATGCCTCCACCCTTGCCGTCCCCAGCTTCTAAATGCACAACCGCTTCATAGGCGCGTCCAACGTACTCTATAAGCTGCACGCGGCCCTGCATATGGTTAGTGGGTGGCAGGGGATCGGCCAGTGTCTCGTCGGGACGGATGCAGGCGATTACGCGCTGTCCTGCCTGCCAGTGTACACTCTCTTCGGTAGTAGAAGTCGCTTGTAAGGATGTGCCATCAGCTGTCTGGATGCGCCACAGATTGCCCTCTTTGCCCTGGATCGTGGCCGGGAAACGGTTGACATAGCCCATGAATCTGGCGACGAAGAGGCTTTTCGGCTGATTGTAGATCTGCTGTGGTGTGCCGATCTGCTCGATATGTCCCAGGCGCATCACCACCACTTTATCAGAGAGCGACATCGCCTCCGACTGGTCATGCGTGACATAGACAGTGGTCAGGCCCAGTTCGGTGTGAATGCGTTTGATTTCGATGCGCAGTTCATCGCGCAGCTTCGCGTCCAGGTTGGAGAGCGGCTCATCCAGCAGCAGCAAACTCGGTTCAAGGACAATTGTGCGCGCAATCGCCAGGCGCTGCTGCTGGCCGCCGCTTAATTGTGCTGGATAGCGTGAGCCAAACTCTTCCAGGTGAACCACCTCCAGCGCACGCCTTACGCGTTGTTCGCGTTCGGCTCTGGGAACTCTGCGCAATTCGAGACCATAAGCGACGTTGCGGGCTACGCTCAGGTGCGGGAAGAGGGCGTAGCTCTGGAAGACCATGCCAAAACCGCGTTTCTCGGCAGGTACATGCTGAATCGGGTCGCCGTTGACCAGGATTTCGCCCTCGCTCAGTTCTAGCAGCCCGGATAGACAGTTGAGGGCCGTCGATTTGCCGCAGCCGCTGGGTCCCAGGAGGGTGATGAATTGACCGCCGTCAATCTCAAGATCGAAACGATGCAACGCCGTTGTTGCGCCGAAGCGGCGAGTGACTCCTCTCATGAGAAGCTTTTCTATCCTCTTCATTGTTCCTCATTTCCGCTGTCAAGGGTACCCCATTTGGGATACCCTCTACATCATTGGAATTTACGAATGGGAGTTTACGACGCCTTATATTTGCCGCTACCAATATCCTTATCCCACTTGGAGAAGGCGGCTACCAGCGGGGCGGTGTCCAGAGGCGCAACGACTGTAGCTTGCTTCAGTAGCGTGTCATATTC
>CAZRMD010000412.1:0-2109 GCA_964601135.1 uncultured Actinomycetes bacterium | reverse complement strand
CAGACAGCTGTCGGACCGCAGCGGGACGATATCGAGGTGTGGCTCGAGGATCACGAGGCCCGGCTCTTCGCCAGTCAGGGCCAGCAGCGGAGCGCGGTGCTCAGCCTGAAGTTGGCCGAGCTCCACTATCTGGCGGAGGTCACCGGCGAGCAACCCGTCCTGCTGCTCGATGACGTGATGTCCGAGCTCGACCCGGCCCGCCGGGAGCGGCTGCTGGCCGCGCTGCAACCAGGACCTCAAGCCCTGATCACTGCCGCCGATCTCAATGACCTGCCCAAGAGCATCCTCGAACGCGCCGCTGTCTTCCGCGTCGAACACGGGACCATCCATGCGTAGGTCAGCAGCTTGCGGGGATCCCCGGCATGCGTAGGATCGGCACGGCGCTGCCCCAAACCCTGAGGACGCTCGGCATCTCCCGCCGAACTCGCGAAGCCCAGGCGTTGTGGCTGTGGCCCCAGCTGCTGGGCACGGAACTGGCCCGCGAAACCCAGGCCCTGAAACTCACCGGTGGCACCCTGTGGGTGACGGCGAGCAGCACGGCGCTGGCCCACCAGCTCCACCTCGAACGCGGCGGCCTGATCGAGCGGCTGAATGCCATGATCGGCGCGCCAGTCATCCGCGAGATCCGCTTCCGTCAAGCGGGGTCGCTGCGATGACGCCCGCGCTGACGATCCCGACGGTCGGCCTGACGAAGGCACAGCGCCGGGCGGTCGCCCACCCTGGCGGTCCACTCTTGATCGTGGCCGGCGCCGGTACCGGCAAGACACGCGTGCTGGTCGAACGCTATCGCCGGCTCCGCCAGAGCGGGATCGCGTCAGAGAACATCCTGCTGTTGACGTTCACCGAGAAAGCCGCGCGTGAGGTGCTCGATCGCGTCGAGCTGGAGGACGATTTATCGGCCGGCGAGCGATTCGTCATGACCTACCACGCCTTCGCCCAGCGCTTTCTCCAGGAGGAAGGCTGGCTCTGCGGCCTCCCCAGGGGCTTTCGCATCGTCAGCGAGGTGCGCAAGTGGGAGTTGATGCGCGACGTACTGCTGGATCAGCGGCCGGCGCATCTGTTCCACCCGCAGCGGCCCTACGAGCGGATCGGTGAGCTGCTGACGCTGGTCGAGCGTGCCAAGCAGGAGCTCGTGTCACCCGATGAATTTCGTGCCTGGGCGGCGGACCGCGAGACCATCGATGACCCCGTGATCGCAGCGCAGCGCGAGGCTGCGGAGGTCTATGTGGCCTACCAGCAACGCATGCTCGCTGACGAGCGGCTCGACTTCGACGACACCATCTTCTATAGCGTTCAGCTGCTCAGCGCCGAGCCGGCCGTGCGCCAGCGCCAGGCGCAGCGCTTTGCCCACCTCATGGTCGATGAATTCCAGGACACGAATTTTGCCCAGAGCCGGCTGCTCGAGCTGCTCGCCGGCGCCGAGCGCAATCTCGCGGTGGTCGGTGACGACGACCAGAGCATCTACAAGTTTCGCGGCGCCTCCGTGGCCAATCTCAAGCGGTTCCAGACCGTCTTTCCGGAGGCCACCGTCATCCGTCTCGAGGAAAATTTTCGCAGTCGCGGACCGATCCTGCGCGCGGCGGCTCGCCTGATCGCGTCCGACCCCGACCGGCTGGACAAACAGCTCACCGCCACTCGTGGCGAGGGCAGCCCGGTGAGCGTGCTGTCAGCGACGAGGGTGACGGAAGAGGCCGATGCGGTCGCGGCCTACGTCAAGCGCGCCATCGACGAGGGCCGGCATGCCCCGCCCGGGATTGCCATCCTGGTGCGGGCCAATGCCCACCTGCACAATTTCGCCCGCGCCTTACAGCGCCTCGGGGTTGCCTATCAGGTGAGCGGCGGTCGCGGCTTCTACCAGCAGCCGGAGATCAAGGATTGCCTGGCCTACTTGCGGGCGATCGACTCTCCGGACGACGTCGTCTGCCTGATGCGGCTGCTGAGCCTGCCACGGTATTCCGTCGACGCGGTGCGCGCCGCCCGCTGGTCGCGCCAGGCTCGGGACGACGGGCGCCGCGTCTTCGACATCCTGGACGAAGCCGGCGATGATGGCGCCCGGCGGCTGACGGCGGACCTGCGCCGGTTCGCCGGCGAGGCGTTGCGCCTCGGTGT
>CAZRMD010000411.1:0-2118 GCA_964601135.1 uncultured Actinomycetes bacterium | reverse complement strand
CGCACGTTTGGGTGGCTTTCGCGCAACCGCCGGATGAGCAAAGATTACGAGCGCAAGGTCCAGACCAGCGAAACGCTCATCCAGGTAGCGATGATTTGGCTGCTGGTGGCGCATCCGGGACGCAGGACGCGACGAGCCCGATCACGAACGCCTCGGAGACCACCACCGGGCCGCTAGTTCGAGCCAAGCTGATCACCCGCTTGTACCGGCGCGCTTTCCGTTCCAGCCTCTGCTCCGGGCTCAGTCTTGGCCGCGACCTTCTTGGTAGGCTTGTCCGCGGCATCGGGAGCCAGGACGATAAAGTCCTCTGCAACACTATCCCTCACGTCTCGCTTCTCCGTCTGGCGGTCGTACTCGGGGGCGGCATCCTCCCCGAAGTCGAACACCGTGACCACCCGGGCCTTCGTGCCGTCGCGGGCCACCACCGAATCGCCAAGGCTAAACTTGGGTGCGGGCATTCTCAAACCAACCTTTCCTCGTCGTCGTCGTAGAACTCACCGTTGTCGGAGCAGTGCCCCATCGGGCAGAAGCCGCTGGAGCAGTCGTCACACCGCCCGCCGCTGAGCCCGAGGATGACCGGATCTTCCTCCAGAGCACAGCAGGAGCAGGTGCTCTCCTCGTCATCGTCCCGCATCGTCGGGTCCGCCCATCTCTCCCGCCTCGAACTTGTGCCGCAGCCGGAGCCAGTCGCTCGCCTCGGCCCAGTCGTTCGGGATCGTGTAGCGGTAGGGCGTGCTGCGGTCGCCGCCCCTGCCCACTTCGATCTCCTCGCGCCGCTTATCGAGTAGGCCGGTGGTCAGCTTGTCGAAGACCCGCTTCACCTGAAACTCCGTCTCGGCGTAGAGGATGATGGCGTCGCGCGCATCCCCCTCTTGCATCGCCCGCCGCACCGTCCACGCCTGGGCAAGGTCGCGCACCTTCGTCGGCTCGCCCTTCACCCACCGTCCGTCCCTACGCTGCACCGCGCCCAGGAAGTACACTGAGCGGCCTCCTCCCGACACTCCGCACATTGCCTGTCGACATACACAGCGCGTTGACCGGGCAGAAGTCGCAGCGCCACGCCTCGTCACCTTCGAGGATGTCGGGCAGTTCGTCCTTCGCCCGGATGCGCTCCTCGATCCTGGACCGCACCAGGCCCTCCACGTCGGACAGCAGCATGATCGGCTCCAGCACGAGGTCGGCGTAGTCCGGCGGCCGGCGCTGGATCATCTTGCCCTTGGTCGTCCTCGGGCCGGCGGAGGTGAAGCGACGCACCTTCTTCATCGAGACGTAGACGATTTCGAGTTCGTCGATCACCACCTTCGCGCCGGGCCAACCGATCTGGGCGGGCAGTTCGCTGGTTGCGACCCAGGCGTACATATTCACCTGGAGTTGGTGGTCGAGTTTGGCCTCGGTCAGGTCGTGCCCGATGTCGTTGGTGCTCTTGTAGTCCACCACCTTGATGTGGATCGTCGGCGTTAGCCCGAGGTACTCGCCCTCCTCGCCCAGCCCGTCGATCCGCTTGACCACGATCACGTCGGGCTAGGCGGCGCAAAGCAACGCCCCGCCGCGGCGAAGGTACCGACAGCGGGGCGTGAGAGAAAACCGGGATCGGCGCCAGTGCGAAGCAGCGCCGGCGGCAATAAGCGGCAATAATTAGTCTACCACGGCACGTGCCCCCAACGGCACCCCCAACCCAGCGGACCACAGCAAAATGCAACCGGACAGGCAGACGCCCGAAAAGCCGGAATTCTAGCGGATTCGTGCTGCAATGGGATATAACGGGACACAACGCCGGGAGTTCGACTCTCCCCTGTCGGGCAGGTATCGCGTCTCGCCGACGCCCGCGCCGCAGCCGTTGACGAGCGGTGGCACCGATCCTGACACCAACCCCGGCAGCCGCCGGGAGACACTGGTGGACGCATCGGCTCGAGAAACCCCTTGAAATGCGAGTTCGTGGTCAACAGTGTCCGATGATAGACGCAAACGAGCGGGCTTCAAATCCCTTTGCGCTGGCGGTTGAATGGACCGGCACCCTGACAGCCAAAGTGACAGCCAACCCGGTGCACAACCACGGACGGCCACGAACAACTCAGCAGGATCGCGCCGGAAATATTCAGCCACACGGACGTCGACGGA
>CAZRMD010000410.1:0-2126 GCA_964601135.1 uncultured Actinomycetes bacterium | reverse complement strand
GGGCCGGGTGGTCCAGGTCAACGGCGAGCCCATCGACGCCCTCATCGACCGCGGCTACATCCCCGTCGTCGCCTCGGTCGGCCTCGGCTACGACGGCAACGCCTACAACATCAACGCGGACACGGTGGCCGCCGAGCTGGCGGTTGCCCTCGGCGCCTCGAAGCTGATCCTGCTGACCGATGTCGAAGGCGTCCAGGACGGCGACGGCAACGTGATCAGCGAGCTCGGACGCGGGCGCGCCGAGCAGATGCTCGAGAGCGGCGCCGCCGCCGGCGGCATGATCCCCAAGCTGGAGGCCGCCGTCCGCTCCTTGGACGCGGTTCCGTACGCGCACATCATCGACGGCCGCACGCCGCACTCGCTGCTGCTGGAGCTCTTCACCGAAGCCGGCATCGGCACCATGGTGACGCCGTGAAGCAGACCAATCCGACCATCGACGAGGCCGGCACCTACCTGATGAGCACCGGCCGCCGGCTGCCCGTCGTTTTCACCGAGGGCAGCGGCGCCTACGTCAAGGACGAGAGCGGACGGGAGTACCTCGACCTCGTCGGCGGCATCGCCGTCAACCTCCTCGGCCATGCCCATCCGGCGGTCGCCGAGGCGGTCGCGAACCAGGCCAAGCGCCTGATCCATACGTCCAACCTCTACTACACGGAGCCGCAGGTCGAACTGGCCAAGCGGCTGGTCGCGCTCTCGTTCCCGTCCCGCGTCTTCTTCTGCAACAGCGGCGCCGAGGCCAACGAAGCGGCCATCAAAATCGCCCGCAAGTGGGGCAAGCGGAGCGGCCGCTTCGAGATCATCAGCGCGGTCAAGTCCTTCCACGGCCGCACGCTGGCCACGGTCACCGCGACCGGCCAGCCCAAATACCAGGAGCCGTTCGGACCGCTGCCGGAGGGATTCGTCCACGTGCCCTTCGGCGACCTGGAAGCGGTCAAGGCTGCGACCGGTCCCAAAACGGCGGCGGTCATGGTCGAGCCGATCATGGGCGAGTCGGGCGTGATCGCGCCTCCCGCCGGATACCTCAAAGGCCTCCGCGCCTGGTGCGACGAGAAGGACCTGCTCCTGATCCTGGACGAGGTCCAGACCGGGCTCGGGCGCACCGGCCGCTGGTTCGCCTGGCAGCACGAGGACGTGCGGCCCGACGTCATGACCCTGGCCAAGGGGCTGGGCGGCGGGGTGCCGATCGGCGCCTGCCTGGCGGCTCCGCGCGCCGATGTCTTCGAGCCCGGGGACCACGGCTCCACCTTCGGCGGCAACCCCCTCGCCTGCGCGGCAGCGCTGGCCACGCTCGCCACCATCGAGCAGGAGGACCTGGTCCAGCACGCGGCCGAGATGGGCGAGCTGCTTCACGAAACCTTGGCGGCGCTGCCGCGGATCAAAGAAGCGCGCGGGCAGGGACTGATGCAGGCGATCGTGCTCACCGAGCCGAGGGCGAAGGCGGTCCAGGCGGGCTGCCTCGAATCGGGGCTGATCGTCAACGCCACCGACGACGAGACGATTCGCCTCGTACCTCCCCTGGTGATCGGGGAGGCCGAGATCGACCGCGCCGGCTCCGTCCTACGCCGGGTGCTCGACTCGCCCGAGGCATGAACGACCTCAAGCAGCGCCGGCACCAGGCCATCCTCGACCTGGTTTCGAGCCACCCCGTCCACACCCAGCAGGAGCTGGCGCAGGCGCTTGCCGAACGCGGGCTTCCCGCCACCCAGGCCACCGTCTCGCGTGACATCCAGGAGCTGCGCCTGGTCCGCACCGCCGACGGCTACCAGCCGCCGCCATCGGCGGTGGCCGTCTTCAGGGAGCACGTGACCGAGGTGACCGTGGTCGAGTTCGTGGCCGTGATCCGGACCGGGCCGGGCACCGCGAACCTGGTTGCTTACAACATCGACCAGGCGAAGCTGCCGGGCGTGGCCGGCACCGTCGCCGGCGATGACACCATCATCGCCGTCCTCGCCGAGCGCGAGGCGGCGGGCGCGCTCAGGAGGATGCTGCTTGGCAACGCGTGAAAAGCTCGTGCTCGCCTACTCCGGCGGGCTCGACACCTCGGTGGCGATCCGCTGGCTCAAGGACCAGGGGAGCTCAGCTCGCGCCGGGCGGGATCATGTCCTGCACTGCGCCCCCCAGGCGCG
>CAZRMD010000409.1:0-2139 GCA_964601135.1 uncultured Actinomycetes bacterium | reverse complement strand
TCGGACCGGGCGACGCGTTGCTCACCCCTTACGCGGGTCTGCCTCTTTTGCCGCCGGAGAACGAGGACATTCAGCGGGCTAGACCCGTCTCGGTGGCTGCACGCGAACCGGAGAGCCCCCCTCAGATGCTTCGGCCGGATGAGGTGACCCCGGTCAAACTGATCCAGCCGGAACCGCTCCATCTCGTTCCCTTGGGTGATGCTCAGAAATTCTGAGGCGTCGCAAACCAACACGACCAACAACCACACCGTTTCCGAGCGCATGGAGAACCCGATGGCAATGGCGCCGACCCCGGCTAGCGCAGACCCGACGAAAGCCATGAGCCTCGCCCTGCAGCGGGCTCTAGCCTTTCCGCTGTCGCGCGCGACAAGCCTGCAGATTGCGCCCGAGAAGGCGCAGGAGTGGGCGCAGCAAGAAGCGGCGTTTGGCAACATCCCAATCGACGAGAACGGGATGAGCGCCGGCATGAAGCTGAACCTTATGCAGCCGATCCGGGCCGTGCTCTCCGACTGGCGCCAGGCACGCGCTGACTTCGACACGGCCTTGCAACCGAAGATGGCCAGCCTCGACGCCGTGCATCAGGCGGAGGGCGACCTTGTCGAGGCCGAGCGGCGGCGCGGAGAGGAGCTTTCCGGGATCGAGAAGAAGTTGGAGAGCAACCCCGACTACGTCCAGAAGCGTGCGCTGAAGGAGACCGCTCAAGTTCGCTGGAAGAACCTTCAGGATACGCATGCCGGCCGCGCCGCGACGGTGTTCAGCTACAGCCCTTCGTATATCGTTCTGATCGCCTGCATCGGTATTGCCGAGTGGTTCATCAACTATGACGTGCTCCTGCAGTTCACGGGCGTTCCCGCCATCGCCGCGGGAAGCACCGTCCTGCTTGGTGCACTCCTCGCTTTCGCCGCGCACGGCTACGGCGAGCTACTCAAGCAATGGAGCTTCCGCTTCAGCGAGAGTCGTGAGCCGGCAGAGCGTGCCCGGGATTGGCGCTTCCTCGGGTTGTCCACATCTGCGCTGCTAATTGTGCTCGCAGCTGCCGGATGTTCCCGTTACGCGGCCGCACTGCAGATACTGACCACGCAGGCCCAGCACACCTTGCTCAACGATGTCGGCGTGAGCGACGTGAACCCGCTGCGCGACGTCCTGATCAGCCTGCTCGCTAACGTGGCGGCTTGGATCGTCGGCGTGTTCCTCTCTTACGTCGCGCACGATGACGACCCGGACTACGCCTCGGCAACGCGGCAGTGGAACAAGGCACACGCGGCCTGGGCAGCGAAGCGCAAGCAATTCGAGCAGGAGATGCGTCACGTGGAGGCCAAGTTCACGAAGACCATCAACGATCGCAGGACAGCCGCAAAGACTCGGGCTGCCTCCGTCGAGACCGAGCTGAACATGCTGAAGCAAGTGCAGGCGCACGAGCAGGCCCTGAACACGGAGCTTGAGCAGGCAATGCGTGCGAACATCGAAACCTACAGGGTCGAATTGACTCGAGTGCTCGTCGGAAATGCCGGGCGGATCCAGCTTGTCACGAAGCCGGCGAACGCACCGCTCTCGCCGTTCGAACTCACTGCGATGGAGCTGCCAGGAGCCGCGGCCATGCAAAGCCTGTTGGCTGCCTGAGATGCTACTCAAACCTTTCTTCGCAAGCCTCGTAATCGGCACGAGCGTGCTTGCTTCCACAGCCCAGGCGCAAGGATTCCTCGGCGGGCAAGCCGGGCTCGATCCGAAGTTCTGCGAGACCGCGGCGCTGCGTCAGACGGTCGTCTACGTCGACGACATGTTCATGCAAGATGGGCAGACGGAGTGGGCCAGCAAGCTGTTCGATAAGCTGAAGGCGACGCTTATGCCGAGTGAAAGGGTAACGGTCGTCGAGCTGTCGCCTGCAGACGGACAGAGTCGGGAGGTCTGGACGAGCTGCTGGCCTGACTACTCGCAAGAGGAGCGCGACAAGCTTGGGAAGAGCTACTCGTTCTTCAGTAAGAACCCGCTCAAGGCTCTCGAGGATCAGCAAGGCTTTTTCGGCAGTGGCTTCGCAGGCGCGCTATCCGCGATCTACGACAAGCATCATCAGCCGAAGACAATGATCGACCCGTCGAGCGCCACGTCCCCCTGGCGCACCACGATCTCCGACGGGTGCAG
>CAZRMD010000408.1:0-2144 GCA_964601135.1 uncultured Actinomycetes bacterium | reverse complement strand
TGTTGTGGCGGGTATAGATGCTGAAATCCTGTCCCCAGCTGGCGCGAACCCCAGGCTGGGCGGCGAGATGAAACACCACATCCCCGGGGCGCAGGACCTCGTCGAGCGCGAGCTCCGTAAGGTCAGCCGGCAAGAGATCGAATTTCGGATTCGCTCCGGCAGCGGCGATGTTGGCGCGCTTCAGCGCGGGTGAATAGTAGGAGGTAAACGCGTCGATGCCCACCACATCGTGGCCGTGCCCGAGCAGCGCGTCGACCAGGTGCGAGCCGATGAATCCGGCCGCACCGGTGACAACGGCACGGTAAAGCGGATTGGCGTTCTTTTTCCCCTCGTCCACAGTTCAGACACGTCACCTTGCGGTGCCTCGCTCGCGTCCTCATCAAGAGTAGGAAGCGGTCGAACACAGCGGGGCCACGGTCGTAACGGATTCTGTAAGGCCAGGTCGCGATCAACCCGAGCCCGGTCGCAGGGCGATGAATCGCCTTGCAGGGGCGCGATTGCGGATGCATCGTGGCCGTGGGAGGTGGTCAGTCGCCGGCTTGCGAACGGCACCGCCATCGGCTGGAGAGCGAGTCTTCAAGGAGGAGGATCGGTCGATGACCACTTATGTATCGCGGACGACAGTCATCATTCTCGCGAGCATTCTTCTGTTCGGTCTGGCGGCCATCGGTCTGGCGGCGAACACCGCCGGCAGCGTTTTTCACGCGAAGCCGGCAGCGTTGATCAAGACCCAGAGCGGATCGACGACGACGACGTCGACCGCCAGCCAGACTTCAACCGGAAACGGCGCCCCCAGTGGACCCCATTACAACCTGAACATCCATGGGATTCAACAGGGCGGCAGCGCATCGACGACAACTAACGGTGGCGACATCTTCGTGCCCCTCAACGGCAACGCGGCGTTCCAGCTCCCGAATCCCGTCGGCACTACGACGACAACCAGTGTGACAACGACCTACTCCGTTTGGGTTCGGGCTCTCGCCAAGCCAGGCGGCAGCTCGTCGATGACTACCTGCGCCACCGATCCCACCACCGGGACGCTTCTTTGCTCGATCAGTGCGTACGTCAGTGTGCAGACCCGCAAGAGCGGCCAGAGTGTCTTCAGCAATGTGACCGCTGATCTGCTGTTCGTCACCTACTGCAACACGACGACCGGTAAGGTGACGCAGGTGCCGCTGTTTGACCCATCACTGCAGAATTATTTCTGGCAGTACGACAACAATGGTTTGAAGCTCCTGCAGCTGCGCTTCTACCAGCTGCCGACCACCGTGGTCGCTCCCCCCGCGACAAGCTGCACACCCTAACGACAGGCGTTCAGGAGGACGGCATCCGATGAGGATTTCGTCCTTCCTTATCTACCAGTTCGTGGCGATGTACTTGGTCTCGAGAAACTCTAAGAGCCCCTCGTGGGACCCTTCCCGGCCAATGCCGCTTTGTTTGACGCCGCCGAAGGGCGCCGCCGGGTCGGAGATGAAACCGCGGTTCAGGCCAACCATGCCCGACTCGATCGCCTCGGCCACCGCAAGCCCCTTCCCGAGGTCGCGCGTGTAGACGTAGGAGGCCAGACCCCGGTCGGTTTTGTTTGCAAAGGCGATTGCCTCATTGACGTCCCTGAAGGTGACGACCGGCGCGATCGGCCCGAAGATCTCCTCCTTCAGGATGTGCTCGTCGGGTGGAACCTCGCTGATGACGGTCGGCGGCACGAAGTAGCCGGGCCGGTCGGGCGCCTTGCCGCCGGTCAGCAGCCGGGCCCCATGGCCCGCCGCTTCCTCGACCAGGCCGAGCATCTTGTTGCGGGCCGGGTCGTTGATCACCGGGCCGACCTTG
This sequence comes from uncultured Actinomycetes bacterium, assembly GCA_964601135.1. GTDB lineage: Bacteria > Chloroflexota > Dormibacteria > CF-121 > CF-121 > CF-13. Next base: position 317 of record CAZRMD010000408.1, on the reverse strand, counting down.
ACGTTCGGGTCGAGGCCATTGCCCACAGGCAGCTCGCCCATGGCACGTGCCAACATGCTCGAAAACTTCTCTGCCACCCGCTGATCGACGTAGAAGCGGTTCGCCGCGATGCACGACTGCCCGGTGTTGCGCATCTTCGCGATCATCGCGCCCTCGAGTGCAGCGTCGAGGTCGGCGTCATCGAGGACGATGAAGGGCGCATTGCCGCCCAGCTCCATCGAACAGCTGATCACGTTCTCGGCGGCCTGGGCCAGCAGGATGCAGACCCTGGCCACGGTGCGGGAGAAAGCGGCCAACAACGGCGGCGGTCTCCCCGG
>CAZRMD010000407.1:0-2148 GCA_964601135.1 uncultured Actinomycetes bacterium | reverse complement strand
TGCCGCGGTTGGTGCGCGGCACCAGCCCGTAATGGATGGTGAGCTCGTCGGCAAGGTATTTCCCCTCGGCCACCCGGATGGGGTCGACCTCGCCAATCAGATCGGCGATCGAGGTGTCCGGGGTTGCCAGCTTCTCGCTGTATCGCTCGTCGGGCGAGATCCAGCGCACCGTGACCGCGTCGCCGTGAGCCGCGATCCGATCCCGGCAGGCGCGACAGATCGGGGCATAAGGGTTGTCGTTAATCTCGCATCCCTCGATGACGGGGACCTCGTCATCGAGTAAGGAGGTCAGCGAGCGGATCAGACGGCTCTTGGCCTGGCCGCGTTCACCCAGGAAAACGATGTCCTGCCCGGAGAGGATCGCATTCTCGATCTGCGGAATCACCGAGCTCTCATAGCCGATGATGCCCGGGAAGAGCTCTTCGCCGGCTTTGATCTTGCGGACCAGGTTCTTGCGCATCTCCTCTTTGACGGGGAGAACGCGGTATTCACTCTGTCGCAGCTGGGCGATGGTGGTGGCTTGCTCCAATGGATACCTCTTAGAAAAGGGAGTGAAGGCGGAGTTTGATTCTACGAGGCGGCCCGCGCTTCCGCCTGGATCAAATCCGTTTCGTCTCCGAGCCGACGGCGAAGGCGAGGAACAGCAGCAGCGAGAGCGCGCTGGCCAGGGCGATCACCCAGCGGATGCCGAGTAACTGGGTCAGCGCGCCGCCGAGGAAGGCGCCGACTGGAACCGAGCCCCACGCAACCACCCGCAGCGTCGCGTTCACCCTGGCGAGGATGGCTGGAGGTGTCGATGCCTGGACGTAGCTCCGCAGCAGGATGCGCCCGAGGATCGCCGTGCCCACCAACACGCCCTGCGAGGCGGCAACCAGGATGAAGGCGGGGACAGCGGGCAGCAACGGCGCGACATCCAGCATGAACACCATCGGTCCCGTGAGGAGGAGATTGGCGAGCAGCAGCTGTCCCATCCGGAACCGTCGACGGAGGGCCGGTGCCAGAGCGGCGAAGAGTATTGGGCCGCCGCCGGCAATCCCCAACACCAACCCGGTGCGTGCCGCATCGAAATGCAGCTCGTGCTGGGCATAGAACACGAAAACCGTCTCGACGGACATGAAGACCACATTGAGCACGACGGCGGACGCGACGTTTTCAAGGATCACCCGTTGCCGGGCAACCCAGCGAAGACCGGCAACCAGCTGCGCCCACCAACCGACTTCGACCGGTGGCCCGACTGGTCGCCGATCGCCAAGGCTGAACCAGGCTACCGCGGCCATGAGAAAAGAAAGCGCATCGGCAAGGATGGCGTTGGCCGCCCCGAACAGCTTGATGAGCACCCCGCCCAGCGACGGCCCAACCAGTGTCGAGACGCCCTCCGTGATTTCGAGGCTGCTGTTGGCGTCCACCACGCGCTCCCGGGTGACGAGGTCCGGGATCAGTGAGTAGTGCGTGACTTCGAACCAGACCCGCGCCGTCCCCGCGACGAAGGCAACGAGATAGAGCTGGACCGTGGTCAGCACCTGAAACGCCGCGGCTAACGGCACGCTGGCGAGCACCGCGAATCGAACCAGGTCCGCCACCAGCAGGATGCTTTGGCGATTCCAGCGATCGGCATAGACCCCGACGATCAAGCCAAAGAGCAGGAAGGGCAGGAATTCGAGGGCGCCGACGACCCCGAGTTGAAAGGGTGAATGGGTCAGCTGGAGCACGAGCCAGGGGAGCGCCAGGTAGGTGACCTGGCTGCCCACGGTCGAGATCGATGAGCCGGCCCAGAAGCGCAGAAAGGGCGCGTTGCGCCAGACTGAGGTGCTCAGGCTCAGTGGCGGTGTTCCGCTGCGCCGAGTCGATCTTCGATCGCCGGGACGAGATCGGGAAGTCGCGTGCCCAGCGCACGCAACAGACCGAAGCAACCGGTCAGCATCATGTCGCCATGCGGCACCGCCAGGTGAGGATTGAGCCGCGAACCATCGAGCAGCCCCCGCTGTGGCCCGGTGACAGCCAGCAATTGCGGCGGGTTTTCGACCGGGCCAAGCTCCAGCGCGCCGTGCCCCATGTCGTCGAAGACCGCCTGGTTGGAAATCGTCCCGCCGGCCAGCTGGTCCAGGTACCGTTCGAGCTCCTCACAACTGAGCTCGCCGGTGTGATGCT
>CAZRMD010000406.1:0-2152 GCA_964601135.1 uncultured Actinomycetes bacterium | reverse complement strand
CAGGGAAGAAGCGCTCATAAAGCGGTAGTTCGCTGCCACGATTACCGCCCAGGGTGGTGCCGATACCGTACGTGATGCCTGGTGAAAAGACCCATTCTCCCCATCGCGGGCTTTTCAAATACGCAAAGAAGAACCGCGAGTGGAAAAGGCCTTTGACAAATGACTGACCACCCAACCCGGCCAACTCCAAATTGAAATTGGTAACGGAACCGCTCCTCGGGTCTTGCGGATTATCGACGGTGAAACGCCGGATGCTCGGCATGATCTCAGAAATTTGCTGGTAGCCTTTGTAGCGTAAGATGTCGAATGTCGCGAGTTCTGGTAAGCCACTGATGCCTACGCTTTCGAACTGATAGCCGAGACCAAGCGTAATATCCTCCAGCGAGAACGGGCCGAGTTTTTTAAATCCCAGTTCAGCTAGCGGGTAGCCCGTGTTGATCTGAAAACCCAGATTGGTCTGATTAAATGAGAACAGGTACAGCTTATCGTAAAACCCAGACAGGCTGACCGAAAGTGGCATGTCGAGAAACCAGGGTTCGGTATAATTCAGGTTTAAGTTCCGATAGAGAAAGCCGATCTGAGCAGACGCAGACGCCGATTCACCACCCCCGAACAAATTACTATTGCTGATGACGAAGTTGCCGAAGACCGACGAGTAGCTGTCGTAGCCGCCCCCGACCTGCAAAGAAGCGGTGTTTGCCTCCTGCACCGCAACATCAAGGTCGATCTTGTCGGGGGTAGGACCGGGCTCAGTGGAAATCCTTGTATTCGAGAAGTAGCCGAGGGCGTCGAGCCGTTGCTTGGACTTCTGAATTTTCTCAGTCGAATACGGCTCTTCTCCTGGATCACGAGTTCGCGCCTGATCACCTTGTCGGAAGTTTTGGTATTCCCGGTGATGTTGATCCGGTCGACCAGTACTTCGCTCCCGGGATTGACGTTGAAATCGACTACAACCTGGTGTGCGGACGGATTAACGACAGTGCGCGGATCGACGTTAACGTAGGCGTAGCCGCGATTCGAATAGAAGTCCGATAGCGTCAGCACATCATGCTGCATCGTCGTACTGCTGAAAGGTTGCCCTACCTTCAAGGTCAAGCGATGCTGGAGTTCCGATTTAGGCACTCTCAAATCGCCGGTGAGATCGATCCCGCTGACCCGGTAACGAGGTCCCTCGCTGATATCGAAAGTAACAGTTATCGAGTCGCCATGCCGCGTCAGTACTGGGTACTCTACGTGAGCATTAAGATAACCTTCGGAGTAGTAGTATGCGGAGAGATGGTCGACGTCGTCCTGGAGTTTTTTCTGGTCCAGAATTCCGCTGCCGGTTATCCAACTCAAGATTGAATGGGGCCTGGTCTGGATTGCATCCTGTAGCAGATGGCTGCTGAAATGGTGATTGCCGCTGAAACGGACTCTCGAGATTTCGACTTGTGGTCCCTCATTGACGTCAAATACCAGCAAAACCGTATTGTTTGGCCCGCTTAGAGTGCGCGTAGTTACCTGTGCGTCCAGATAGCCCTTCGCCTGGTACACGTCTGCGATATTGCGAGCGGTGGCCTTTACTCTGACACGGTCGAGCAGCGAACCGGAATGCAATGCCATCGCATTCACTATCTGCTCGTCGCCTGGACTAATCTTGGTCATTCCGCTGAAGCGGATTTCGCTAACTAACGGCTCTTCGTTAACAACGAACGTGAGAACCGCCCCGCCAGCTTCGTGTCTCACGTAGGCGTTGACGCGGGTGAAAAAGCCCATTCGATAGATCGACTTTATATCGTTGTCGACCGTGGCAGGATTCAACGGCTGGCTGACCGCCGAAGAGATATGGACGCGGATGGCGTCGGTTTCGACCCGTTGGTTGCCCACGATGTTGATTGCGGAAATTACTGGCGCGGCCTGCGCCGGTACGTTCGCAACTACAAGAAGAGCATCGAGCAGCAGCCAGAGTTGGTAAAGGTACCGAGCGCCGCGCCGACGCCTAATAAGATTTGCCGCCGTCACCAATCATCACCAGCGCCGCGAACAAGCTAGCCAATCAATTCACCGAAGTAAACGACCTTCCAGGCAGCTCGAGGGCTAATCCTCAACAGAGTAAAAGCTATTCGATAGGGCCGGGCGGATAGCTCGCGGATCAGCTAAACCCGGTTCACCG
>CAZRMD010000405.1:0-2173 GCA_964601135.1 uncultured Actinomycetes bacterium | reverse complement strand
CAGAGCCACTCGGGTGCCGGCGATCCGCTGGCCGTCCTCCCACACCCAGCGGTCACCCAGCAGCACCACGTTCGCCTGCCGCATCAGATCGCCACGCGCCGCGAGCTTCGCGATCAGCTCCGGCCCGATCCCGGCCGGATCTCCCAGCGTGAGCGCCACGGTGGGTTTACGCGATGCGGTCATTCGCTCGTCCCTGCGGCCCGCCGTCGCACAGGTGGTTCACCGGCGCAGACTCACGTGTTCCTTCGCATTTCCGACAACGTGGTCTTGTGGACATGGTCGAGGTGCGTGGCCATCGCATGGGCCGCGGCGTCCGGATCACGCGCCTGCAGGGCGGCGAGGATGGCCAGATGATCCTCGTAGCTGCGCTGGACCGCCCCCGGCCGGCGCATCACTTTGCGGCGATAATCCAACGCGTAGCTGTAGAGCGTGCCGACGAAGTTGGCCAGCAGCGGATTGCCGCACTGCTTGTAGATGGTGTCGTGAAATTCGCGGTCCGAAATCATGAACCGCACGGGGTCGTCGAACAACCTGGACTGCGCAGCAAGCAGAGCCCCGAGCTGCCTCAGCGCCGAGTCCGAGATCCGCCTGGCCGCATCGCGCACCACCGCGAGCTCCACCACCCGGCGCGCCTCGTAGACGGTCTCGATCTGGTAGTCTCTCATCTCGCGCAGGGCTCTGCGCGCATCGCGCAGGCGGTCCTCGTCTCGAATGACTCGCGTGCGCGTCCCCTGTGAGATCTCCACCATCCCGCGAACCGCCAGCGCTTGAATCGCGCGGCGAACCGTCTCGCGGCTGACGCTTAACGTGCTGGCGAGCTCCCGCTCGCCCGGTAGCTCGTCGCCGATCTGCAGCAATCCTGAACAGATCATAGACGCGAGCTTGTCACTGATCTGGTCTTTGAGGGTCTGCTTGGAAATCGTCGTCCTGACAAGCTGGAGTTCTTCCGCGAGCTGTGTAGGGGTTACCGTAGCGATTGACATCCGCTACCACCGGCGCGTTGACAAACTGGTCTATTGACCGAACCAGCATGGCAGAAGGTTCCCGCGATGTCAAATGAATGTCGTCGCCCAGACGCCATTCGGCGAAGATTGCGGCGCCCCCAGTCGTGTGTCGAAATCGCGGCCGCGACGCATGCGGATGCGTCAGCCTCCGGCCTCGCCGCAGCGACGGGTCTGGGTACGGGAGCCCAGGTTATTGATCGGTCCTACATCTCGGCCACGTGGCTCCCCGGCGGCGTCTTGCCGCGGCGGATGAGCGCGACGAGCGGCAGGCAAACGGCAAACAACAGCGCGAGCAGCCCGAAGACGTAGTCGTACGCCACCACAGCCGCCTGCTGGTAGATGAGGCCCTGGAGGACGCCCAGCGCTCGTTGCTGCGCTGTAAACAGATCATTTCCGTGGGCGAGGACCGCGTCTTGGTACGTCTGCACCCAGTGCTGAAAGATCGGGTTGTAGATGTTGGCGTACCGCACCAGCCACGCGCTCGCGGTCGTCGTCTTATAGTCCAGGACGCTGATGACCACGGCCGTGCCGATGCTTCCTCCGAGCTGGCGAATCAAGTTGTTGAGGCCGGCGGCGTTTTGCAACAGCGGCCGGGGGATAGTCGCGAGCGCGGCGGTGGTGAGCGGGACGAAGATGAAGGCGAAGCCCACGCCCTGGATCACCTGGGCCGTGACGATCTGAGCCGTCCCGGTAGCGAGGGTGAAGTGTACCATCAGAAACACTCCGAGGACGGCCATGATCAGTCCGCACACCATCATCACGTGCACGCCGAGCCGGTTGTAGAGCGCGCCCGCCACGGGCATGACCAGCACCATGCTGAGGGCCCGGGGCATCATCGCCAGGCCGGCCTGCGTCGCGGTGTAGTTCAGCAGGCCCTGCAGAAACTGCGGCAGCAGGATGAGGCTGCCGAAGAGGCCGACAAAGAAGATGCCGCCGATGAAGGTCGCCGAGGCGAACGACACGTTCTTGAGGATGCGCAGGTCGGCCGCCGGTGCCGGCGTATGGAGCTCCCACAGCACGAAACCTAGCAGGGCCAGAACGGTGACGGCCGCCGTCACGGTGATGAAGGCGCTCTGGAACCATGCAGCGCGCTCCCCCTGCTCCAGCACGGTTTCGAGCGCCGCGAGCCCGACCGCCAGCAGGCCGATGCCGATGATATCCACGTGTTG
>CAZRMD010000404.1:0-2180 GCA_964601135.1 uncultured Actinomycetes bacterium | reverse complement strand
GAGGCTAGCCCAGAACCAGCGAAGCAGCAGCTCGTCGGGTTCGGCGCTCAGGCCGACCCAGCGGCGCCGCACTGACGCACCGTTCGCGGCCGGCTCGGTTGAGCTCGGCGACGCCACCTTGACTGGGTCGGCGCCGTCGGATACCGACTGTCCGGCGACCACTGCCACCATTCAATCGAGGTGGAAAATCTCTTCGAGGCTTCGGATCCGTTCGTCTGGGAGTCCGTCGCCGGTACCGAAGAAATTGGCCACGGCGTTCTGCCACTGTGTGTTGACCTCGCGCAGGCTCATCTCCCGCAGTGCGCGGGCGAAGTCGTCGGTCTCCAGGTAGCCGATCAGCGTGCCGTCCTCGTGCATGAACAGCGAATAGTTGTGCCAGCCGGTCTCGTGCAGCGCTTGGCGCATCTGCGGCCAGACCGCTCGATGCCATTGCCGGTATTCATCGATGTGTTCGGGCAGAACGTGCAGGACGAAGCACACGCGCTGTGACATTGGGATCTCCTCAGGTGAGATGCGTAGTCGTTGACTCCCGACGGACTGGATCGGTAGCCTACAATCGTTTCCAGACGAAGGGGTGCACATGCGCGAAGGCGCTGTCGTGGTGGTCACGGGTGCCACCGGCGGGATCGGTACTGCCACGTGCCGGCGCCTGGCGCGGGACGGGTACTGCGTCCGGGCCGTCGACCGCGACCCGGACTCGCTCGACCGGCTTATCCGCGACCTGGACGGCAGTGGGCACCGGGCCACGGCGGTCGACCTGTCGGCGACCTCGGAGTTCACCGCCCTCGTCGATGACGCCGCGGCGGAGCGGCCGCTGGCCGGGATGGTGCACATGGCCGCCATACTGCGCCGGCGCAGCCACATCGACGAGGTCACCGAGGACGATTGGGATGCCCAGCTGGACACCAATCTCAAAGCGACCTTCTTTCTGGACCGCGCGATTGCCCGCAAGCTCATTCAGCAGGGCACCGGGGGCTCGATCGTCAACTTCGCCTCGCAGGGCTGGTGGTCCGGTGGCTACGGTGGCTCGGTCGTCTATGCCGCCAGCAAGGGCGGAGTGGTCTCGCTCAGCCGAGGACTGGCCAGATCCCTTGCCCAATACCAGATTCGGGTCAACGTGATCGCACCCGGATTCGTCGACACCGCGATGATGCGCCAGGACATGTCCGACCGTGACCTCGCGCAGGCCGTCGAGCAGGTGCCGCTGGGGCGGCTCGCCACCCCCGAAGAGGTCGCCGACACCACGGCGTTCCTGATCGGGCCCGATTCCCGCTACATGACCGGGACGACCATGAACGTCAGCGGCGGCCAGCTCATGTACTGACCTCCGCCGTCGCGCCCGATGCCGGCGCCGCGCCAACCCACCCACGCCACCGCAACCCGCGCATCCGCTAGGAGCTCTCTCGCATGAAGATCGCCCAGATCGAAGCCTTCCCCGTGGCCTACCCGGAGCCCAACGACTTTGACGCCACCCGCTATCTGTGCCTGGTCAAGATCACCAGCGATGAGGGTGCCCACGGTTGGGGCGAGGCGATTACCCAGTTCGCGGAGGCGAACCCGGCCGTTGCGGCGCTCGTGACGGGGATGGGTGAGTCGCTGATCGGCCGCGACCCGGTCCACACGGAGGCGCTGTGGCGGACGATGAAGGATCGTGCCTGGTGGTACGGCTACTCCGGGGGGCTGGCGTCCAACGCGATCGCCGCGCTCGACATGGCTTTGTGGGACCTGAAGGGTAAGGCGCTCGGCGTCAGCGTCTGTGACCTACTCGGTGGCCCGGTGCACGAGCGGCTACCGGCGATTGCGTCCTCCCACGCGCATGTGGAATCGATCCCAGCGATGGCTGAGGAGGCGCTCGGCTGGCTCCAGACCGGTCTGCGGGGGCTCAAGGTTGGTTTCGGCAAACGCGGCAACGCACGCCTCGGCTACGAGCACGAGCGCGACGTGGAGTACGTCAAGGCCATGCGGGAGGCGATCGGCGACGACCGGAGCCTGATGATCGACCTGGGTATCGCGATCCGCTGGGACATCGCCACCGCCGTGCGGCGCATCCAGGCCTTCGACGAATACGCCGTCGATTGGGTCGAGGAACCGCTGGGCGCCTGGAACCCGCAGGGATACGCCGAGCTGAAGGCCAAGACCCGCAGCCGGATCGCCTACGGAGAGAAGGAGTGGAACCTCGA
>CAZRMD010000403.1:1280-2184 GCA_964601135.1 uncultured Actinomycetes bacterium | reverse complement strand
GTTGGTGCAGCCGTGGTGCTCGATCGGTTCGGACGGCTCGGCTTTGGCGGTCGAGGGGCCGCTGCGTCGCGGCACCCCTCATCCGCGCAGTTTCGGGACGTTCACCCGCATCCTCGGCGTCTACGCACGCTCGCGCGGCCTCTTGCGGCTGGAGGACGCAATCCGTAAGATGACCTCGCTCAGCGCCGCCAAGCTCGGCATTCGGGATCGCGGCCTGGTGCGAGCAGGAGTGCGGCCGCCGCGAGCGGGTGCGGCAGGTCCACGCTGCTCCAAGCAATTACGCCGTGGACTGCTTGAGGCGCCGAACATGTTATGAAAAGCCTCCTGCATGAACCCGATCGGGGCAATACCGTGTCGCTCCTTCGCTTGCCGAATCTGGACAATGCGTCCCGCAGCAGGTCACTAGACTCGATCTATGTACTGCGCCCGTGGATGGCGGACCGGCCATCCGGGGCGGGGCATCCGCGTCCGATGCGCGGCTAACCCTGCTTCAGCAAAGAGGATCCGAAATGACTGCGTTCAAAAAAATTGGCACGAAGGACGACGGCTATGCGCCCTTCAGCATGTTTGGCTCGGCCGGTGGCACCGCAAAGTACCTGCTGAACGACACAGTGAATAAAAAATATGTCGGCCTGTTTCGCGCCTCCGAGCCTCTCCCGGAAAATAACGAATGGTTGCTCGATGTCGATGAATTTCTGACCGTCATCGACGGCGAAATCACGATAGACTTTCTCCCCGAGGGCAGGACCGTCGTGGTTGGGGCGGGCGAGATGGCATTCCTGCCGGCAGGCTCACGAATCCACCTGACACTCAGCAAACTTCCCTACAGCGAGTCATTCGTGATGCAGGCTCCACGATCTTAGGGAAGGGTCCACCGGCGGGAGTCACGGCAGAGAGCACGCGG
>CAZRMD010000403.1:0-1270 GCA_964601135.1 uncultured Actinomycetes bacterium | reverse complement strand
GACCCATCGCAATGACTGTCATGCCCGGGACACGGGCCGAACGCCGGTTTCGCGCCGTGGCCGCCGCCATACTCGTCGGTTCGGTCGCCGCTCTGGTGGTCAATACGCTGCCTGTCTTCCTGACGGTCATCGCGAGGACCCGCGGCTTCGATGAGCTTCAGACGGGGCTGATAGCCTTTGTTGACATGGGAGGTATCGCGGTAGGCACGATGGTGTGCGCGCTGATGCCCGCTTTGGTGGGTCGCCTGGGGCGGTCCCGGCTCGCGCTGCTAGGCCTGGTGGTTCTACTGCTGGGCAATCTGCTGGCCTGCGTCGCACAGCCTTTTTCCGAGTTCCTGCTGGCCCGCGCCCTGGCGGGCGTCGGCGCGGGAATGGCGGAAGCCGTGACCTACGCAATCCTTGCGGAAGGCGATGGTGCACGTGACCTTGCGCTCTTCAACATCTTGCAGCTCGCGACGGGGTGGCTCGGCGTACCGCTGCTACCCCCGCTCGCGCAACGGTTCGGCGTTGCAGGGCTGTTCGGTGCGATTGCCTGCCTCGTGTTGTTGGCGATGCCGCTTTGTCGCCTGCTGTCGCGCCATCGCTCGGTCGAACTCCCGGCCGAGCGAGCCCCGGCAGCGGTGCAGGAAAAAGTGTCCCCATTGGGGTGGATGGCCATTCTCGCGACTTTCCTATACTTCTGTAGCAGCGGTGGCCTATATGCGTACCTTGCGTTCATGGGGGTCGCCTGGGGCGGAGCGCAGTCGACCGTCGAGGCGGATCTCTCCACGATCCTCTTCGCCACGATGATGGGTGGCGTTGTTGCGGCCCTTCTGGGGTCCCGCTTCGGGTTCCGGCGCCCGCTCTACACGGGATATCTCGTCCAGATGACGGCGATTGCCCTGCTGATGACACTGCGGCCCGTCGATCACTTTCTGGTCCTCGGGTGCCTGTTTGGGTTCGGCTGGAACGTCGTGAGCCCGTATCAATTCGAGGCCGTCACAAAGATTGACGGTTCGAGCAGCGCAGCAATGCTCGTCAATGCGGCCACGCTCGGCGGCCTCGCTGTCGGTCCGGCGATCGCCGGCTATCTAGCGACGGCCGATTTCTTGCGTACCAATGTCTTCAATCTCACGGCGGGCGTGGCGTCGCTTGCCATGATCGTGGCTGCCCTGCGTCTGCACAACCTCAAGGTGAAGGCGGCTCGCTAGCTCCCGTCTGCGGCGGCCCCGCACTCCTCCTGCCGCCTTTTGCGGCTCACGCGGATGCCTCGCGATCCAACTCGTAGCGC
>CAZRMD010000402.1:0-2200 GCA_964601135.1 uncultured Actinomycetes bacterium | reverse complement strand
CGAGGCCATCGGCAATTACGATGGCGATCCGCACCGGCGACACGCCGTCCAGAAACCGCCGCCAGATCGAACGCCACCCGCCGGACATCCTGATCACAACCCCCGAGTCCCTGTTCTTGCTCCTCACCAGCGCTGCCAGGAAGATCCTGCCGAGCGTTCGCTGGGTGATCGTCGACGAGATCCATTCGATGGCCGAGACCAAGCGAGGGGCGCACTTGGCCCTCAGCCTCGAGCGGCTGACGGAGTTAACGAAGGTCGATCCCCAGCGGATCGGATTGTCGGCGACGCAACGGCCGCTGTCCGAAACGGCGAAGTTTCTGGGTGGAACCAACCGTCCAGTCACGATCATTGACGCCGGCCGGGTCAAGCCACTCGAGATCAGGGTCGAAGTCCCCGTTACGGATATGGCTGACCTGGAACGAGATACCCCCTCCCTGACTCTCCCCACAAGGCGGAGGGAAATTGAAAGTGGGCCGGCGGCGCTCATGGGCGGCGAAGACGAGGGCCCGAGGCGGAGCATCTGGCCGGCCATCCACCCCCGGATCGTCGAGCTGATCCGGCAGCACCGCTCGACCATCATCTTCGTGAATTCCCGGCGGCTGGCCGAGCGGCTGGCCGCTCATATCAACGAGCTGGCGGGTGAGGACCTGGTCCGCGCCCACCACGGGTCCATCGCCAAGGAGCAGCGCCTCCTTATAGAGGATGCGCTCAAGGCCGGGCGCCTGCCAGGCCTGGTCGCGACCTCGAGCCTGGAGTTGGGTATCGACATGGGCGCCGTCGACCTGGTGATCCAGGTGGAGTCGCCCACCAGCGTGTCGAGCGGCATCCAGCGCATCGGCCGCGCGGGCCATTCGGTTGGGGAGCCGTCGAAGGGCACGATCTTCCCCAAATATCGAGGCGATCTCCTGCAGACCGCCGCCGTCGTCGACCGCATGCTGCGCGGCGAGATCGAGACCACGCGCGTGCCCCGGAATCCGCTGGATGTGCTGGCGCAACAGATCGTCGCGATGGCCGCGATGGACGAGTGGTCGGTGCCCGAGCTTTCCGCGCTCGTGCATCGCGCGTACCCGTTCAGCGACCTGGGTCCCCGTGCCCTCGAGTCGACGCTCGACATGCTGAGCGGGCGCTACCCCTCCGACGAGTTTGCCGAGCTGCGACCCCGAATCATTTGGGATCGATTGGAAAACAAGGTCCGGTGCCGGCTCGGTGCCCAGCTGCTAGCGGTGGTAAGCGGCGGAACGATTCCGGACCGCGGACTCTTCTCCGTCAATCTGCTGGATGACGGCCGGCGGGTTGGCGAGCTCGACGAGGAAATGGTCTACGAGATGCGTCCTGGCGAGACGTTCGTATTGGGAGCGAGCACCTGGCGTGTGGCCGACATCACGCCCTCACAGGTGATGGTTACGCCGGCCCCCGGCGAGCCGGGACGCATCGCCTTCTGGCACGGAGATGCCCTCGGGCGTCCAGTCGAAGTTGGCCGGGCGATGGGCGCCATGATGCGCGAGCTCACCACGATCGAACCGGAGACCGCGACTGCAAAGCTCAAAGATCAATCCCGGTTCGATGAACTGGCGTCGAGCAGCCTACTCAATTACCTGTCCGACCAGAAGGAGGCAACCGGCGCGGTCCCAGACGATCGGACGATCGTGATCGAACGGTTCCGCGATCAATTAGGCGACTGGCGACTCGCGGTGCTGACCCCGTTTGGCGCTCGGGTCCATGCGCCCTGGGCGCTCGCCGCTCGGGCACGGATGCAGGAACGACTCGACCTCGAGGTGCAGATGATCTACACCGACGACGGCTTCGCGCTTCGCCTGCCAGAGGCGGACCGGGCGCCTGACATCCAGGACCTGTTGCTCGATCCCGAGGACGTTCGCGACCTTGTCACCGGTCAGCTGCACGGCTCGGCTGTGTTTGCGTCGCGCTTCCGGGAGAATGCTGCCCGCGCGTTGTTGCTGCCGCGGCGGCGGCCCGGTGAGCGAACGCCGCTCTGGCAGCAACGCCAGCGCAGCCATGATCTGCTACAAGTTGCAAGCAAACACGCGGAATTTCCGATTTTGATCGAGACCTATCGCGAGTGTCTCAGCGACGTCTTCGATATGGACAGCCTGCGCGACCTGATGCGCGCCATTCGCGCCCGCGAGGTCCGCACGGTGGTCGTTGATACGGAGAAAGCGTCACCCTTCGCATCGACGCTGGT
>CAZRMD010000401.1:0-2200 GCA_964601135.1 uncultured Actinomycetes bacterium | reverse complement strand
TCTTTACCGACGAGCTTGCTGCCGCGATCCATCGCTTCTACAAGAACTGCCGGGTAGTGACCGAGGACCAACCGCTCACCGCGGCCCGGCTGCTGCTGTCGCGGGCGGCGCGTACCACCATCGCGAATGCTCTAGGGCTCATGGGCGTGTCCGCCCCCGATCGAATGTAAACTGGGCCGCGATGGAAGTCACGTATTTCGGCTTGAACGCGGTCCGCCTGCGGGGCCGGGAGGCCACCGTGATGATCGATCCGTACGAGCCAAAGCTCGGGCTGTCCCCGGTGCGGTTGAGCGTGCCCATCGTGATCTTTACCCACGAGGATCCCACCCATTTCAGCCTGCAGGGCATCTCCGGCGATCCGCATATCGTCACCGGCGCCGGCGAGTTCGAGATCAAGGGGATTGCGATGCAGGGGACGCAGACCTACCATGACACCAAGAAGGGTGCGGAGCGAGGCAAGAACTTCGTCTACACGGTGGAAGTCGACGACCTGCGCTGCTGCCATCTCGGCCATCTCGGCCACGGGCTGACCGAAGAGCAGCTCGACTCGATCGGCAGCAAGATCGACGTCCTGTTCGTTCCCATCGGCGGCGGCAGCCACATCAACTCCGCGCAGGCAACCGAGATCGTCAACCAGATCGAGCCCAAGTTCGTGGTGCCAATCTCCTACAAGCTGCCGGGGCTAACGCTACTGGCCCAGAACCTCGAAGGCGTCGAAAAGTTTGCCAAGGAAATGGGCGCCACTGACCTGACACCGCAGCCGAAGCTATCGCTGACGGTCAGTCCGACCGTTGAAGAGGCAAAGCTGGTCATCCTCGAACCGCGTGGCGCCGCGGCTACGGCCGCGGTCGATTGAGGGACCCCTCCCCGACCCTCCCCACAGGGCGGAAGGAGATTCCCGCTATGTCAGACGGAACACGTAGTAGGTCACCGTCAGGTCCTCGGTAACGACCTCATCGGTGGCCAGCACTTCTTTCTTCAGACCCGCCTGGTCGATCAGGTGGTAGAGGTAGTCGATGTCGCCGGATGTCCCGAAGTTCAGCAGGATGCGACCGCCTGGCCGCAAGCGCTGGCGGACCTCACCCATGAACCGTCGTAAGGCCCGATAGTTCTCATCGGCGTGACTGAGCTCGAGCAGATCGCGCGCCTTGAACCAGCGGAAGGGTGGGTCGAAGACGATGAGGTCAAAGCTGCCCTCGACGGCACTGAAGACATCGCTCACCGCGAACGTGATGCGATCGGCCACGTGGTTGAGGACGGCATTGGCCCGAGCCGCCTCGACGGCTTTGGGGTTGACGTCGACAGCGACCACGTCGGACGACCGGGAGGCGGCAAGGATGGCGACGATCCCGCTTCCCGTGCCCATGTCCAGCACGCGATCGGAGGATCTCACTTCATTGCGGACGGCCGGATGGAAGGAGCCGCGGGCTCCAGGCGCAAACACATCTTTGGGAATTAGCAGCTCCAATCCCAGGTAGTACATCCGCCGGGGGAGTCCCGCTTGAAGCTCCCTGTGCGATTCGAGGTGCCAGCGGCGCAGGCGCCGTGCACGTTCGGCGGACATCATCGGGGTGTACCCTGGACTGTGGCCCGAGCTCGCGCGCTTCTTAGCCGGCAATCTGCTCGCGCTCCGCGCTGCGAGCTTCAGTCTGCTGCGAGGCGGCGCGCGCACGCTCGAGCCGCACTGCGCTGTCGATGATGCCGAGATGGCTGTACGCCTGTGGGAAGTTGCCGCGAGCGGCTCCTGATCCCGGATCGTTGCCCTCGGCCAGCAGCCCTAGCGGTGAGGACAGCGCGATCAGCTCGCCGAGCATCCGTTCCGCGGCATCGAGGCGGTCCAGGAAGATGAGTGAATCGACGTACCAGAAGCTGCACAGTAAAAAGGCGGCGCTGAGATATCCCTGGTCATCCTGGCAGTCGTAGCGGCGCACGTAGGGCCCGTTGAGCAGCCGCTGGCTCAGCGTCTCGATCGTGGCCAGCATGCGAGCGTCGGTCGCTGGCAGGAAGCCGAGCACCGGCATCTGCAAGACGGCCGCGTCCAGGCACTGGTCGTCGTACGCCTGGGCGAAGGCGCCGATCTGTGGATTCCAGGCGCGGGCCTCGATCTCGCTGCGCAAGGCGTTCGCCGCTCGTTCCCAATCCGGCACATGGCCGGTGTAGCCGGTTCCCTTTGCCAGCGTGATCGCTCGGTCGAGGGCGA
>CAZRMD010000400.1:0-2203 GCA_964601135.1 uncultured Actinomycetes bacterium | reverse complement strand
CGGCACAGGCACAGCGGTGGAGACTTGCGGAGCGAGGCCCTGGACATGCTCCAGGCCATGAATACAGGCCATGACGGATCGTTGACGACTATTCACGCAAACTCGCCGCGTGACAGTTTGAACCGCCTGGAAACGTTGGTGTTGATGGCGGGAGCAGAATTGCCGTCCCGGGCGATCCGGGAGCAGATCTCGTCCGCCATAAACGTCATCGTGCAGCAGAGTCGCCTGCGGGATGGTTCGCGCAAGATCATCGCCGTCAGCGAGGTGCTCGGACTGCACGGTGACCAGGTGAAGGTACAGGACATTTTCATGTTCAAGCAGACCGGCGTCAGCGAAGACGGCAAAGTGCAGGGCTACTTCACGGCCACCGGCATCATGCCCAAGTATTTCGATCACCTGCAGGCGTCGGGGGAAGGCGTGTCCAAGGACCTGTTTACGCCCGTTCCGGATCCCGACGGACAAGGAGGCAGATAAGTGTCGCTCCAGATCGTCTTCGCCGTCATGGCGGCCTTCGGCATCCTCATCGTCGTGGTGGCGATGATGGCGAACCGGCAGTTGTCCGAGGTCGAGCTCCACATGGATGGCTACAATCCGGCGGCCGGCCCGGCGGCCAAGAAGGGCGGCCTGTTCGAGGGCTTCATGGAGAGCTGGAACAAGAGCCTGACCCGCGACAAGGGCAGCCGGACCTCACGACTGACCGAGGAGCTGGCCAAGGCTGACCTCAAGCTGCGCGTCTCCGAGTACGTCATGGTCATCATCGGCTTGATCCTGCTGCTGATCGCCGTCATCTGGGTGCGCTTCCACAATCCGATCCTGGCCCTCCTGATCGGCATCCCGGTCGGGTATTTCGCCCCCGGGTTCTTCCTGAAGTTCCGGCAGCGCAAACGGCTCAAGGCGTTCAACAACCAGCTGGGCGACACGATCGTCCTGCTCTCCAACGCGCTCAAAGCCGGCTACTCGTTCGCGCAGGCCATGGCTACCATCGCCAAGAGCTCCTCGCCGCCGATGGCCGACGAGTTCAGCCGGGCGGTGCGCGAGATGAACCTGGGCGTCTCCGTCGACGACGCCATGCAGCACATGGTCAAGCGCATCGAAAGCGAAGACTTCGACCTGATGGTCACGGCAGTGCAGATCCACCGGGTGGTCGGTGGCAACCTGTCCGAAATCCTGGATACCATCGCCTTCACCATCCGGGAGCGGATCCGGATCCAGGGCGAAATCCGGACGCTCACGGCACAGGCCCGCGCCTCGGGCTGGATCATCACCGGCCTGCCGTTCGCCCTGGGCTTACTCCTGACCTTCATCTCGCCGACGTACATCACGCCGCTGTTTCACGAATGGCTCGGCTACGTCCTGATCGGGATGGGCCTGGTCTCGATCGCGATTGGCTACGGCATCATCTCGAAAATCACGAACATCCAGGTGTAGTGAATGAGTCTCTTTAGTGTCGTCTTCGCCTTCCTCGCCTTCAGCGGCGTCTTCATCGTGGTCCAGGCCGTCACCGCCAAGCCGCGCCAGGACCTGATTGCTGAGCGCCTGGCCCAGTATCGCGATCACAACCTGACGCTCGACGAGATCGAGCTCTCGCTGCCCTTCAGCGAGCGCTTCATCAAGCCGGCCCTGGAGCGGCTGGGCAGCCTGCTGACCGCCCGCATGGCCAAGAACCGGCAGACCCTGCTCCAGAACAAGCTCAACCTGGCGGGCCGGCCATACGGCTTGACCGTCAACGGGTTCGAGGTTCTCAAGGTGATGGTCGGCATCGCCCTGGCCCTGATTGGCTTCTGGCTGGGTGGGCTGGTCTTCCCCACGAACCTGCTGGGCAAGATCGGCGCCGCCGCCGTCGGGTTCCTGCTTGGCCGCTACCTGCCCGACGTCATGCTCAACAACAAGATCAAAGCCCGCCAGAAAGATCTGCGGCTGGCCCTGCCGAATGCGCTCGACCTGCTGACCATCTCGGTCGAAGCCGGTCTTGGTTTCGATGCCGCCATCGGCCGCCTGGTGGAAAAGTTCCACAACGCGCTTTCTGACGAGTTCGCCCAGGTCCTCAACGAGATCCGGCTGGGCCGCCCCCGGCTGGAGGCCCTGGACGACATGGGCCGCCGCTCCGGCGTGGAGGAGCTGCACACCTTCATCCAGGCCCTGATCCAATCCGAACAGCTGGGCGTCGGGATCGCCAAGGTGCTGCGCATCCAGTCCGAAGAGA
>CAZRMD010000399.1:1825-2211 GCA_964601135.1 uncultured Actinomycetes bacterium | reverse complement strand
ACTCTATCACCATCGACGAGGTGCTAGAAACATCATAGTAGAGGATTAGTAGCATATTTTTGTGGAAAGGTCCGATTATTTTGTATGCGCGTCTTCTTTTAGGAGTGCTTCTGCTATTCACCTTTACTTTTACAGGAAGTGTTAGCTTTTATCGATCCTGGCAACGCCATGAATTGACTCGTGTACGCGAGGGTAGCTCTTTTGTTGAGACCATCTGTGGCCCGGTGGAATATCAACTCACTGGCACAGGCCCCGCAGTTATCTATGCTCATGGGACGCCCGGCGGCTATGATCAGGGCAGCGCCTTTGCACACTTTCTGGGAGCTGAGGATTGCACGTTTATTTCACCCTCGCGCCCTGGCTATTTGCGCACACCCCTGACAACG
>CAZRMD010000399.1:0-1815 GCA_964601135.1 uncultured Actinomycetes bacterium | reverse complement strand
GGTGCCTCTCCAGGTGAGCATGCCGATCTCTATGTTGCCTTGATGGATATGTTGGGTATAGAAAAAGCGAGCGTGATTGGTTTCTCAGGAGGTGGCCCATCGGCTCTGGAGTTCGCTCTGCGCTACCCTGAACGCTGTCGCAGCCTGGTTATGATCGGCGGCGTTGTGCAGCGTTCGGGGAAACATGAGCGGCAACAGGCGCTTCCTGCTGGCAGGCGGCTCGTTTCGCAAATCGTTGACCGCCTGCTGATATCTGATCCCTTTCTCTATGTTGCGCTGCCTGTGGCACGTATCTTGCCCGCTGGAAGTGCCGTTGCTGGCATGTTAGGCTCTGGCACGCTCTATCATCTGCGTGAAGCCGGTTATGAGAACGATTTTGCGCAATTCGCGCAACTGGAGAGCCTGCCCCTGGAACAGATTAACGTCCCGACTCTGGTTGTTCACGGCACAGCCGATGACGAGGTACCCTTCGACGATGCCAGATTGCTTGCCAGTAAACTTCCTCGCGTCACGCTCTTAGCGATCAAAGGCGGCGACCATGCCTCTTTTTACACCAGCGCACGCACCGTCATTCCAATGGTGCATGAGTTTTTGACGATGCCTTGATTCTCAAGAGAGAGGGTAAGCCGTTAGAAAGGCAGTTATACAACATGCTCAATCCTTTTGCGAATAATCCTTTGCGCACACGTTCGGATATGCAGGAGGCTGTAAGAGAACTTATTACCCCATTAGTTCCACGCTTCAGCCCAGGAGGTGCCAGGGTCAGGGTTGGACAGACGGGGGCGCACTTTCCTGACAGCGCTGCCGAACTGGAGGGCTTTGCGCGACCATTATGGGCACTGGCTCCGCTGCTGGCTGGCGGTGGCGCATTTGAGGCCCTGGATCTCTATTTACAGGGTCTGACACATGGCAGCGACCCGCAACATGCCGAATATTGGGGCGAGCCACGTGGTCAGGCGCTGGTCGAGATGGCTCCTCTGGGATTTGCCTTAGCCCTGGCTCCACACTATTTCTGGGAGCAGATCTCGTCCCTGGCTCAGCAGCATCTTGCGCGCTGGCTGGCGGCGATCAATACTGCCGAGGTCCCCGATAATAACTGGCTGCTCTTCCGCGTCATGGCGAATCTTGGCTTGAAGGCTGTGGGGGCCGAGGGCTATTCGGAGCAGGCCCTCAAAGCCGCTCTGGACCGCCATGACACGTTTTACTTGAGCGATGGCTGGTACGGGGATGGCAATACGATGCAGCGCGACTACTACAATACCTTTGTGATCCACCTGATCGGGCTGATCTATGCTCGTCTGGAAGCTCAGACCGATCCTGAGCGCTCACAACTGTATAAAAGGAGAGCGGCTGCTTTCGCGCCCGAATTTATCCACTGGTTTGCCGCTGATGGTGCTGCCATTCCCTTTGGTCGCAGCCTGACCTACCGTTTCGCTCAGGGAAACCTGTGGGGCGCGCTGGCGTTCGCCGATGTTGAGGCGTTGCCCTGGGGCGTCATCAAAGGTCTGTTGCTGCGTCACCTGCGCTGGTGGGCCGGACAGACGATCTTCAATAATGATGGCACGCTCTCTATCGGGTATGCCTATCCCAATCTGATGATGGCGGAAACCTATAATTCTCCTGGCTCGCCCTACTGGGGTATGAATGCCTTTCTGCCACTGGCCCTCCCTGAGACGCACCCGTTCTGGCAGGCGGAAGAAGCACCGCTTCCTGAGTTACCCGCTGTGCAGTTGCAGGCACACCCACATATGCTCGTGTGCCGCGACACGCCGCGTGACCACCTCTTTGTGCTCAGCAGTGGACAGAACGATCTGG
>CAZRMD010000398.1:0-2219 GCA_964601135.1 uncultured Actinomycetes bacterium | reverse complement strand
TACGAACGTCAAGCTGTGCGGTATGAGCAGCGGGATGGCCTATGGCGAGCTAGGTCCAACCCACCATTCGATCGAAGATATGGCCTGGCTACGAGCCATTGCCAACATGAGCATCATCGTGCCCGCAGATCCAATCGAGACAGAGCAAGCTGTCCAGGCTGCCGCAAGCACCATTGGACCAATGTTTTTACGCATCAGTCGCTTGCCTGTGCCCATTGTGCATGATGACGGATATCGCTTTACTGTCGGCAAAGCCGCCCTCTTGCGTGACGGTGGTGACATTACCCTGATCACCAATGGTGTGCTGGTGTCGCGAGCGTTAGAAGCGGCTGATATGCTTGCAGCCAGAGGTATCCAGGCTCGTGTTCTCAATATGTCTACTGTGCGCCCTCTGGATAGAGAGGCCGTGCTGGCAGCAGCTACCGAAACGGGAAGCATTGTTACGGCAGAAGAGCATACGATATTCGGCGGACTGGGCGGTGCGGTGGCTGAAGTGGTTGTCACGACCTGTCCCGTGCCCATGCGTATCCTGGGCGTGCCTGGAGTTTTCGCTCCTACCGGCTCGGCTTCGTGGCTGCTGCAGCACTTTAATCTCACTGCGCAGGGTATCTTCGACGCTGCCCTGGAACTGATTGGAATCAAGGTCTAACGTACATGGAGGGCAAGATAGGCACTATACTACTGGTTGCAAATATTTGGGAGAATAGAGGGAAACTTTTATCTGGAAACTTGTGAACGAAGAGGCTATCATTGTTCCTGCGATTTCCCGAAAAGCCGTTTTGAAGAAAGGAACTCTGAAATGCTAGATAAAAGAGATATTCCGTCTACTCTTCCTAAGAAGACCAGAAAAATGCCCTATCTCCTTCTGGGATTTGCTCTTCTAGCCGTAGGTATAATTGCTATGGTAATGGCTACCAATATGTCTACGGCAGCATATAATAGCACCATGACGATTGACGAGAGTCAACCTGTGATGTGTAATGGTCAGCAAATGCAGCCAGGTGATACATGCCAGATTACCGTCTACCAGAACGGGCAGTCTTCATCATTTGACAATGATTACGATCAACAACGTCAATATGAGCAAAAGAAAAACTTGCAGAGCCAATCCGATGTGTATGGGGCTGTTGGTGCAATATTAACACTTTTCTCTATAGTCGTTATCATAACTGCTTTGCGACAGAAATAGAGAATAGGTCACAGAAGGATAGTAGCCCATTCCAGTTCCTTGGAATTGATTGAGGAAAGGTCTGAGAAATGGCAAGCAAGACAGGTACTATCTTGGCTATTGATCAAGGTACAACCAACACAAAGGCGCTACTTATTAATGCACATGGGGAAGTGATTGCTCAAGCCTCACGGTCAGTGGTGCAGAGCTATCCCCAGCCAGCCTGGGTGGAGCAAGATGCGGTTGCTCTCTGGCAGAGCGTGCGCGAAGTGATCGACGAGTGCCTGGCTGCCGTCGGCGACCTGCAACCAGAGGCGATTGCTCTCACCAACCAGCGCGAATCGGTGGTAATGTGGGAACGCCAGAGTGGGCAGCCTGTAGGCCCTGTCATCGTGTGGCAGTGTCGCCGCACAGCAGACTTCTGCTCTCAGTTGAGAGCCCAGGGGCTGGAGCAATTTCTGGCAGAGCGTACCGGCCTCACGATTGATCCCCTCTTTTCGGGGAGCAAGATGAACTGGCTGCTTGACCACAATGCGGACAATCGCAGTCGGGCCGAGCGGGGCGAATTATGCCTGGGCACGATGGATAGCTGGGTGCTTTGGAATTTAACCGGTGGGAAGGTGCATGCCTGTGACCTCACCAATGCTTCTCGCACGCAACTGTTGAATATTCACACACTAGATTGGGATGAAGAGCTACTCCGTCTGTTTGGTGTCCCTCGTATTGCCTTGCCAGAAGTGCAACCCTCAAGTGCTCATTTTGGCTACAGTGCGGCTCTAGGCCGTCTCGCGGCTGGAGTGCCAATCGTCGCGCTTATTGGTGATTCGCACGCGGCATTGTTCGGTCAGGCGGGCTTTTTTCCTGGCTCTGTGAAGGCGACCTATGGTACAGGCTCTTCCTTGATGACGCCTACTCCCTCTGCTGTCTTGTCAAAACATGGGCTTTCGACCACAATAGCCTGGGCACTTGATCGAGAGCGTGTCACCTACGCGCTGGAAGGCAATATTTCCGTCACCGGGGCGGCGGTGCAGTGGTTGGGGGAGTTCCTTGG
>CAZRMD010000397.1:0-2220 GCA_964601135.1 uncultured Actinomycetes bacterium | reverse complement strand
CGCTATACGGGGCCGTATCACCTTAGCCGTGCTGAGGCGCGCTTGAACGAGCCTCGAATTGCCGGTACTCTCACGCGCGAACGGCGAGTCCGCCGTCCTTCGCAGCATGTCGCGCATCTTACGGCAAGTCACAACTTTTGGAGGAAGGGTGGTGCTAGGCGTGATGCTTTTCGCATTCCTGACACCGCCCTTTGGTCTTCGGGCCTTCCTCGAAGCCCGCGCCCAGGAGCAGGCGCAAGAGGCGCACGTGATCGCCAGCTTCGTCCGGCCCATTGCCGCCGTGGTCAAGGTCCCGGTCACGGCCCGGCCGTTCGCCCAGGCGCCCCGCTCCCCACTCGACGGCGTACAGGGCAAGGGCTCCTGGCTGATGATGTTCGACGGCGATTGGAACGACCCCGATGCCGATCGGGCGGCCGCCATCGTGGACTCCGCCGTGCGCGCCGACCTGAGCCACCTCTACATCCGGGTGGCCGACTCGCGCCACCACTTCTATGGCGCATCCGCGCTGCAGGACCTGCTGCCGATCGCCCATGCTCATGGGCTCAGCATCATCGGCTGGATCGAACCCTTCCTCGATGACCCGACTGGCGATGCGGCCGATGCCATTGCAGCCGCCCAATTCGAAGAGCAGGGCCAGCGTCTCGACGGACTGGCGCTGACAATCGAGGGAGACAGCACCTCCGATCCGAACGTTGGCCAGTACCTGGGCGGGATCCGCTCCGGTATTCCGGGCATGAACGGCCTGGGCGATCGCTATCTGCTCATCGCGAGCACGCTGCCGACCCCGTATGACCATCCCGGTTACGCCTACGCCACCCTGTCGCGCTTCTGCCAGGTGTTCGCCCCGATGGTGTACTGGCGGGCGACCGGGCTGCCCCAGTACAGCGGTGACGGGGGCACGCGCTCGTACCTGGATCAGGTGTTCGCACAATTCCGCGATCCCGCCGTCAATCCCTATCACCGGCCGCTGACCATCACCGCGCAGGCCTATGACGCCGCGCCGGAGTACGGGACGCCGGGCGCTCCGCCGCCCGACGAAATCGTCACCTCCATGGACGAAACCCGGTCCCAGGGCGGCATCAGCTGGTCGTACTACCGGTTGGCCGACTCCAACAATGGTGTCACCGGCGACGAACAACAGGCCATCACGTCCTATCCGTTCTGGCAGCGCTATCGCGGAGGCGGGATCGCGGCCAAAGCATTGATCGCGCTACCTGACCAGCCAGTCGCCTATTAAGGGGAGGGTTGAACCATCCATGAAAACGCTGTTCGGCCGTCTGCGATTTCCCGCCAGCCTCAAACGTAAACGGGTCGTCCTCCCAGGTCTCGTGGTCCTGGGCGCGGCCGTGGTCGGCGGGCTCTGGCTGCTGAGCCACAGCGGCGGTAACTCGGTCTGGAACCAGTCCAGCACGCCGATCAGCGATGTGCTCGCCCGCGCCGATCGAGGCGAAATTACCAGTGCCAGCATCATGGGGCAGCGGATCCTGGTGACGGACACGTCGGGACATCAGACCTGGACCATCGAGAAGGAATCCGCCATGGGTTCCACCGAAGAATATCTGCGTACTCACAACGTGAAGGTCGCAGTGCAGTCGACGGACGAAACCTCGTTCGCGACCATGCTTCCCAACCTGCTCGGCCTGCTCGTGTTGCTGGCGTTGCTGTTCATCATCCTGCGCCGTTCGAATCTGCTCGGAAACCCCATGGGCGCCATGACCAAGCACCTGGCCGAGGCTCGGGTCGGCGAATCCGACGCCATCACCTTCTCCCATGTCGTCGGCGTCGATGAAGCCAAGCACGAGCTGGAAGAGGTGGTCGACTTCTTGACGGCGCCGGGGAGCTTCAGCCAGCTGGGCGGCCGACGAGGCTGGCGCCAAGGAGTCGCCAATACTCGCTGAAGGCGCCGGGGAGCTTCAGCCAGCTGGGCGCGCGGATGCCACGAGGCATCCTGCTCGTCGGACCTCCCGGCACTGGCAAGACCCTGCTCTCGCGCGCCGTGGCCGGCGAAGCCAAGGTGCCCTATTTCTCGCTCAGCGGCTCGGATTTCGTCGAAATGTTCGTCGGCGTCGGCGCTGCCCGGGTGCGGGATTTGTTCCGGCATGCGAAGAAGAACGCGCCCTGCATCGTGTTCCTGGATGAGATCGACGCCCTGGGCCGCAAGCGAGGCGGCTCGCAGGCCCGCACCAACGAGGAACGCGAGCAGACGCTGAATCAGCTGCT
>CAZRMD010000396.1:0-2221 GCA_964601135.1 uncultured Actinomycetes bacterium | reverse complement strand
TCGCTGAGCTGGCTGAGCGCTACGACATCCTGGTCCTCGCCGATGAGATCCACGCGCCGCTCGTCCTCCCCGGCGCGAGCCACACGGCCTTCCTCTCGATCGGCGAGCCAGCCCGCAACCGTGGCATTGCGCTGGTCTCAGCCTCGAAGGCGTGGAACACGCCGGGCCTCAAGTGCGCCCAGGTGGTAGTGGCGTCCGAAGCGACGCGGGCCATCGTTGAACGGCTGCCCGAGGGACTCACCTTTAGGGTCGGCAATCTCGGAGTGCTCGCCAGCATCGCGGCTTATCGCGATGGCGTGGACTGGCTCGACCAGCTGCTGATGGTTCTCGATCGCAACCGCGGGCTCATGGGCGAGCTGCTCGCCGAACGGCTTCCAGCGATTCGATACCACGTCCCGCAGGGAACCTACCTGGCCTGGCTCGACTGCCGAGCCCTGGAGCTGCCGGAAGATCCGGCCGAGGTCTTCCTCAAACGTGGCCGGGTCGCGCTCAGCGCTGGTCCGAGCTACGGTTCGCAGGGACGCGGTCACGTCCGGCTGACGCTGGCCACAAGCGCCGGCATCCTCCATGAGATCGTCGATCGCATGAGCGCTGCGGTCAGCTAGGCGACGACCTTCAGCCGGGAACGGGTTCCTGTCTCCGTGGTGGTGAGCTCGGACCAGTGGCGAAGCCAGAGCGAGAACTCCTTCTCCGATAATGCCGGGCTCAAGTAATAGCCCTGCGCGCGGTCGCAGCCAAGCAGGACGAGCCGGTTCCAGGTGGCTTCGTCCTCCACGCCTTCGGCGGTGACCTCGAGACCAAGATTTCGCGCCAGGTCGATGATCGCCCGCACGATGACCTCGTCATCAACCTTGCTCGTCATGTTGCGAATGAATGAGCGGTCGATCTTGACGGCGTCAACCGGCAGATCCTTCAGATAGGTCAGCGACGAATAGCCCGTTCCGAAGTCATCCACCGAGAGCCGGACGCCCATTGCATGCAGCCGGGTGAGAACGTTTGCCGCCCGCGCCGGATCGGCGAGAATCGTGCCCTCCGTGATCTCGAGCTCCAGCCGCGACCCGGGCACCCCGCGCTCGCGCAGTAAGCCGTCGACCATATCAGGCAATTGCAGGTCGAGCAGGTCGGGCGCGGCAAGGTTGACGGCCAGGCTCAGGTCGAGCCCGGCGTCACGCCAGGTGCGGCTTTGGCGCAACGCCATAGTCAGCACCTCGCGGGTCAGCGGCTTCATCAATCCGTTGCGCTCGGCGATCGCCAGGAACTTGTCCGGTAACAGCAGGCCGTGCTTCGGATGACGCCAGCGGACCAGGGCTTCGACAGCCTTGACGCGCTTGGTTTGCAGATCGATTTCTGGCTGGTAGTGCAGGATCAGCTCGCCTTCTTTCAGTGCCCCGCGAAGATCGGCGGTCAGCTCGAGCCGTTCGGTGGAGTTGGGATCGCGCTCGGGAGTGTAGAGCTTGACGTCGCTGCCGGCCGCTGCCTTGGCCTGGTACATGGCAACATCGGCTTTCTGCACCAGCGAGTCGACGTCCTGGCCATGCTCGGGGAAGAGGGCGACCCCCATGCTGGCCTGGAGCTCGATCTCGAGTCCACCCAGTAGCACCGGCTGGGTCAGCGACTCGATCACGTGCTCCCCGACATGGCGGCCCGTGCCGCGAAGGGTGGGCAGCAGGACGCCGAACTCATCGCCGCCGAGCCGGGCCACGATATCGGATGCGCCCACGCTTCGGCGCAGGCGGCTGCTCACTTCCTTCAGCACCAGGTCGCCCTGGTTATGACCGAGGGTGTCGTTGATGTCTTTGAAGTGGTCGAGGTCCATCAGCATCACGGCGAAGCGGCCACCGTCGGCGTTCTGGATCATCTCGCGGACACGACGGTAGAACAGCGCTCGGTTAGGCAGGCCCGTCAGATCGTCGTAAATGGCGCGGTAATCTGCCGCTCTTTTCTCATTGACGGCGGTACCGAGAAGGCGCGTTTCCACGTACGCGGATAGCGCCATGACGCCGGCGAGCATCAGCACCGTCCGGCCGTACACAACATCCCATCCGCTGAGCAGTGGCAACGCTGCGGCGCCGACGGCCACGGCGATGACCAGGGCGGTCAGGCGGAAGCTCAACAGCGCGGCGGTGAAGATGACAGGCACCACGTAAAGCACGAGGAGGTGCGTTCGTGTGCCGCCCGTGACGATCGCTTCCATCGTGATAAGTACCACGCCGAGGAGAGC
>CAZRMD010000395.1:0-2227 GCA_964601135.1 uncultured Actinomycetes bacterium | reverse complement strand
TCGACACCCCTCGCCCCGACGAAGACGTGTACACGGCCTCCGACCGCTGGATCTCAACCCTCACCGACCAGGAGCAACGCGCCCACACGATCATCGCCCTGGTTGAAGAGATCATCCAAAAACAGACTCCTGGGAACTGCTGACCTTCCCTTCCCGTCTTACCGCGATCAAACCCTCCCTAACCACACCAGGGTTATAGACTCGATTTGGAGACGACACCTATTCCGTCTCCCATCCATCTACCCTGGAGGTTAGAGAGGTCAGATGACGGCTCACATCACGATTCGCGGCGCTCGGCTGCATAACCTGAAAAATGTCACCCTGACGATCCCCAAGAACCAGCTCGTCGTCCTGACCGGCCTGTCTGGTTCGGGCAAATCCACCCTCGGATTCGACATCCTGAATAAGGAAGGCCAGCGCCAATACCTTGAATCGCTCGGACTGGTCCCTTTTGGCATGGCGAAACCGCCGGTGGATGCCATCACGGGGCTTTCTCCAACGATCAGCGTGGACCAGCATCTCACCAACCACAGCCCGCGCTCCACGGTCGGCACTGCCACTGATGTCTATACCTACCTGCGCGTGTTGTTTGCTCGCCTGGGACACCGCCCCTGCACGACCTGCGGCCAGGACGTCCCGCCGTCCTTCGACCCCGCCAGCGCGGATTGGGAAGGTGAATCCAGCGCGAACGACGATGGCGCCGCTCCAGAAGAAACCTTTCCCTGCCCACACTGCGGCGCGCCTGTTCCAGAGATCGGCATGGCGCACTTCTCCTTCAATAAACCCGACGGGGCCTGCACAACCTGCACTGGATTGGGCGTCGTCCGTCAGGCCGACATCAACCGCCTGGTTGACGAGCACAAGAGCATCCTAGATGGCGCCGTCTCCGGTTGGAACACCTTTCACATCACCTACAAC
This sequence comes from uncultured Actinomycetes bacterium, assembly GCA_964601135.1. Classification (GTDB taxonomy): domain Bacteria; phylum Chloroflexota; class Dormibacteria; order CF-121; family CF-121; genus CF-13. The sequence goes on along the minus strand of CAZRMD010000395.1, from coordinate 1,309 downwards.
ACGTCCATCTTGGAGGCAGCCGCCGCTCACTACGGCTTTGCCTTCGATTTCTCGCTTCCGGTCAAAGACTACACCCCGCCGCAGCGCGACCTGCTGCTCTTTGGTGTGGAAAGCCCCCGCTTTCGCCGCCACTTCCCAGCTATCGAGCCGCCAGCCACCGTCCGCCAGGGTCGCTTCGAAGGCATCGCCACCAGCCTCCTGCGCCGCTACGCCGAGCATATCCACGAGCATATCCACGATGCCAATTACAGCGACAAGCTGGAAGACTTCCTGGTCACCCAAACCTGTCCCGACTGCGCCGGCACGCGCCTGCGTCCTGAAAGCCGGGTCGTGACCGTCAACGGCCAGACCATCATCGGGCTCTCGCGCCTGTCGCTCGGCGCTCTCAGCGCCTGGCTGGGCAATCTCCCCGCCGTGCTCAGCCCTGATGAGATGCTCATCGCCGAACCAGTCCTGATTGAGCTGAGCGCGAGCATCGCGCGGCTGGTCGAAGTCGGCGCCGGTTACCTGACCCTTGAGCGCTCTTCGCCGACCCTCTCCGCCGGTGAGGCCCAGCGTCTGCGCCTGGCTTCTTTACTCGGCTCGGAGCTGAGTGGCGTTCTTTACGTTTTCGACGAGCCGACTATCGGGCTGCACCATCGCGACACTCGCCGTCTGATCGCCGTCTTGCGCCGCTTGCGGGATCTCGGCAACACCGTCCTGGTCATCGAGCATGACCTTGAAATGATCGCCGCCGCAGATTACGTGGTCGACTTCGGCCCAGGCGCCGGCAAGCACGGAGGGCAGGTGGTCGCCGCCGGTACACCGGCTGAAGTCGCGGAGCAGCCTGGGTCGCTCACCGGAGATTACCTGGCCGGGCGGGCATCCATCCCTGTCCCGCAGCGCCGCCGCGCGCCAAACGGCAAGGCCATTACCATTCACGGCGCTCGCCAGCACAATCTCCAGGACGTCACCGTGCACCTCCCGCTGGGCTTGTTGGTCGCCGTGACGGGTGTATCCGGGTCTGGAAAATCCTCGCTGGTCTTCGACATCCTCGACCGCGCCATCCGCCAGCGCCTGTATGGTTCTAGCGATGCCCCCGGTGAACACGACGCTATCGAAGGCTACGAATATCTCGATAAGATCATCACCATCGACCAGGACCACATCGGGCGCATCCCGCGCTCGAACGCCGCGACCTATTCGGAGACGTTCACCCCGATCCGCGAAGCATTTGCGGCGACTCCCGAGGCGCGCCGTCGTGGGTTCTCCGCCCGGCACTTCTCGTTCAACGTCCCGGGCGGGCGCTGCGAGCGCTGCGAAGGCGCCG
>CAZRMD010000394.1:0-2229 GCA_964601135.1 uncultured Actinomycetes bacterium | reverse complement strand
CTTGCGTGTCGCCAGGCCGAGATGATCGAATGGCTGATCCTCGACGAGGACAACAAGGTGCTCTTCAACGATAACCTGCCCTTGCTACGCCTGGCCCCGCGCTGGCTGCTGGTCGGCGATCACCGCCAGCTGCCGCCAGTTCTGGATGAGTCCGCTGCGGCGTTCCCCGTTGATGAGGACGAGGCCAAGGCGATGGTGCGCGACGCCAGCTTTTTCGAGCTGAGCTGGGCGGTCATCCCGGAGACCAACCTGGTCATGCTCGACGAGCAATACCGTATGGCGGCGCCCATCGGCAGCTATGTATCGGTCGCGTCGTATGACGGACGGCTGCGCAACTCGCCCGAAATGGCGGCGTTGCGCTCGCCCCTCCCCTGGCCGTTCAATCGCAACCTGACCTGGCTGACCATCCGCGGCCGTGAGAAAAAAGGTGGATCCGGAAGCATCTCCAACCGCGCGGAGATCGAAGCAGTTGGCCGCGTGGTCCGCCACCTGCAGCGCCTCGGCCTCGAGCAGCTGCGGGTCGCCGTCATCGCCATGTACCAGGACCAGGTCACCCAGCTCCGTCGCGAGCTGCGGATGGTTGCCCTCCCGGGGCTGGCAGTCGACACCGTCGATGCGTTCGAAGGCGAAGAGGCCGATGTCGTCATCCTGAGCCTGGTGCGGAGCAACGAAGCCGAGCGGATCGGCTTCCTGAAAAAAGCGCAGCGCTTGAACGTCGCTATCTCGCGCGCCAAGCAATTGCTCATCGTGGTCGGCGACATCGAGACCATGACCGGGCGGGAAGGCCAGGACCTGTACCGTCCGTTGCTGGAGCACATCGAGCGCGAAGGCCGGGTGGCGGGAATCGGCGCGTTGCACGCCATGGACCAGGCGGCGGGTGGGCGACGCCGCGGTGATCGCCGGCGCCAGCGGCCCGGCGGCGGCTTACCTGGACGACGCCGGCGCCGCCGCGGCTATGGACCCGTGCCGGTCACTCCAGGAACGCCGGCTAGCAGCACCGGCACGGAAACCGCGGAAGGCCAGCCCGCCGACAGCGCCAACCCGCCGCCACGAAAGTTTCGACGTCGTCGGGGCCGAAGGCGAGGTGGCTTTGTGGCAGCCAATGGCGCGGCGGCGAACGGGACCCGGGCCCCCGTCGCCGTTGATGGTCTGGCAGCACCATCGGATGGACCAGCTGCCGGCCGGCCCGAAGCCGCCCCTGAGCCGCAACCCGCGGCACGCGCCGCCGAGCTCGGCAGTTAAGCGCCGTCGCGGACGCCGGCCCGACCCTGACGCACCGCGACCCACAGCATTACCTGGACCTCGTCGACTGGCGCCGTCGGGTTGGTGACCTCTATCGCCTCTCCGGATCAGATGCCCTGAGCCGGTTTCGTCATGAACGCGATGCGTTGTTTCGCAGCCATCCGCAGTCGCCGCTTTCAGCAGAGGCGCGCGCCAGGTTCCGCGGTCTTCGCTACTTCGATCCTGACCCGAGCTGGCCGATCTCCTGCGACCTCGAGCCAATCGAAGCGGGCGATCCGGTGGAGATTGATACCGGCGGCGAAGACGGCGTCATCACCTACCGGCGGGCTGGGCAGCTGCGATTTCAGGTCGCCGGCCAGGCCTGCCGGCTCACGGTTTTCAGCCTGGTTGGATACGGCGGCGGCCTGTTTCTCCCGTTCCGCGATGGCACGTGCGGAGGCGAAACCTACGGCGGTGGGCGCTATCTCTTCGACACGGCAAAGAACACGGATGGGCTCGCTCTGGTCTTCCGACCGGGATCGACCGCGGTCATCATCGATTTCAACTTCGCCTATAACCCGTCGTGCGTGTATGACGCTCGCTGGGCCTGTCCCCTGGCACCGCGGGAGAACTGGTTAACGGTGCCCATTCGCGCGGGCGAACGAATCGATACCGACGAGATCTGACGGACTAGTCGCTACGACGGAAACGTGCTAGCAGATGGCGTACAAGCGGAACGCCGTCCATGCCCACCTTGACCTCGTAGTGCAGCGTATCGCCCTCGAGCCAGAGGGACCGGCTAATCGATGTCACGGCTTTTGCCGTGGGGGTCCGGGCCACCGTTTGGCACTCAACGTCGACGCGCCGGCCATCGACCCGTCCGACTGAGATCTCGGCGAAGCCAATCGGCTGGGCGATGACGAACTCGACCCGACCATCGCCTACCAGCCGCATGTACCCGGACTCGGCGTGCAGCGGCTGTCCGGTGTCCATCGCCTCGGTGCGCTG
>CAZRMD010000393.1:0-2282 GCA_964601135.1 uncultured Actinomycetes bacterium | reverse complement strand
TCCGCGTCGACGAACTCCGCAGCCCGGTGCGCAAGCGGCTGCACATGATCGGCAACGCGCACCTCGACATCGCCTGGTTGTGGCCGTTCTGGGAAGGATTCGCCGCCGTTAAGGCGACCTTCCGTTCGGCCCTCGACCGCATGGCCGAGCATCCGGCATTCCAGTTTTCGGCGAGCTCGGCGGCGTACTACGACTGGATCGAGCGCAACGACCCCGCCATGTTCGAGGAGATCAAGCAGCGGGTCATCGAAGGCCGGTGGCATCTCGTCGGCGGCTGGTGGGTTGAACCGGACTGCAACATCCCCGGCGGCGAGGCCCTTGTCCGCCAGGCGCTGCTCGGCCAGTCGTTCTTCAAGAGTCGATTCGGCCGGACGGCAACCGTGGGTTACAACGTCGACAGTTTCGGCCATCCGGCCTCGCTGCCCCAGCTGCTTTCCCGGAGCGGCCTCGGCTCCTATGTCTTCATGCGCCCGCAACCGCATGAGCGGAACCTCCCGGCACGAACCTTCGCCTGGGAGTCGCCGGATGGCTCGCGGGTCACGGCCTTCCGCGTCCCGTTCGAGTACTGCACCGCTCCCGACGACCTGCCCGCGCATATCGAGCGCTGCGGCGCCGACCTGGCGGACACCGCCGGCGCCTCCATGTGCTTCTTTGGGGTGGGCAACCACGGCGGCGGCCCGACGAAGGCCAACATCGAGACCATCGACCGCCTCGCCGAGCGCCTGGACGTTGAGCTCGTGTTCAGCTCGCCGGCGCAATTCTTCGACGAGATCGATGCCCGAACGCTGCCCGTCGTCCGTGATGAGCTGCAGCATCATGCCAGCGGTTGCTATGCGGCGCACTCCGGCGTGAAGCAATGGAATCGTCAGGCAGAGAGCCGGCTGCTCACCGCCGAGACGTTCAGCACCATCGCCCATCGGGTCGCCGGCCTCCCATATCCCTCGCTCGACGGGGCCTGGAAGAGTCTCCTGCTCAATCAGTTTCACGATGTGCTCGCGGGCACCAGCCTGGAAAGCGTCTACGACGACGCGCGCGACGCCTATGGCGAAGCCCGAGCCGTCGCCACGCGCGCGACGCACCAGGCACTGCAGGCGATCGCCTGGCGAGTCAATATCCCCTTTGGGGACGGCAGCACGCCGATCATCGTCTTCAATCCCCACGCATGGCCCACGCGCTGCAACCTGGAGCTCGAAACCGATGGGCTGAATGGGGACAACGCCCTGGTCGACGAGCAGGGCCACTCGATCCCGATGCAGACCTTGCGCTCGGAGGCTGCCGTCGGTTCCTGGCGTCGACGGGTGACGTTCACCACCCAGCTGCCGGCGCTCGGCTACCAGGTGCTGCGAACGACGAATGTGGCGCCCGTGCCGGCGCCGCCGCCAACGGACGCGACCACGATGGAAAACGATCGATGGCGATTGACCATCGATCCACAAACGGGAACGCTAGCGAGTCTCGTCGATAAGCGGCATCAGTGCGAGGTCTTCAGCGGACCCGCCGCCCGCGCCGTCGCGATCGCTGATCCGAGCGATGCCTGGGGCCACGGCGTCCAGCGCTTCCAGCAGGAGGCGGGCAGCTTTACCCCGGTGCGCGTGCACCTGGTCGAGCATGGGCCCGTCAAGTCGATCCTCCGCGTCGAAAGCCGATACCAGGCATCAACGATGGTGCAGGACTTCATGCTGGTCGACGGCTGCGACCTGATCCCGGTGAGCGTCACGGTCGATTGGCATGCGCGCCGGCAGGCGCTGAAGCTTCGCTGGCCGGTGCAGGTCCGGATGCCAAGGGCCACCTATGAAATCGCCTACGGCACCATCGAACGTCCGCGCTCGGGTGACGAGGAGCCGGGTCAGCGCTGGTTCGATCTGACCGGCATCCATGAGCGAACTGGCGAGACCTACGGGCTCAGCATTCTGAACGACGCGAAATACAGCTTCGACGTGCGCGGCGCGGAGATGAGCCTGACCGTGCTGCGCAGCCCGGCCTATGCGCATCACGACCCCTACCAGCCCGAGTCCTGGGACGGCGTGCGCTTTCTCGACCAGGGTGTGCAGCGGTTTCAATACACCTTGCTTCCCCATGCGGGTGACTGGCGCGATGCCCAGACGCCGCGGCGCGCCGCCGAGCTCAACCAGCCCTCGATCGCCATGATCGATACCTTCCACAGCGGGCCCTTGCCAGCGGCCTCATCCTTTGTCGAAGCGTCACCGGAGGCGGTCGCCGTGATGGCCCTGAAGCTTGCACAGGACGGATCGGGTGATGTCATCGTCCGCGCTTACGAAACT
>CAZRMD010000392.1:0-2299 GCA_964601135.1 uncultured Actinomycetes bacterium | reverse complement strand
CTTTACCCTGCCCGGCACCCCCAATAAACACAACAAGGGCGGATTTTCCGCCCCCGGTTGGTGGGGATTCCTGACAAAAACAGTATAGATTAAGATCGAAAATGCGTCAATCGGGTCCGGGCCCTAGGCCGGCTTGGACTCTTTGCTAAATCCCGGCGTCGTACCGCGGCGCTTCTCGCGGCGTAGATAGATCCGGTCAGGCCCGCCGTTCGGCCCAGGCGGGAGGATGGTAAACAGCTCGTAGCCATCATCGCTGAGCTGATTCGCCTCGTCGACGGTGTGCACGACTTTGTACTCGAAGGGCATTGGCTCGAAGTTTACTTGAGCTCCCCGAGGAATCGGACGCCGTTGGCACCACCGATGATGGCGACCTTCGCCATCCCGAAAAAGATCCCGTGCTCCAGCACCCCCGGGATGGCGCGCAGCGCGACCGCGAGCTTCGCATCCACCATCGCGAAGCTCGTGTCGAGAACGAGGTTGCCGTTATCGGTTTTGAATGGCTGGCCATTGATCAGCCGTCGCCGCGGACGACCGCCCAGTGACGCGATCGCGAGGCTGGTCGCCTCCCAGAGAAAGGGCAGCACCTCGACCGGCACGGGAGCCCGCCCGAGCTGCCCGACGAGCTTGCTCTCATCCGCGATCAGCACGAAGCGACGGCTGGCATAGGCGACGATTTTCTCCCGGAGTAGCGCCCCGCCCCGGCCCTTGATGCAGTTGACGGCGGGGTCGATCTCATCGGCACCGTCAACGGCCAGGTCGAGCGAGCCATCGATCCGGTCGACGATTGGTATGCCACCCCTCAAGGCCCGCTGCCGGCTGTCGAGCGACGTCACGACCGCCTGGATGCGCAGCCCATCGCGCACGCGCGCGGCCAGCCCATCGATGAAATAGCGCGCCGTCGAGCCTGTACCAAGCCCAACGATCGTTTCCGGTCGAACCAGCTCGAGTGCCCGCTCGGCCGCCGCTTTCTTCTGCGACTCGACTTGGGCGTCGTGAGCTTCCATTTACTTGATAGGACCGCTGTCAGCTAGAATCGAGCCAATGTCCGGCCTCATCAAGCGGCTGATGCAGAGCGTTCCTGGCCGGGTCGCCATCAAATTCGGCGAAGACCAGGCCCCGAACTGGGCGGCGCTGATCGCCTGGAACGCCCTCTTCGCCATGTTCCCCATCGTTCTGTTTGCCGCCTCCCTTCTAGGCATCGCCCTGCATCTCTTCGGCGTGACCTCCGACAAGATCTACAGCGTCGCCTTCAGCGTGATCCCGGATCCAGATGTTCAACACCAGGTCGTCTCGGCCGTCACCGGCGTCAAGAGCCAAACCGGCCTCCTGTTCGTCGTGGGCCTGATCGGCCTGCTCTGGGGTGGTTCTGCCCTCTTCGGAACGATGGAGCAGGCCTTCGCCGTGATCTACCACACGAAGCCTCGCGACTTCCTCCCTCAGAAGCTGGTGTCCTTTGGCATGGTGCTGCTGTTCACGCTACTTGCTGGCCTGGCCGTAGCCAGCTCTTCTCTGCTGCCAGCGCTCAAGAACATTCCCAACCTTCCCGGTTTTCTCACCAGCGGCGTGGCGGCCTTCATGCTACAGCTGATCGTCGGCGTGCTCGCGGGCTTGATCCTCTTTCTCGCCATCTATTACGTGATCCCGAACCGCCGGCAAAAAATCAGCAAGGTCTGGCCTGGCGCGCTCGTCGCCGGCATTCTTTTCGAAGCCATATCGCTCGTCTTTCCCCTCTACCTCGAGCTGAACAAAGGCATCAACCAGTATGGAAAAACGTTTGGACTGTTCTTCATCCTGATGACGTTCTTCTTCTTCATCGGCTTGATCACGATGGTCGGCGTCGAGGTCAATAGTGTCCTTTACCCGGTCGAACTCGAGCAACCAACTCGCGGGGAGACCGTGACGGCGGCGCCCAAAACCCGGAAGGAGGCCGACCGGCGGGGAACGCCGCAGCTCGAGCCGACGGGCAATGGGGAGCGGGGGCCGGTGCGCAGGGGCATCAAGGCCCGGACGGCGGTGCTGGTTGCGGTTGGGGCCTCAATCGCTGGCGTCCTGCTCGGCCGACGCAGCGTCAGCAGCGACTGATAATCCTGAAGTTCCACCACCGGCGACTAAAATCGAAACGTGGCCGTGGAAGCTGCGCTTACTCCGCGGCCGGCATCGGCCAAGGAGGCCTCCCCCGGCCGGACCTGGTGGATCGAGCCGGCCCTCACCGTCGTTTCCTATAGCGCATTTGTCATCTATGCGACCTGGTCGGTGTTCGATCAGGTCAACGTGCGGTTCGACCCCTATGTCTCGCCGT
>CAZRMD010000391.1:0-2311 GCA_964601135.1 uncultured Actinomycetes bacterium | reverse complement strand
TTTCTGCCCTACCACCCAGGGTGTACCGCCGGCGCCGATGGATCCGCCTTGCGGCCGACGACAGGCACTGGTTCGCGGGGCAGCATTCCTGCTTACGCCCATCGCCAACACCACTGGCATCCGGCACGGAGGACGCGCCTTGTCATCGAGCCTGGCGCGTCGAGGTTGGACATGAAGCGCAACGGTCATCGGCGCCGCGACGTCCCGGGCGAGGCTGGGCTGCAGGACGAGTTCGCCCACGAGGCGCTGCTGCGTGAGCAGGGCGTCCATCCGCGGATGTCGCTCACGCGTGTGCACATGCGAATCGGTACGCGCTTCATCTCCGTATGGTGGCTCTTGCCGGCCGCGCTCCTGGTCTGCGTCGCGATCGTGATCGCGTGCAAGCTCTTCATCACGACCGGCACCGCGACGGCGTTCATCGCGGCTCACCCGTGCGAGCAGGACACGCCGCGCTTCGCCCCCGGGATCAGCGCCTGGCAGATCGCAACCCACGCGGCCACCTTCTTCTTCCTGGTGCTGATCATCCGCTCGGGCTTGCAGATCCTGGCCGACCATCCGCGGCTTTACCTCAAGATCGGTTCCCAGCCCGATCAAGAGTGGCTCCGGTTTCGGGGACCGGTGCCCAAGGACCGTGTGTGGACGTCCAAGGACGACGCGATCATGCTGAGTCCGGTCGTCGGACTGCCGGGAGGGCGGCACACCATCGGCCCGGCCCGCCACTGGCATTTCCTCTTCGACATCCTTTTCATCCTCACGGGGATCGCGTACATCACGCTGACGTTCGCGACGCAGCACTACCTTGAGCTGGTACCCACACAGGCCTCGATCCTCCCGGCGGCCGGCTCATGCGCCCTCCAGTACGGCGCGCTTCACCTCCCTCCCCAACTGGGCGGCTACTACCGCTTCGATGCGCTGCAGCAACTCTCGTACTTCGCCGTCGTGTTCGTGCTGGCACCGCTGGCCATCCTCACCGGTCTGGCCATGTCACCCGCCCTGGATAACCGCTTCAAGTGGTATCAGCGGCTGTTCGGCAACCGCGCGATCGCCCGGTCGCTGCACTTCCTCGTGATGGTGGCGTTCCTCCTCTTCTTCTTCGGCCACATGGTGATGGTCGCGTCAACCGGCTTTGCGAAGAACCTCAACGGAATCACCCTCGGCGTGGACAGGGACGACCTGAACGGCGTTGCTCTGTTCCTGGCGGCACTCGCGATCACCGTCGGATTCAACGTCTGGGCGGTGCGCCTGTCATGGACGCACACGCGCCTGCTACAGCGCATCTCCAACCTGACCGTGGGCAAGCTGATGGATCTGCTGTTCGACCGCTACGCCCCCCGCGCGGAATACCAGCGCAAGGACATCAGCCCCTACTTCTGGCCCAACGGCCTGGTTCCCACGAGCGATGAGTGGCAGCGGCTCAACGAAGGCGGCTTTCGCGACTACCGGCTGCGGGTCCACGGCCTAGTCGAGAACCCCGTGGAGCTCTCGCTCGAGGAGATCAGGAAGCTCGGCCGCGAATCGCACATCACGATGCACAACTGCATCCAGGGCTGGTCCGGGATCGGCGAGTGGACCGGGCTTCCGTTCGCCAAGCTAATCGAGCTGGTCCGTCCATCGCCGGACGCCCGCTGGGTGATGTTCTATTCCTTCGGCGAGGGCGGCGAGGGCGGCCAGTACTACGACTCGCACTCGATACGCGACCTCCGCCACCCCCAAAGCCAGCTCGCCTACGAGATGAACGGGCAACCGCTGCCGGTGCTGCACGGGGCGCCACTGCGACTCAGGGTCGAGAACCAGCTCGGCTTCAAGCAGGTCAAGTGGATCAAGGAGATCGAGTTCGTCCGCGACTTCTCCGAACGCTACGGAGGCCAAGGCGGCTACAACGAGGACCACGAGTTCTACGGCTATCGAGACGAGATCTGATCGCGATGAAACACGTCCCGGAGGTGATGATCAGATGACCGTCCTTCACGCAGACGTCGGCCGTGACCGCGTCGAGGTGCAGGTGCGGCTAGACAAAGTCGTCCTCCTGGTGCAACAGCAGGAGGCGGGAACAGCACAGACGGAGCTGACGCCGGCGGACGCGCGTGCCCTCATGCACATGCTCGAAGACGCCGCGGCCGCGGCGGAGCGCACGCCCTCAAGCTGAGGTCGACCCGCCGGGTGGAGCGCAATCTGGCGAGAGGTCGCTGGTTCGAAACCAGCGCCCATCGAAGGCGGAGGTCGTTCTCCTCGATGCGCTCTCGGCGAGCGCGCATCGGCGTGTACGATGCGCCGGTGTTCCGGGTCGGCGGGGCCACGTGTTAGCCCATCA
>CAZRMD010000390.1:0-2319 GCA_964601135.1 uncultured Actinomycetes bacterium | reverse complement strand
GTGCAGGGCGGTGTTCTCGCCGCCGGCGGCGACGGCTCGAAGCACGCGTCGTTCCAGTCCGGAGGTCCGCGCCAGGCGGGCATCGAAAAACGCTCCATCAAGAGCGCGAAGGATGGCTGGCCTGTGCTGGATGAAGACCGACTTCGTGATGCGCTCAGAAGGCGGGCACGCTTCCCAAAGCAAGGCGCCGAAGAACTGGATGTGGAAGGGGTAGCCGCCCGTGTCGCGCCGCACCGACTCGACGACCTGGTGGTCGACGCTGCGGTCCGACGACTCGAACGGGCGAACGAAGGCGAGCGCATCCTCAGGCGGGCGCAGCGCATCGAGCAGCTCGGCCTGGAACATGCGCTCGGAGTAGCTCTTGGCGCGAGCCAGGTTGTCGGTGAGTGTGGGCAGTCCGCTCACGACCAGCATCACGGCCAGTCCCGACCTTTGCGCTCTGGCCATGCTGGCGAGGAAGACCCCGAGTGGAAACTGGCGACGGCGAGGGGAGTCGGTGAGGACGTGTGCCTCGTCGTAGCAGAAGACAACTCCCGTACGGTGCGCAGTCTCAGCTGCTTCGCAGGCGAGCTTCAGAGCCTGGAACATCCGGTCTTCGAGCACCTCGGGTTGGGGTGCAGCGGATGCCGGGGGCTTGATGGCCAGCGTCACTCCTTCGAGCGTTACCGTCAGCGCGCCGAGCAGATCGAGAGCCCGACGCGCGGCCGTCGTCGAGCGCTGGCGAAGTGCAAGAGCGCGCGACGAATGCTCGACTGCAGTCCTGCAGTCCGCAACCAGCGCCAGCGCAAACGTTGATTCGTTCTGCAGGTGTTCGCTGCATTCACGGCGAACGACGACCCAGCCACGCGCTTCGGCCGCCGCTGAGTAGTGCTGCAGCAAAACGGTCTTGCCGACACCACGAAGGCCAGTGAGCCTGACGTTGCGCGGAAAGGACGGGAAGGCCGCGAGGTACCTGGTGAACCGCTCCAGCTGTGCTGCGCGATCGGCGAGGTAGGGCGGATCCAAACCCATACCCGGGCGGAAGGGATTCGCCGGCTCGGAATGATTGCTTTTCGGCGGAATCATTTGGAATCATTCCCGCCGCTGCGCCGGAAGGTGGTCGCGTCGGCTTCGAGGCATGCAAGTAGCTCGGCAACCGTCGAGCGCTCGTCGGCTGAAACCACCGGGTCCAAGTTCCGCAGGGCTCTGACCAGCTGGCGGCAGAGGTCGGCGATCATGGCGAGCCGGCTCTCGAAGGTGATCAGCTCGGGTGCGCCGGCATCGGCGGACAGTGAGTCGTCGACCTTGAGCTCGGGGTTCGAGAGCAGGCGATCGACCGCGCTGCGAACCTCGCGATAGGTCAGCTCCGAAGCCCGGTCGATCAGCTCGGTCCGCTGCTTCTTGTCGGGCAGCCGGGAAATCTGGACGGCGTGTTCCTGCGGCAGCGCACGGACGCGATCCAGCTCTTCGACGTCCAGGCGCAGGACGCCAATCTTCATCTTGCGTTGGGACTCGGAGATGCCGAGTGCCTGCTCGCTTTCGCGCCAGGGTGAGAGTGGGCCGACGATCGGCTTGCCGTCTGGACCCTTGATGGTGTGGACCCTGTGCTTGACCAGCAGCCTTCGCAGACCATCGACGTGCTCGATGAACTGGTCGCGGTGAAGGATCCGCTTCTCGTCCAGGGGCTGGAAGGGAACTAGCGAATCGCGCAGCAGCTGCTCGGCGACCGCGATGTCGCGGATCGTTTTGTCGAGCAGGATGCAGTGCGCCTCTTCAACCAGGTCGAGGTCGGCGCGGAGGCGATTCTCCTCGTACTGCTTCTCGAGTCGCTGGAGATAGCCGAGGTGGGGATGGATGAGCACGAAGATCTCGAGTAGACCGGCCTCCTTCGCCGCCCGCCACCGCTGCTCCCCGCAAACGATCTGGTAGCGACCGGGCAGTCCAGGCGCGGGTTCGACCTCCAGCAGTGGTTGGTGGCGGCCCGCCTTGATCGATCCGGTCAGCTTGTCGACCAGTTCGATTGAGACGTTCACGCGAGGCTGGATCGGACAGGGTTGGATCAGCTCGACCGGAACAAGCGCGAGGCCGGCAGGAAGGTGAATCTGTTCGGTCACGCCGCGTCCCCTCCTGGGTAGCGCTTGGGTGACGATGGGTGAGGACGATTGCGTGCGTTGCCGGAATCGACCCGGACCAGCTGCGTCCGGTGAGGTTTCGTCTCCCGGATGGGGGCAGAGTCTGGCCCCCCGGTACCTTGGATCACGCGAAGGAGAGGTCGAGTTCGCGACTCGGTCATGCGCCCTCGCCTCCGCCCGGCCGGCGCTTCCACCACTCCGGTTTCGC
>CAZRMD010000389.1:0-2320 GCA_964601135.1 uncultured Actinomycetes bacterium | reverse complement strand
CCGCCACCGGACGCAACCGTCGGGCATAGACCAGCCAGCCGATGCCCACGCCGGCGAGCGCGGCGACCGCCGTCACGCTGGCCGCCAGGAAATGGGAGTTGGCCAGCGGCACGCCTGGAAACGTGACGAAGGCGATCGGGTCAGTGCGGCCGCGAAAGCCGCGGAGGCCGCCGACGACGCTGGGGATGGCAAAAACCACCATCGCGAATGCCACCCGGCCGCTGGCGTCGCGAATGCGCTCGGGCTCGAAGCGCCGGCGGCGCACCGTTTCCCCGGTGGTGATCAGGAAGAAGATGCGGGCCAGGGCGATAGCACCGATCAGCGTCACCGCGGTGCCGACCACGACCGCCGGAGCGCTGGAAATGGCCAGCGCCTTCGACAGGACGGTGTCCTTGCTCCAAAAGGTGCTGAAGGGGGGAACACCGGCGCCGGCCGCCGCGGCAATCAACAGCATCCAGCTGGCGAAGGGCATTCGCCGCCACAGGCCACCCATCTCCCCCATCCGCTCCGTGCGCAGCTCGCGGATGATGACGCCGGCTGCCAGGAAGAGCAAGGCTTTGGGCCACGCCTGGGCGAAGGCCTCGAAGATGGCCGCGCCGTAGGCACCGATGCCGAGGCCCAGCACCATCAGGCCGAGCTCCGCCATCGTCGTGTAGGCGATGGCGCGCTTCAGGTTGTCCTGGAAGAGGGCAAACAGCACCCCCAGCAATGCGCTGACGCCGCCAGCAATCGCGAGCAGGGCCAGTCCGCGCGGGCTCGCATGGAAGAGCGCATACATGCGGGCGATCAGGTAGACGCCGCACAGTGCCGCCCCAGCCGAATGCAGCTGGGCGGCGCCGGGCGCCGGCGCCTGCGCGCTGGCCGGTAGCCAGACGTGCAGGGGAAACAACGCGGATTTGGCGGCGGCCGCGACGAACAGGATGATCGACATGATGAAGAGGCCGTTGGCGCTCAGCTTGCCGCCGGTATATTGGCCGGCCAGGGCTTGAATGTTGAGCTCGCTGAACCGGAAATAGATATAGGCAGTGCCGACCAGCAACGCGACGTCGCCGATCAGGGACACGAGCAGGACTCGCCCGGCGGCGTTGTTGGCCTCCTCGCGCTGCCACCAGTACCCGATCATCAGATAGGACGAAATGGTGACCAGGCCAAAGAAGAGCAGCAGCTCGAACAGCGTGGTCGAGAGAATGACGCCCATCATGGCGAAGGTGGCGAACAGCAGCACGGAGAAAAAGCGGATGGGGCTGTCTTCGCGCCGGATGAACGACAGCGCGTAGACCTGGACGAACAGGCTTACCAGCGCGATGGTGATCAGCATGACCGCGGCCAGGGGGTCGGCCAGGACGCCCCATTGCAGCAGAAACTCCGAGGCGCCACCCGACTGCCCGGTGAAGAACTGGAGGAAGGTGTGGTTATCTTCGTGATGCAGGGGGTGCGCCAGTTCGATCGCCACGACGAGCAGCGCGCAGACGGTCGCCCCAAGCGTGAAGAGGACGGCAATCGCCTGACTGAGCCGCCGCGAGTCGATGGTGAAGGCCAGGATGATGACGAGGGCGGCGAGCGGGAGGAGCAGCGCAAACCACGCCAGCAGGGTCGGGCTCCAGGTATCGAGCGGGCCCTTCGGCGCCGCGGCCACCTTGGGAGCGGCCGCGAGCAGCGCCAGAATCACAGAAAGACCGCCCTATCCACGATCGACGTCGACGGAAAAGCTGCGACCCTCGCGGTAGATCAGCGCGGCCATGGCCAGGCCGATCGCGAGTTCGGCCACGGCGCTGGCGCCGGCGAAGAGGGCCATCGTGTCCGCCGACGTCTGGTTCTCGGCGCCCAGGCCGAACCGCCCGAAGGCGACGAACGCGATCGCGCCGGCGGCGAACATGAACTGCGTTCCGAGCAGGGTGATGATCGCGCTCCGGCGGCCGGCGACCGCAAAGATGCCCACGGCGAACAGCGCGGCGGAGGCAACCAGGATCACATTGAGTCCGGCGGTCATCGTCGCCTGCCAGTTCCTCCCAACTCCCTCCCCCTGCGAGAGGGCGCTCGCGTTCTCCCTCCCCCTGGTGGGGAGGGTCGGGGAGGGGGTGGGGACGCAACCAGCAGCAGTCCGCAGCCGAGGGCTGCCGATCCCAGCAGGATCGCCAGGGTCCAGATGCCGACGATATATGTGGTGCCCAGCGCATTCGTGAAGCTCTCGGGAAGCGCGCAGCAGGCATGCACCGGCCAGCGTGTGACCGCAAGAACGACACCCAGCAGCGCAAAGAACGCACCCGCGACGCCGGCGCCGATGATCCATTCCCGACTGAGCGGTCCCACCCGCGAGGCC
>CAZRMD010000388.1:0-2328 GCA_964601135.1 uncultured Actinomycetes bacterium | reverse complement strand
GAACAGGGTATTCTGGGGGCTTTCTTTCCCCCTCCCCCTTGGGGGGAGGGCCGGGGAGGGGGTCTGTAGCACCTCAGCAAACGCGGGAGTGCGCCGTTCACTGGGTACGGTCCCATCGACTGCTTCATACACCGACCGCGTCGAGACCTCGACAGGCGGGCAGACGACGAGAAAGTGCCACGTCCCGGGAACTGGTTGCAGCGGCGTGATGGTGGAGCCCAGTCCGGTCGCACGGGCCGTCCCACCACTCAAAAAGAAGGGCACATCCTGTCCGACTTCCGTGGCGATCTCGACGAGCTCGTTGGGTTTGAGCTGCAGATCGTACAGTCGATTCGCGGCTCGCAGGAAGGTCGCGGCGTCCGCGCTGCCGCCGCCCAGGCCAGCACCCATCGGAACCCGCTTGAACAGTCGGATCGTGAATGGCAGCGCCCTCCCAACACGACCTTCCAGCTCACGAGCGGCCTTGAGCACCAGGTTTTCACCCTCGATCGCCTGTCCGATGACGTCGAACACGCGACAGTCGGTGCGCTCGACCGAGAGCAGGTCGTGGAGCGAAATCGTCTGCATCAGCGAGTCGATGTCGTGGTACCCATTGGGTCGGCGGCCGATGACATCGAGCGTCAGATTGAGCTTGGCGTATGCCGGCAAGATCAGCGCCACGTCGTACCGAGCCTACACGCGCGGCTGGTCGCGCCTGATGACGGAAAAGACGACGCCAACCTCTTCGCTGCGAAGTGCGAGCTGAATCAGGAGATAGGTGCCGGCGCCGAGGACGACGGCGACCAGCACCGCCACCAGGGGTCGAAGGCCGCCCTGGTATGACCCACGCGTGATGAAATTGACGACGATCGCCGTCACGAGGGCCATCGGGATGACGCCGATCAACGCGCGCTGCACGGTCACCAGGATCGAGCGGCCGTCGAGGCCGTGCAGCCGCGCCCGCAGGGCCCGTGCCAGGAGCACGGCGTTGAGCGTTGCCGCGATCGAGGTCCCCAGGGCCAGCCCGCCCTGGGCCAGCAGCCGAACGAGGATGACGTTCGTGGCAAGGTTGACGCCGATCACGATCAGGGAGATGCGCAACGGCGTCATCACGTCTTGTAGGGCGTAGAAGACGCGCACCAGCAGCGCGGTCGCCGCCTGCCCGGCCAGTCCGAGGCTGAAGAAGGTCAGCGCATAGGCCGTCTGCTGCACGGATGGCGGCCCAAACTGGCCGCGCTCGAAGAGGACAGCGACGATCGGAACCCCAAGGATCGCCAGGCCGACCGATGCCGGGAGCAGGACAAATATGTTGAGTCGGAGCGCCAGCGCAGTCCGATGCCGGATGGAGTCGATCGCGCGCAGGGCCGCGTCTCGCGCCAGGAAGGGGAACAGGACGAAGGCCAGCGCCTGGGAGAAGGTGCCGAGGGGAAGTTGCGCGATCGTATCGGCGTATCGGAGGGCCGCGACCCGTCCATGGGGCAGCGACGTACCCAGGACCGTGTCGACGAAGACGTTGACCTGCGCGGCCGCCAGCCCCAGCGCGATTGGAAACATCAGCCGGCCGACCTTCCGAACGCCGGGATCCTTAAAACCCAGCGCCGCTACCGGCCGCCAGCCCGTTCGCCAGAGCGAGGGCAGCTGGACACCGACGTGCAGCATCGCGCCGGCCACCACACCGATGGCCAGTGCCGTGACGCCATAGCGCGGCGCGAAGAGGGCCGCCGCGACGATGATCGAGCCGTTGTAGAAGAGCGGCGCGAGCGCCTGGGCGAAGAAGCGCTGGTGGGCGGTCAGAATGCCGATCACCATGCCGCCCGCGCCCAGGAAGATCGGTTGCAACAACAAGATGCGGGTCAATTCCGTGATCAGCTCGTGGTCTTTCGCGCTATAGCCGAAGGCGATCAGCGAGACGTAAACCGGGGCGACGACGAACAGGATGGCGGCGCCGATGGTCAGGATCAGGACGGAGGCATTGAGCACCCGCTGAGCGATCTCCCGAGCGCGCTGCTCCTCGTGCTTCGCCAGGTGCTCGGACAGTACCGGGATGAACGCGGAGCTGATCGCCCCGGCAAGCAGCAGATTGAACAGCAGGTCGGGCACACCAAAGGCGACCCGATAGTCGTCCAGCTGACGGCTGGTCCCGAAGGTGTTGGCGATGACCAGCTCGCGCACGGCCCCCAGGACGCGGCTCAGTCCATAGGCGACAAGGATGAGCGTCGCGGCCGACGCAATGCGCCGCCGCTCGCTAGACATCGCGTGCCATTATCCCTCGACCCGGGTTCCCTCCCCATTGTGGGGAGGGCTAGGGAGGGGGTCTCGGAACGATGATCGCTATAATCACGCCTCGCA
>CAZRMD010000387.1:0-2336 GCA_964601135.1 uncultured Actinomycetes bacterium | reverse complement strand
ACACCGGTCTGGATGCCCATGCCATGTAACATGTAGAGGAGATCTTCGGTAGCCAGATTGCCAGCGGCACCGGGAGCGTAAGGGCAGCCTCCCAACCCACCGGCAGAGGAATCAACGCTGCTGATGCCCATTTGCAGGGCCATCAACACATTCGCCAGCGCGGTACCTCGTGTATCGTGAAAATGGACCGCCAGACGTTCAAGCGGGATGGCGCTCTCCTCAAGCACAAGGCTCAGCACATCCACCACCTGATTGGGCGTCGCAACCCCAATGGTATCGCCGAGCGAGAGTTCACCCACACCCAGTTCTAGCAACGCCTCAACAACGGAGAGCACCTGGCGCGGCTCAATCCTGCCCTCGTAGGGACAACCAAAAACCGTCGAGACATAGCCGCGTACTGCGATCTGTTCGCGCCGGGCCAGTTCGATGACGGGCCGAAAATTCGCCAGACTCTCGGCAATAGTCGCATTAATGTTGTGGCGCGTGAAGCTCTCGCTGGCTGCGGTAAAGACCGCGATAGAGCGCACACCCGCCGCTATGGCCCGCTCCATTCCCTTGAGATTCGGCACCAGCACAGGATAGTCGGTTCTGGGAAGGCGCGTCAATCCGGCCATCACCTCACTGGCGTCGCTCAACTGCGGAATAGCGCGCGGGCTGACAAACGAGGTCGCCTCAACGATGGGCAGCCCCGCCTCGGCAAGCATCTGAATAAACTGGATCTTCTGCGCGGTCGGGACACGCGCCCGCTCATTCTGCAAACCGTCACGCGGCCCCACTTCGACCACGCGTACAAACTCTGGTAGCTTCCTATTGTACGGGTGCGATTGATCATCCCGCTTCCTTTTCGACAGTGAAACACCCATTGCATTATGCTCCTCGATACTCATAGCGCGAAGGCTCCTCTGAAGCCTGCCCATCTGACTGCTCACCCGCGCCCTGGTCAGTAGCCCGTCCCCCCCGCTCTCTCTCCTCTCCCTGCTCTAGCTGCATACGCTTCTCGGGAGCTGGCAGCAATAATACACCGGTCTTCTTCTCTTGCTCTTGAGAGGCTTCGGCCTTGCCTTCAACGACACGCTCGACGCGAATTTTGAGAATGCGCCGCCCCCGTGTCGCCAATACCGTAAAGACCATACCCTCAAACGTGATCGTATCCCCGGTCGTCGGAATCTTATCGAGCTGGGCATAGACGAAGCCACCCAGTGTTTCATAATCGGCATCTTCCAGATGGGTGTTCATCTGCTCGTTAAACTCATAAATGCTGGTCCTGGCATCAAAGATATATTCGTTCTCGCTGACCTGCTCATAGAGATTCTCTTCGCGGTCATATTCATCCTTGATATCGCCCACGATCTCTTCCACCAGATCTTCAATCGTCACCAGACCGGCGATAGAGCCATATTCATCCACCACCATGACCATATGGGTACGATTCTCGCGGATCTCGCGCAGCAGATCGTCAAGCTTTTTCGTCTCAGGCACAAAGTAGGCAGGGCGCACCAGTTCGCGAATGGGCGCATGGTCATGTCCCTCGCGCAACTGTTTGAGCATATCTTTGGTATAGAGAATACCAATAATTTCGTCGATGCCCACGCTGGCCTCATAGACGGGGATGCGCGAGAAGCCGCCCTGCAAGGCCAGGTCTACCGCGTTGGTCACGGTAGCCTCGTCGGGCAACGTCACCATATCGATGCGTGGCACCATAACCTCGCGCACTGTCGTATCGGCAAACTCGAAAATGCTATTGATCATCTCCGTCTCCTCCTCTTCGAGCACCCCCTCTTCTCCGCCAACGCTCAGCAACAGGCGTAGTTCCTCCTCAGTCACAAACGGGCCGTGCTTTACCTCTCCACCCATCAAGCGCACAAAGAGCGAGGTCAGCGCGCCTAACAGCGTCACCAGCGGCTTGAGTATCCAGGCGGTGGCGCGCACCGGGCCAACCAGCGCTCTGGCCCAGCGCCAGGGATTCTGCACTGCCGCCGTCCTGGGCGTGATCTCACAGAAGATCAAGACGATCAACGAGATAAGAATCGAAGAGAGCAGTTCGCCCCAGTTTGCCGAAAAGCGCAGAGCCAGCACAGTCGCCTGGCTGGAGGCCACGATCACTGCGACACTGTTGACAACCAGAATCGTAGTCAGGAAAACGTTGGGTTCGGCCAACAATTTTTCGATTTCTCTAGCGCGGGGATCGCCTTCTTCGGCCAGGTTCTTGAGTTTGATGCGGCTGATTGAGGTGAGGGCCGTCTCGGCGGCGGATGCAAACCCACAGAGAACCAGGGCTACAACTAAGATGCTCAGTTGTAGCCAGGTATCTCCGTCAAGTTGTGGGATCTGGAGAA
>CAZRMD010000386.1:0-2342 GCA_964601135.1 uncultured Actinomycetes bacterium | reverse complement strand
CAGCCAGGAGGGCATCGAGTGCCTCGGCCTGAGGGACGGTGCGGGGGAAGCCATCCAGGACGAAGCCGTGCTGGGCATCGGGCTCAGCCAGGCGGTGCCGGATGATGTCGACCATCAACGGATCGGGCACCAGCTCGCCTCGATCCATGTAAGCCTTCACCTGCTGCCCGAGCGGCGTCCCCGCGTCGACCCCGGCCCGCAAGATGTCGCCGGTGGCGATGTGCGGCATCCGGTGTTGGCCTGTCAGGCGAGCCGCCTGGGTGCCTTTCCCCGAGCCCGGCGGTCCCAGGAGCACGATGTCCGCCGCCACGTGCACATGATGCGCTTCTCACATTTGCCAACAGCCAAAGGCGACGACCGCAGTTTCGTTCTACCGCTATGCGCCCGGTGGCCGCCGCTGTCGTAGCCGTTCTGATTACGGCATGCGCGCCATTTCCTTACCAGACGCGGCCGGCGTTTCCATCACTTGATCCGTGTCTTGGCTACTCGACGCCGTCGCCCTACACGGACCGCGCTCACCCAGCTCCGCGAGTTGGGGCTGCCCTGACCTACGACGCGACGAGCGGCCGCCTCATCATGTTCAGCGGCGTTCGTGGGGACAATGCCTGCCCGCGCACGTCCATCTTCGAAGACACCTGGGCGTGGGACGGCCATGTTTGGACGAAGTTAGGAACCAACAATGTCCCGCCGGGACGCGCCTTTGCCGGATTCGCCTATGACCCCAGGGCCCGGCAAGCGGTGCTGGTAGGCGGCGGCTCCTTCGATCCGGAATCACAGGTCACAACGCCACAGCAACTGGACACCTGGACCTGGGACGGCAACGACTGGCATGAGTACGAGGCGGCTCCGTCGCCGGCCGGCCCGCCAGGTCCCGCCTTCTACGACTCCACGATGCAGGCGGTGGTGGCGCTGACCGATCAAGCGTCACGCTGGGATGGTGGGGCGTGGATCGGCCTGCCAGGCTCGCTGCCTGCGGGAATGTGGCAGTACGCCGCAGCCGAAGATCCACGTCTGCACGTGGTCGTGTTGTGTGGGTCAGTCCAGCAATCCAGCGGCACGGTGGCCCAGACCTGGACCTGGAACGGGACGGCCTGGCGGCAGCTGCATCCAATTGTTGCTGGTTGCGATGGACAGGGCCAAATCTACATGGCGTACGACGCCATTCCGAAGAAGGTCGTGATGCTTGCCGGCGACACAACCTTCTTCTTTACCGGTAACGGCTGGCAGCCGCAGCCCACCGAGACTCACCCATTGAATCGGCAATTCGCCACCATGACGTTCGACGCAGGGATCGGACGCGTCGTCCTCTTCGGAGGAATGATCGCGGCCTACGACTCCTCGATGAAATGGCAAACACGAGTCACGAATGAGCTGTGGTCTTGGGACGGCCGGACCTGGCGCCAAGAGCCATGACCGTACGACCTACTTGCAGGGGTAGCCGATCGGCTCGCCGTAGGCCCGGGCCGCCTGGTCCTGGCTGATGTAGCCGTCGTGCGCCATCTGCGCCAGGACGTTGAACTGACGCGCGCGCGCCGCGCACGGATTGCGGTAGAGATCGTAGAAGGAGGGCGACTGCGGCAGCCCGGCGAGCATGGCGGCGCGTGCCAGGTCGAGCGACGCCGGGGGCTCGTGAAAATAGATGGCCGAGGCTCGTCCGATGCCATAGGCGCCGTGGCCGTAGTAGACGGCGTTGAAATAGCTTTCCAGGATGGTGTGCTTGTCTAAGTGGGCCTCGACCTTGAGCGCGAGCAGGAGATCTTCAACCTTGCGCCAGCCGTCATCGTTGTTGTCCAGGTAGAGCAGCTTGACCAGCTGCTGGGTCAGCGTGCTGCCGCCCTGCAGGGTGCGGTGGTGATAGAGATCCGTGAGGACGGCGCGGATGAGTCCCTGGGTATCGATGCCGCGATGTTGATAGAAGCGCTCGTCTTCGATGGCGATCAGGGCTTCGCTCAGCTGATCGGGGACGTCGCCGAGGGACACCCGACTGCCACCGTGGGCCGCGAGGATGGCGTCCACCCGCTTTGGCAGGTCGTCGATCGGCGGTGTGAGCCACAGCCCGACGACGACGGCTACGCCGAACAGTGCCGGCAGGCCGAGGGCGACGGCGACGATAACGGCGACGACCTGCTGCCGCCGCGTCCGCCGCGCGCCCCGCATTGCGGATGAATTGTAAGGATCGGACGGTAAAATGGCCTGGTGGCCGAATTGAATCCTGCCACTTCCGACCGGCGGGGAACCTGGAAGGTCAAGGCGGGTCTGGCCGAGATGTTGAAGGGCGGCGTCATCATGGACGTCGTCACGCCCGAGCAGGCCAAGATCGCCGAGGACGCGGGAGCGGTCGC
>CAZRMD010000385.1:0-2343 GCA_964601135.1 uncultured Actinomycetes bacterium | reverse complement strand
TAATTTGGCGGTGTTCATATCGAACGCGCCCGGATCAATGGTTGCGGTAGGCGCTGGTGTGGAGGACGGAACTGTTGGAATCGCTGTCGGGTTGTTGGCTCCTAATCCGGTTGCTTGCGGCAGCCAGTTGCGGATCAGCAAAAAGGCCAATACGCCCAGCGCGACCAGCAGCAGCACGTCAATAACGCGCGAAACCACTTGCTCGGCTTTGCTGACCGGCCTGCCCGTATAATAGTCGGATACGCTGTCGAGTACGTCCAGATACCACCACCATTGGTCGGTTGGGCGCTGCGTGGTGGCGCGTATGGCACTCAACGATCCACTTGATGAGGCTTCGATCTGCTCCGCAACCTGTCCGGCATTGGCAAGCAGCTTCTGATCAGCTTTGGATACGCGCTCAATTTGTGCCGTCGTCAAATGCTCGTTTTCAGCTTCGATGGTGCTGCGGGCGTCAAGCCACGACAGGCCACCTTCACCGACAGGATTGCTGACGCCTTGCACATATTCATTGACCAGTGCTTCTAAATCGACGCCGGATGTTGGTTCATTGGGGGTTGATTCTGTGGGTATTGTGTCTGACATTATTTCTCCATCTGATTGTCGTGTACATGCTGTGGCCCTGCCACATTTCCCAAACCGGGAAGTGTACCACGAGTCCGGTTAAGCGGGGAATTAAATGTTTGATTAACACATTCTTGGCTTACAATGGCGCAGATCGGATAATTGCTAGCGTGCGATCCAGTGTGGTTTGGGTCGTGTTGGCATCGACCCACAGATTAATCATGCGATGGGCGAGGCTTGCGCTGTACAAGGTCGGCTCCGGCGCAAACAGATCGCTGAGCGAAGGATACAGGCTCGATCCGCTGAGTCCGGCGAGTTGCAAATGGCGCAGAATCCAGCTTGCCGCCATCCGATGCGGCGCGGCAAACGTATAGCGCCAGATAGCATCGCCTTCGCGGATTTCTGGCAAACTCAGCGGTAAACCGGCCAGGCCAGCCCGTAAATAGTGGGCTTTTTCGTTGCGTGATCTGACGTTATCTCCCAACGATGACCATCCTGCTTCGATCTGCTCGATATTGGCTGGTGACGAGTCAAACGGACGGAGCAGCATCCCGGCGGCGGCTTGCAATTGATGCCAGTAATGTCCATAGCGCCCGCTGAAATCAACCTTCGGGATCGCCAGATCAACCGCGCCTATTGCGTCCCACAGCGCGGGATCATCGGTCAGGTCAGCGCCGCCGCGCCCGCCGATCATTTTGGTTTCATGGAAGCTGATGAACGCAATATCCCCGGATGTGCCCACCGCCTGATGACCGACTGTGCCGCCTAAGCCTTGTACGGCGTCCTCAATTGTCAGAATATCCGGGTGTGAATATTCAGCGCCATAGCCAAACAAGTGCGCGAACAGGATGCCTCGCGTTTGGTCGGTGATGTTATCCTGTACGCTGGCAGGATCAAGCGTGAAGCGATTCGGGACAATATCGGCAAATCGAGGCGTGAATCCAGCCAGCAGCACCGCATCCAGCACCGTTGAGCAGATCATATCCGGCAGGATGATCTCGCCTGTACTTTTGCATAAGGCGATAGCCCGCAGCGCAATAAACAACGCCGTTGTCCCGCGCCCGGTCAGCCTTGCATAACGGCGCTGCATCCGGTCTGCCACTGCTGAGGCGAGGTTGCGGTGTGAGGATGTTATTTTTTCATATGCCCAAGACTCCACGCTAAAGCCATTAAGAATGTGATTTGGCAACAAACGTCCCTACATCGATCATAGGTGGTTGCAGCGTAGTTAATCCACACTGACGATCTTGGCGTGTTCAAAGGGCTTGTTCGCCGTGAACTCAACGATGTTTTTCTCGTAATACCACAACGGCGCAGATCGCCCATCCAGTTCGACATTTTTCGGCTCGACCTGGATTCCAAAAACTTCGCAGCGCACCGCCGTATACGATGGGATATATTTGCCGGCTTGCCGCCAATCCAGCGTCATGCCGCCGGTAGGCAATAACTTCGCGGTAAAGTACAGCCAGCGGTACACTCCATTGATGTAATCCAGCCCTTCACCGGCATCCTCGTACAGGGTTGTTTCGCCATCTCCGGCGTAAACCTTGAGGCGCAATTCTTTGATCGGAACCTGCCCGACGAATTGCTGAACCGGCCACAGCGGAATCACATGCCCGGCCCGAACAAAGATCGGCATCGTATCCAGCGGCGCGGGGAATTTGACGACTTGCCCGCCCTGGTAAACCTGATTGGTGTGATAATCGAACCAGCGACCACGCGGCAGATAAATATCGCGCTGCTGCTGGCTCAAAGCGGTCAACGAGTAGGTTTGCTTGAGGT
>CAZRMD010000384.1:0-2347 GCA_964601135.1 uncultured Actinomycetes bacterium | reverse complement strand
CAGGCTCACGTCCTGGGCGTCGCCGGTACCTGTAAGGACCTGACTGACAGCGTTAACCTGATGGCCGGCAACCTCACCGAACTGGTGCGTGGTATCGCGCGCGTCGTCACGGCCGTCGCGCAAGGCGACCTGCGTCGCAAGGTGGTGTTTGAGGCCAAGGGTGAGATCGCCGCTCTGGCCGACACGATCAACGACATGACCGATACGCTCGCCACCTTCGCCGAGCAGGTCACCAGTGTGGCCCGCGAGGTCGGTGTCGAAGGCAAGCTGGGCGGCCAGGCGAGTGTGCCGGGTGCCGCCGGTACCTGGAAGGACCTCACCGACAACCTCAATCAGCTCGCCGCCACCCTGACCAACCAGGTACGTGCCATCGCCGAGGTGGCGACGGCTGTCACGGAGGGCGACCTGACCCGATCCATCGGTGTGGAGGCGAGAGGCGAAGTCGAGCTCCTGGCGGACAAGATCAACGAGATGATCCGCAACCTGAAAGAGACGACCGAAAAGAACATGGAGCAGGACTGGCTCAAGACGAACATCGCAAAGTTCACGCGCATGCTGCAAGGGCAGCGCGACCTGCGCACCGTGGCGGACCTGATCCTGATGGAAGTCGCTCCCCTGGTGTCGGCCCATTACGGCGGCTTCTACGTGGTCCAGAATCGCGAGGGCGAAGAACCCATCCTGCGGATGGCGGCCGGCTACGCGGTCGGCCCGGCCGACACCCCCATCAAGAGCTTCCGTTGGGGCGAAGGCCTGGTCGGCCAGTGTGCCCGCGATGGCCGCCGCATCTTGCTGAGCAACGTTCCGCCGGGTTATGTCGCGGTGCGCTCGGGGCTGGGCGAATCGACACCGGCCAGCATCGTCGTCCTGCCCGTCATCTTCGAGGGCCGGGTGAAGGCCGTCATCGAGCTGGCGTCGATGCAGCCATTCGTCCCCACCTACCTCGACTTTCTGGACCAGCTCACGGACAGCGTCGGTGTCGTGCTCAACACGATCGAAGCCAACATGCGCACAGAAGATCTCCTCAAGCAATCCCAGATCCTGTTCGCCGAGGCGCAGGAAGCCAGCAAGAGCAAGAGCGCCTTCCTCAGCATGGCCGCGCACGAGCTGCGCACGCCGCTCTCGGTCATTACCGGCTATCTGTCCATGCTCCAGGATGGGACGCTCACGCCGGATAAATGGGATCGGCCACTGCGTACGCTGATGAGCAAAGCCACCGAGCTCAACAGCATCGTCGACGACCTGCTCACCGCGGCACGCATCGAGGGCGGCAAGGTGCCGATCGACACCAAGACGCTGGACCTGAGGGAGATGGCCGCCCAGGCGATCACTCGCGCAGAAGCCCGTGCGGGTCTTTTGAAAGCCGAGTTGATCTACAGTGAGCCCGACGAACCGGTGCTGGTCAATGCCGATCGAGAGCAGCTGGCGCGCATCATCGACAACCTCATCAACAATGCGCTGACCTACACGTCCCAGAAGCCCTGGGTGAAGATGACGGTCAGCAACGAGGGCGGTCCGTCGCTGATCGTCGAGGACCGCGGAATTGGCATCCCGCGCGACAAGCAGGAGAAGGTATTCGAGCGCTTCTACCGCATCGACGATGCGTCCCTTGGGCCGCAGCCGGGGACTGGCCTGGGCCTGTTCATCAGCCGCGAGCTGGCCGAGCGCCACGGTGGGACGTTGACCCTGGAACGAAGTGAGGTTGGCAAAGGCAGCACATTCGTGCTCAGCCTGCCGGCTGCGGGCTCCCAGCCGATCACCTCGGCGCCGTTCCCCAGCCTGGAGAGCATCACCGCCCCCCAGGCCATCTCGTTCCCCTAGAGATCTTCCCCCACGCGGGGAGGGTCGGGGAGAGGGGTCTACGAAGACAAGAGCGTACTTTCCAGCAGGACGTCGTTCGCCCAATAGGCGCCACTCGCGCTTTGCGGAAGGATGTCCCACGTCTCTTCGCTGTATGACACGTGGCCAATCTCAACGATCCGGCTGCCGTCCAGCGTATCGCCCACCATCAGGTCACCGACACGGCGGCCACTGGTGGTTGGATGGCCGGCAGAGGCCTCGACAACTCGGCCGCCCTCCAGCGTAAGCCGGATCACATGAAAGCCAGGCGGCGTCGGCACATGCCTGATCATGGCGATCGGCGCGGCGACCCGACGACCGCCGCCATCCCGGGTCCACACCATCGTGCCCACCCGTAACTGGTCGATTGGGATCGGCCCTGCCGGCGTCGAAATACGATCCGTTGAGGGCAGGCAAATTCCCATTCCAATCACCCTCATCATCAGGACGGGCACGATCGTGACCTGCCCGTCGAAGACGGGGAACGCAGACCCTCCCTGGGAGTCGGCCG
>CAZRMD010000383.1:0-2359 GCA_964601135.1 uncultured Actinomycetes bacterium | reverse complement strand
GCGCGGAATATTTGCCTTGTAGAGGGCGATCGACAGGGCGAGCAGGATCAGCCGGGCGACGCCGCGCATGTCATGCCGCCCAGCGGTGCGTTCGGCGCCAACACCGGCATTTCAGCGAATGCGCATCCGACATATGTGCGATTGGTTGTGATCGCCCCTCGGACACGCACCGACCGCACATGTGGCGGTTCTGGGATCACCTCAGCCTCCACTGGTTGTTTCTGCTGGTAGTACGTCGCCTTTGGGCCGATTTGTCGGTAAAGGTCCGACCACACCATCTCGGCACACGCCGCGACCATGAGCGGCGTGCCGGTCCTCGTGCTAGCAGCGGAAGGCATCCCCGATCTGCTGCAGGCACGCCGGACGGACCCATAGGGAGACTGCTGCTACCTCGTTTTTGAGGTATTGATGTCCTTTCACGCCCGAAGGCGGGAGATTCCAGCCTCCGTTGGTGTCATGTCCCGAAAGGAGTGCCCGTGCCGTGTTCGGCGTAGGCGGCCAGGCTGGCCAGGAAGCGCTCCCAACCGTCCGCGACAAGGTCGGCCGATAGTCCGGTGTGGCGGAAGTTCAGTTCGCATGCCTCGAAACCATGCGCGGCGAGTTCGAATCGCAGCCGGGTGCCGGTCCACTCGTTGTCTCGGGTGTGTGCGATGCACGACCACTGGATCAGCGACGGGCGGATGCGTGCGTCGACGCGCATGACCATCTGTTCGTCCAGCCCGGCGAACCCGAAGCACAGCTCACCGCCGGTGTCGGCCGAGCCGGTCACCTCGCTCGTCCACCAGTGGCGGGGGCCATCGAGGGTGGCGATGGCGTCGAACACGCGTTCGCGCGCGGCTTTGATGATCAGGCACTGCGCAAACCCATCTTCAGCGCTGACCGAGACGTTCTGGTGGTTGGAGTTCATGGCGCCTCTTCTCGTGACAGTGCTCTGCTCATCCGGATGATCAGGCGACGAAGCCGGCGGCGCGCAGGGCGGCGGTGTCGTGGATCTGCCGGATGCCGGTGATCTTGCCGTCGGCGACAGTGAAGTGCTCGGCGACACGCAACGTGCCCAGGCCCTGGACGTCCATGTCGTACAGGAGCATCCCTTCCTCGCCATCACTCATCACGGCCAGCAGATCGGCTTTGGTGGTCATCGATCCGAAGCTCTTCAGCGCGGCGGCGAAGGAGTCGGTCGTGGGGTAGTCGTTGACCGGTACCTCGACCGTCAGGCCGTCAGCGAGCAAGGCGACAGCGTGGTCGAAATCCTTGGCGGTCCAGGCGTCGTGGTAGGTGCGGATGATCGCTGCCGTATCGTGCGTGCTCATGTGGCTTCCATCCGAATGCTGTCGCCGGTGCGGCTCCGCGGCCGCTCCAGCATGTCGTACAAGCGTGGACTTGTGAAAGGTACAAGTAACCGCTTGAGTAAGTCAATACTTGTGAGCTGTTATCATGGGCAACGTGAGTGACGCGGCGTTCCACGCGCTGGCCGAGCCGAATCGGCGGGACATCCTGCGGCTGCTGCGCGACCAGCCTCGTTCGGTCGGCGAGATCGCTGAGCGGTTCGACATCACCCAGCAGGCCGTGTCCCAGCATCTGAAGGTGCTCAAGGACGCTGGACTGGTGGCCGTACGCCCGCAAGGTCAGCGGCGCATCTACCTTGTGCGCCCCGAAGGGCTGACCGGGCTGCGTGATTTCATCGCCGAGTTCTGGCCAGAGCAGCTCGAGCGCCTCAAGCGGGCAGTGGAGTCCGACGATGACAACTGAGCGGGTCACCTTCACCGTGCACGTCGATGCGCCATGCGAGCGGGTGTATGAATACTTCACCCAGCCCCAGGCGATCGTCCGGTGGATGGGCGAGTACGCCCTGCTCGAGCCCGAGCCCGGCGGCCGATTCACGGTCAATGTGCAGGGCGCACCCGTGCGCGGCCGGTTCATCCATCTCGACCCACCTCACCGGCTCGTCATCAGCTGGGGATACGCCGGCTCGGATGGCCTGCCTCCCGGTGCCAGCACCGTTGAAGTGCGCCTCACCGCCGAAGGCACCGGTACTCGAGTCGAACTCGAACATCGCGGCCTGCCGCCCGCCGAGCAACCCGGACACGCCACCGGCTGGACCCATTACCTGACCAGACTGGAAGTCGCCATGGTCGGCGACCCCGGCCCCGACCCGGGCATGGGCACGCCCGCCACGGACCGTCCGCGATAGACGACGCCGGACATATCGGTTCGGACTGCCAACATGGGCGCAAAGCAAACCCCCCGCCGACAGGGCAGAGGGTTGTGGTTTCGGACTACAGGGAGTACTTGCCGGCCTTGATTTCCGCCAACAGAGCCGCCAGTTCGGCGCGGTCGAAGGAAAGAACCGGACCGGTGG
>CAZRMD010000382.1:0-2364 GCA_964601135.1 uncultured Actinomycetes bacterium | reverse complement strand
GACCGGCTGGAAATCGAGGCTCAGCTCCCCGGCCTCGTGCAGCATCCACAGGTACTCGCAGATGTCGAAGGTGCGCGCGCCCACGGGCTGGGCACCTGGAATGTCCAGCAGGTGGTCGTAATCGTGCTTCAGCATCAGGCCGCATGATGTGGAGCTGGCGATGATGTCGACGCCTTCCGGCAGCCCGCTCATCAGCCGCACGTTTTCGACGCCGTACTTGCGGGCCAGGTCCATGTTCGAGTTGACGACGGCCGGGATGCCGCAGCACTGCTGCTTGGGGACGATGACCTGCACGCCATTGCGCTCGAGGACGTGGACGACCATCTCGCCCAATCGCCGCTCGTTGTAATTGACCCAGCAACCGTAGAAGTACGCCACAGTGCGTTTCATCTCCCTCCCCCTTGTGGGCGGGCCCGCCGGCCCACGCGAGTCGCCCGACGCGAGCCGCGCGGATCGTGCGATGCGAGCGTTTGAGACGTCCGGAACGTGCGATGCGAGCGTTTGAGGCGTTCCCACGGGCGACTTCCTGCGCTTGAACCAGCGCTCGAAGGTGAGGAACTGGTAGCGGGGGAGAGGACGCTTGCGATGGATGCCGATGACCTTCTCCATCACCAGGCGGACCAGTGGGTTGCGATTGCCGAAGTTGGCGAACGGCGCAGTCCAGCTGCCGAAGGCGCCGAGCAATCGCGTGTGGCCGAGCACCCAATCGCGCAGCGTGCGGCCTTTTTCTTCGGCGCCCTTGTTCTGGGCGCGGCGGATGTATTCCTGAATCGTGACCTGGGAGGGACAGGTGACCTCGCACAGCTTGCATCCCGAGCACAGATCGAGCCCGGCGGTGACCGAGGCCTCGTGCTGGTCGCGATAACGCTCCGACTCGGGGCCGAGATACTTCGGTCCCCGGAAGATCTCGGTATTCCGCGCCACCGGACAGACCGTGTTGCAGGCCGTGCATTTGGTGCAGGCTTCGACCGGCGCCTGTTCCTCGACCGTATCGGTGACCGTCTCCAGCTCGTCAGAGATCATGCCGCCATCGCCTCCTTTGCCGCGCGATACCCGGTGGCGATGGCCATGCCGCCGCGCGACTTCGTCCCGGTCGGGTCGTAGCCGGCGATCGCTCCTCCCGCCACAAAGACATTCCTTGCCAGGGGTTGGCCGTCGTCGCCGATGGGCTGAAGACGCTTGCTGACGCGATAACCCACTCGGGCGAATGGCTGTGGCATGAAGAGCGACTCAGCGGTGCGCTCAGTCGGCACCGTTGAATGTTCCAGCACGCGATGAAAGAACGGGTCCTGCATGGTGTGGACGCCGGTTCGCATCGCACCGTCGACGGTGTCCTCGAGCGCCAGCACGTAGGCCTTCGCCTCTATTGGCCGGTCACGTCCGGCGGACTTCAGGTGGATCCGCAGGCAGCGGCCGTCGTTGACCTCAGCCGCGTGCGCTGGGGCGTTCCAGATCACCTCGACGCCGGTCTCCTGCAGATGCTTGCGCAGCCGATCGAACAGGCGAAGGGCGAGCACGGACGGCGGCAACGTCGCGATTTCGAAGACCGGGCTACCCAGCTCCTGCTGGAATCGCGCGTGCACCTCGCTATCGTGGGTCAACCCGAGCACGGCCGGGATGCCGACCCGGACCCGATCGCCGTCGAGCGATGCGGCCCTGCGGATGCGATCGGCCACCTCTTTGCGAAACATCTCATCCTCGAAGGTTCGGGCCAGATCGATCGAGGTGAAGAGCCGCCCCGGCTGAAACCTGGGGAGGGCGATGCGCGTGGCACGGACCGACAGGCGACCGCCACCCCACCATTTCATGAGATTCGATGCCGCCAGCTCGGGAACGAAGTCCTCGTAGCCTTCGAAGCCACAGAACAGGATGGGCTCGTCGCGTCGCAGGTCCCCGGCGGCCATCGAGTCGGGGATGAGGCAACTCGGCTTGGGCGTGCCGGTAGCCGTCGGAAGGATGAAGTTTTGCTCGAGGCTGCCCTGCCATCGGAAACCCGCCTCTTTCAGCCATTCGCTGAGCAGCCCGATTCCATCACGGAGCGCGGCGAGGCCCGCAATGGCGTAGGGGTGGTCTGGATGTTCGGCGATCAGTTCAGAGACGCCAACTCTCGGCCGCCTCACCGGGATGGATGTCGCGGGGTTGTCGTATCCGAGGACGTCGACCGTCGCGTAGACGAAATAGAGGGACGACAATCCCGGCCATACCAGCACCGGCTGGCGGCCGGACTTTTGCAGGCTTCGCGTCGCGACCAGCGCTGCGAGCCCGGAACCGACGACGGCGACGTCGAACCTCACGAAGACGCCCCCGGTAACGCCTCAAACGCTCGCATCGCACGTTCCGCGCGGCTCGCGTGGGCCGGCGGGC
>CAZRMD010000381.1:0-2392 GCA_964601135.1 uncultured Actinomycetes bacterium | reverse complement strand
TTCCCGCGCGAGGCGCCGCAACGGTCGCGCATCTGGGGATAGACTTCGGTCGAATATCTCCGGACGTGCAGCCTTCCCGCATCCGGCTCTTCCCGAATGTAACCCGCGTCACACACGGCGACCCGCGGTGTGACAGGCGGCTGAGTCGCGCCGGCTAATCCGGCTGCCCCAACGCCCGATACATCTCCGCAAGCTGCGCGCTCATCGGCAGACCGAGGTTCTCCCCGTCGGGCAGCCTCTGGGTGAACCACTGGCGGTACTTGGTCGCCAGATACCCCTCGGACGCCATGCGCTCGAAGCTCGCACGCACCAGGGCGGCGAACTGCGGGTCGTCGCGACGCAGGCCGATCGCGTACGGCTCGAAGGACAGGAACTCGCCGCCCAGGTGGAACTTGCTCCCGTCCCCGCGCAACGCGACGAGACCGGCGAGCAGGATGTCGTCGGAGGCGACCGCCTCGACCTTCCCGGCCGCCATCAGGTCATAGGCCTCGGGCACGCCCGCGGTCTCGATTACCCGGACCGGCGGGGTCCTGCCGGAAACCAGCCGCTTGATCACGTCGTCGTTCGTGGTCCCGGCGCTGACGGCGACCGAGGTCAGGTCGCGCCATGACCGGATGCGGGAGCCGACCGGCGCGAGCAGCTTCGTGCCGGCCAGGAAGAAGACCGGCGAGAAGGCGATGGTCCTCTCGCGCTCGGCGTTATCGGTGGTGGAGCCGCACTCAAGATCGATCTTGCCATCGACGAGCGACTGCAGCCGCTCGTCAGGGGCGACCGGGACGTAGACGATGCGAAGGCCGCGCTGCCAGGCGGGGGCGTCGTCATCGAGCAGCGGCTGCGAGATCGCGGTGGCGACGTCGGCCGCAATGCCCCGGCAGATGTCCACCGAATATCCCACCGGCTGCCCGGCCCTGTTGCGGAAGGCGAACGGAACCGCGCCTTCGCGGACGCCGATCAGCAGGGTGCCCCTCGCGTTGACGGTCTTGAGCGTGCCGGTCAGCTCGATTTCCTGTTGCGGCTGCGCACGCACATGACCCGCTGACGTGAGTAACAGCAACACCAGCGCGGCGCGAAGGTGCCGCGTCACGCGACCGCGCCCTCCACGTCAGAGATCGCTTCGCGGGTGTCCTCGTCCATCACGAGCTGGCCCTCCCACTTGGCGACGAACGAGGCGGCGAGCGAGTTGCCGATCACGTTTGTCGCCGACCGTCCCATGTCGAGGAACGTGTCGATGCCCAGGATCAGCAGCAAGCCTTCCTCCGGCAGTGCGAACTGGTTCAACGTCGCCGCGATCACAACAAGGCTTGCTCGCGGCACGCCGGCCACACCCTTGCTCGTGAGCATCAATGTCAGCAGCATGGCGATCTGCGTGCCGAGCGACAGCGGGATGTCGTACGCCTGCGCGATGAACACGGTCGCAAAGGTGCAGTACATCATCGTGCCGTCTAGGTTGAACGAATACCCGAGCGGCAGCACGAAGCTCGAGATCTTGGTGGAGATCGGGAACTTCGCGAGCTGCTCCAGAAGCTTCGGATACGCCGCCTCGGAGCTGGCGGTGGAAAAGGCCAGCAGGAACGGCTCGCGCACGAGCCGTATCAGCCGCTGCACCGACGGCCCCAGGATCAGGAACCCGGCGAGGATCAGCAGGCCCCAGAGGATCACCAGTCCGAAATAGAACTGGCCCATGAACTTCGCGTAGTTCACCAGGATGCCAAGCCCGTTGATGGTGATCGTCGACGTCATCGCGCAGAAGACGGCGAGCGGTGCGAGCAGCATCACGTAGCCGGTCACGCGCAGGATGATGTGGCTGATCCCCTCGATCCCATCCAGCACCGGCTTTGCCCTCGGGCCGACCGCGGTGCAGGCGACGCCGAAGAAGATCGAGAAAACCACGATCTGCAGGATCTCGTTCTCGACCATTGGACGGACGGCGGAATCCGGAAATACATGCTTGATGAAACCATCGAGCGTCATCGCATGCGCATCGATCCCCGAAGTCACGCCGGTCGCCACCTTGTGCGCGCCAGCGCCCGGCTCGAACAGGTTGACCAGAATAAGGCCGAGCGTTAGCGAAACCAGCGAGGCGCAGACGAACCACAGCAGCGCCTTCCCGCCTACCCGTCCGACCGCGCCGGCATCGGTCATGTGGCCGATGCCGACCACCAGGGTGGAAAACACCAGCGGCGCGATGATCATCTTGATCAGGCGCAGGAAGACCATGCTGCCGATCGAGACGTATCCGGCGATCGCCTTCAGCGTGGCCGGCGAGGCGCCTGAGTTGTGCACCAGCCCGCCGATCGCGATCCCTGCCAGCATGGCGATCACGATCCAGGTCGTCATTCTGCTGCTTTTCATTGGCCGACCCCCCTGGTTGGGGCCAGTCTCAATCCATGCG
>CAZRMD010000380.1:0-2392 GCA_964601135.1 uncultured Actinomycetes bacterium | reverse complement strand
TTCCGGCAGGTTGTTGAGTCGGGCACCTTCGTCTCGGCGGCCAAGCGGCTGGACCTGTCCACCGCGATGGTCAGCAAGCACGTGATGCATCTCGAACGGCGCCTCGGCGTCCGTCTCCTCAATCGCAACAACCGCGGTTTGAGCCTCACCGAGCCGGGCAGATTGTATTTCGACCGCTGCAAGACGATTTTGGACGACCTGGAAGCCACCGAGCTGGAACTGGGAGCCCTGGGCAGCACCCCGCGCGGTACTTTGCGGGTCACCGCGCCCAGCTGGACCGCCGGACAACGGCTGCTGGCGAACCTGCTGGCCGAGTACCATCGCCGCTATCCCGAAATAGTGGTGGATCTGTCGTTCGAGGATCGACCCGTTGACCTCGTGGAGGAAGGCTACGATCTCGCGATCCGGGTAACGGGGGTTAAAGATTCCCTCCCAGCTGGCCTCGTTGCCCGTCCCGTGCGCCCCGCGACTTTCTACCTGGCGGCCTCGCGCGATTACATCAAGCGCCATGGCATCCCACAATCGGCCGAGGATCTCGCCCATCACGAATTCGTCGCGCTAAGAAGCATGGACTCCTTGCCGCTCACGGGACCGAAGGGCAAGGTCGAAATCCCGATGCATGTCGTCCTGCGCTATCGCTCGCTGGCGGGCATCGCGAATGCGGTCGCCGCCGGCATCGGTCTGGCGCCAGTGCCGGCCCTCTTCTTCGATGACCCGGTGTTCAAGGAGGTCTTGGTACCGATCCTGACGGAGCGCCCCCTATTTGAGGCGACGCTGTATCTGCTCTACGTCAGCCGCACGTACATGCCGCTCAAAATCCGGACGTTCGTCGATTTCTTCGTGGAATCCATTGCCAGGATTCCCAACCCGAAGCCCGCCGCCGCGGGCTGACCTGTCGCTGGCTAGCCCGCCCACTGCCGTGATGTTGGGATACGGGCTCCGCGGCACTCAGTGCCCGGTCCGCGGCATGCGCACGACGAGGCCGTCGAGCTCTTCGGTGACTCTGATCTGGCACGCGAGCCGGCTGTTCGCCTTCACATTACCGAGGAGATCGAGCATGAATTCTTCCAGGGCGTTGCGCTCACCGGTCTTCTCGAGCCAGGCGCGGTCCACATAGACGTGGCAAGTGCCGAACGCGCAGGCGCCGCCACACTCCGCGTCAATTCCGGGGATGTTGTTTTTCACGGCGCCTTCCATGACGGTCAGGCCAGGCTTCACGTCGACGATGTGCTCGGTGCCGTTGCATTCGATATAGGTGATTTGGGTCATGAAGCGCTTTTGAAGTCCGGGTCAGGCCGCGACCTCTTTCATGGGGAGGGGTCGCACCGGGCGACCCAGGGACCTCGTCCACTGGACTGGCACTCTAATCCCGCTTCCTGACGGGAGGACCCGACGTGCCGTTACTGGACCATTTCGCCAAAGGAAACGATCGCATGGATTTTTGCCGGGGAAACAGATCAACCGCCAGGCCGTGACACAAATATATCAATCCTCTTTACTCCTTCGAAACGCTATATC
Source organism: uncultured Actinomycetes bacterium (assembly GCA_964601135.1). Taxonomy (GTDB): domain Bacteria; phylum Chloroflexota; class Dormibacteria; order CF-121; family CF-121; genus CF-13. Next base: position 874 of record CAZRMD010000380.1, on the reverse strand, counting down.
AACAGTCCGCGGATTGTTGGGTTGATCCGACCGACGTAGCCTACTGCTCGCGCAGCATTTTGGAGACACCATGCGTAGATCATCCAAGATTTCCCCTCCCCTGGTCCTCTGTCTCGGCATGCGCCACCCGCCCGGACCGAACACCTTGCGCGTTCGAGTGACTTTGACCGGAATCGGGACAAACACGTCCGGCTTGGCGCCGATGTTGAAACTTTTCTCACTCGGCTTGTTGATCAACACCGTCGACACCGTGCAAGACAGGCAGGGCCCCTTGAGTGGTTCAGTGAGCTTCGCAGTGGAGATCTACGACAGTGCGTCCAATCGGCTCCTGCGTGCCTACGTCAGCAAGGAATATCCCGCGGCCGAAAACATCGGGCAAGCTTTGGAGCGCTCGATGCCTCCAAGGCGGGCATCCGCAAAGGGGCCCAGAGCCTGGTCAAACCGGTGGCTCAAGGGTAGTACAGCCCCAGCAGGCGACGTTCGTCGAGCGCGCTCGGTCGCCCCCACTTTCGCGATGTTTACTCTGGGTTGATGCTGCATCTCTCGACGGCCGATTGTTGCCCTTCAATCCCGGACCTACATTGAGTGCTGGAGCAGTGGCTTCGAACGCACAGTGACGATCTCCACCTGGCCGGACTCAACGGCCAGCTCCGAACCCATCGCTAGGACTTTTCGGGAGCTATCATGTCTTTTCGCTGGACTGCTCGCATTGCGAGACCGCGGCTGCTTGGCCCGGTGGTCCTGATCTCATGTCTGAACCTCATCGCCTGCGGCAGACACTCCGAGCCACCGCAACCGCCCAAACCCTCCGTCACGGTGGTCACCCTCCATCCGACACGGGTGTCACTGACTACCCAGCTGCCGGGACGGGTGT
>CAZRMD010000379.1:1101-2420 GCA_964601135.1 uncultured Actinomycetes bacterium | reverse complement strand
CGGCCCATGATCCGGATGAGCGATACCAGGCCCCATCCAATCAAGAGGTAGATCAGAGCGGCCACAACCGACTCGGGCTCGAGGATCGACCGTCCCTCTTGCGCCGTGTTGAAGATGCCGTGGAACGGAGCGACAAGCGGCCACGTAACGTCATACATGAACCGAACGAAGGACGCGCTGGTATTCGCGCCAAACAGCTTCAGAACGAAGCGGATCGCAATCAACGTATCGATGAAGCCGACGATCCACCACACCGCCATGATGGCACGGGAGTTGTAGCTTCCCTCGCGGTAGACGGCCGTCCGTGAGCTGGTCGTCGTTACGGGCCTTGCTGGCGTCACCGGTGCTACCGGCTGTCTCGCTGCGGTGTCCTCGCGAACGACTTCTCGCTCGTAGGAATCACCCATGATTCACCTCCTCGAGATATAAACGGTACAGGTAGAGTACCACATTTTATGCCAGCTCAAACGCTACATTTGGCCTACGACACAACCCTACGTTTGGCGGTTTCGTATTCGGCAGCGGCGAGAATGGGGCCGGATGCAAGTCGCAGTCCTGGGAGCCGGCGCTATTGGGAGTTTGATCGGAGCCCGCCTGCACGAGGCCGGCGTCAACGTCCGGCTGATCGGCAAGAAGCCCCATGTCGACGCTATCCAGGCGAACGGGCTTCTGGTTCGAGGCCGGACCGAATCCCACCTGGTGCGATTGCCCGCCACGACCACCCTCGCCGGCGCCGCCGACCTCATCCTGCTCACGGTCAAATCGCAGGACGTCAAGGCCGCCTGCCGAGAGATCGCACAGCTACATTCCGACGCCACGGTGGTCACGATGCAGAACGGCGTGCGCTCGGATCGCGAGGCAGCCGACGTTCTGGGCCGCGACCGCATCGTGGGTTGCGTCCTCAACGTCAGCGCCACGTATCTCGAGCCCGGCGTGGTAGAGCAGAACACCGGGATCCTCCTGCAAGTGGGCGCGCCCTTTCCCGAATCAGCAGCGAGAGTCCAGGCTGTTCTTGATGTGCTCGGCTGGGCGACGCGGCCAGTCCTCGTGCCAGACATCGAGCGTGCGCGCTGGACAAAGCTGATGGCCAACGTGAACAACGCGATCATGGCGATTACGGGGCTGCCAATTGGCACGGCTCTTCGTCACAGAGGTCTGGCGCGGTTGGCGATCGCAACCATCCGCGAAGCCGTCAAGACGGCAGAAGCCGGTGGCTTTCTACTGGACAACAGCCAGCGGGCACGGCAGTTTCGGCTCATGGCGAGACTGCCCAAGCCAATCGCGTACTCTCTGTTCGGCGGCCGACTCGCGGGTGACTT
>CAZRMD010000379.1:0-1091 GCA_964601135.1 uncultured Actinomycetes bacterium | reverse complement strand
CAGCTGAGAGCCAGTTCGGGCCGTCGACCCTTCAGAGCCTCCGGCGCGGCTCGAGTAGCGAGCTCGATTACTTGAACGGAGAGATCGTCAAGCTCGGGGAGAAGATCGGCCGGCCAACACCAAATAACCGCGTGCTACTGGAGGAAGGGCAGCGCGTCTTCGAAACCCGTCAGCAATTGACCCCCGACGGATTGCTCGAACGGGTCAGGGCAGGCGCCAGACCAGCATAAGGCCGTCGAGCAGGAGCAGTAAGCCGATCACGCCCAGCCCGCCGCCAATGAAAACCAGGGCAGCAATTCGTGTCACGATGGCCACCGTCGCGAGCACTATGCCGATCTGCAGCAACGCTTCGGAGAACTGGTACGCCTTGTGCCTGGCTGCAGCGGTATCTCGCTCCTTCTGATATTCCTCCGCCGTCTTCCGCAGGTCGGCAACTGTGGGCCTGTAGTGATCATTCGCCTCGGCGACCCACTTGGCCGCCTGGGCTTTCGCCGCTGCCTCGGCGGTGCTCCCTGTAGCCAAAGTGGTAAGGACGGCCGCGCTCTGGGTATCCATCCGCATCTTCAACGAGTCGGCCTGGTACTCGTTCCAGGTGTCGGTCGCCTTTTCCTGGTTAAGGATTACCTCTTCGCCCGCCTGATTGCCGGCAATTGCGGCGACCGCCAGGATTGCGGCAAGCACGCCGACCAGCACCGCGGCGCGGCGAACGAAATGCTCGCGCGCCTCGACTGCCTCGTGTGCTTTTTCCGCCTGCTCGACGGCTTCTGTTGCCTCCATATCCCGCCTGCTGACCCATCATACAAACCCGAAATCAGGGAAAGTGTCTCGCGCCGCGGGCCCGTAGACTGACAGCATGCCGCCTTCGGTCGACCTGTTCTCGCCTGCAGCGCACGCTTGGTTTTCGGGCGCATTCTCGGCTCCGACCGAGGTGCAGGAGCGTGGTTGGCAATCCGTCGCAGCCGGTCAACACACGCTGATGTCTGCACCGACGGGCAGCGGCAAGACGCTCGCGGCATTCTTCTGGTGCATCGATCGTCTGCAAGTTCCCGGGCGACGGCGGTTAACGCCCGTGGTCGGCCGAGCCGCGCCGA
>CAZRMD010000378.1:0-2422 GCA_964601135.1 uncultured Actinomycetes bacterium | reverse complement strand
ACATTGCACGAGCGGCATCTGGATTTCCGGGATGCTTACCAAGTGTTCGACGGCAGGCCGGCAATCCATGTGAGAGCATGGCGCAACGAAGAGAACGCTTTGTTTCAACCGCCGAGATTAACCGCAAATTCTATACGGTCGTGTGGACGTGGCGCGGAACAAACCAACGGATTATGTCATTCAGGAGAGCACGCGGTGGCGAGGAAAGAGCATATCGTAAGATACACGGCTAAGCAGTTGGCCGCGAATTGCCGCGCGAGCCGTTCCGATTGGGCGAAGGCTGCGGCCGTGACGAACGAAGAGCTTGAGGCCAGTATCGACGCCGACCGCGACGAGGCCGGCATGGTGATGGACTGGGATAGCGTGACGGTCGAACTGCCGAAACCCAAGGCTGATTTACACATGCGCCTTGACGGTGACATACTCGATTTTTTCCGCAAAACGGGCAAGGGCTATCAGACCCGCATCAACGCTGTGCTGCGCTCCTACGTCGCCCGCATGCGCCGTAATAATGACCATCGCCGCTCTTAGCCGGTGTGCTGAGAGGCTTCTACAACATATTTCAGAACAACTGGTTCTCTCTGACGGCTTAACACAGCCCTTCCTCAAAGACCCACACCAATCGAAATCGCCGCAAAGAGTCTCGACTGAACAGTTTGAAAGAAATACGTGGAGGACCAGAACACACCAACCGATTTAAACGCCGCAGGACGCCACCCGCGCCTGACGCGCACTGCGGAGCGAAAGCTGAGCAATTAAAGCACTAGGCGCAGCGCAGCGAAGCCTAGCAAAAGAGTCTGCGACGTGCGCACTGCGGAGCGAAAGCGAGCAATTAGAGAAGATGACCGCGTTCCCGATCCCGCGACCAACTGTGTGAAAGTTGCTGGTATCGACGGAAGGAAGGAACTTTTATGGGACGCCTTGACGGAAAAATCGCATTGATTATGGGTGGCGGTGCAGATGGTCCTCCTAATCCCGGTGAGGAGCTTTCCATCGGCAACGGCCGCGCGACCGCTATCATGTGCGCGCGCGAAGGCGCTGCGGTAATGGTGGCTGATCTGAAGCGTGAACTTGCGGTCGAGACTGGCTCAGCAATTCGCGCCGAGGGACATCAGGCAGACGTGGTTCAAGCCGACGTTTCGCGGGAGGAAGATTGCCGCCGCGCGGTCGAGGAAGCTGTTCGCCGCTTCGGCCGGCTGCATCTGCTCGTCAATAACGTCGGTATCGCAATTGGCCGCTCACTCCTTAATACCACCATCGACGAGTTCAACCGGATGTATGAAGTCAACCTGCGCAGCCATTTCCTGATGATGAAGTATGCGCTGCCGGAAATCGTGAAGGCCGGTGGCGGCGCGATCGTCAACGTCTCGTCAGTTGCCGCCCTCCTTTCCGGGAGCGGAATCGCCTACGAAGCCACCAAGGCGGCGCTGCTCGGATTGTCGCGTTCAGTAGCGGTTCGCTATGCGCGCGACAATGTCCGCGTCAATACGATTCTGCCCGGTCTGATCAACTCCTCGATGGTGCGGCGGGAAATCGGCGATCGAGAGGAGCGGGTGGCGCCGCGAGTCCCGATGGGACGTCAGGGAACGCCATGGGAAATTGCCAAGGCCGTCGTCTTTCTGCTGTCCGACGACGCTTCGTACATCACTGGTACGCAGCTTATCGTCGACGGCGGCATCACGGCCGGCGAAGGAATGCGCCGCAGCCGCGAGAGCTAGCGGTGTCTTTGCTGCGATATTTCGTGAAAGTAGCGTGGTATCCAAACATAGTTAAACGAGCCATGGTTGTCATTCTGAACAGCGTACGGATGAGGACGCGCGACACGACATGTCAAGAAGTAACCACGGTCTTCAGTGGGACAGGCTTTCCAGCCTGTTCTTGTGCACATGGGAGATTCACAGATGATAGGCTGGAAAGCCTGTCCCACAATGGACTCGCAGCGCTCCATTGTCTATGAAGCCCCGCGCGTTTAATCAGAATGGAGCGTCCTACATAAACTCAACTTAAGGCTGGTTCAGTCATAAATGCCGTCAGCGAACCATTTGCCGCTCGATAGATCGCAGTAGATCCGATAAACGGCGCCACCGGCGAGCGCGACTTCGTAATAGTCGCGCTGGAAAGCGGCGGGTGAATTATTTGGCGCGAAGACGGCCGAATTTTCCTCAGATTGCGTGGTCGCCCACCATTCACCTTGCCGGCGCCAAGGTCCCGCCGACGAAACCACCCGGGCGCAGATATTCTTGCCCCTTACGAATTCCGGGGAATTGCGGATACACATCACTTCAACTTCTTCAGCGGGACGAATCGTCCGCAGCACAATCGGAGTACTGCCGGTTGGTTCCGCAGCTCGTGCGTGCTGCGACAATCGCTGTTCAGCAGATTCTGGAGGCAGCGGCGCGAACTTGCCGAGGCGTACCGCTTC
>CAZRMD010000377.1:0-2426 GCA_964601135.1 uncultured Actinomycetes bacterium | reverse complement strand
GCTGGGCATCCTTCATCGGTTCGACTCGATCGAGGATCAGGCGGCTGCCTTTCGCCAGTCAGGGCTCGAGCTGGCTGCGTCGACCCCGCCCGTCGGCGGCGCGGTTGGCGTCAGTGGCGACTACCAGGCGCGCTTCGACGCGCTCTACGAGGCCGGCTGCCGCATCATCTGCCTGGATACCGCGAACGGCGCCCACCGCCAGGTCGCTGCAGCCATCGGCTGGATCAGGAGGCGGGCTGCCGACATCTTCCTGATCGCCGGGAACGTCGCCACGGCTGATGCATTTCGATGGCTGGAGGCCGAAGGCGCTGATGCCATCCGGGTGGGGATCGCTGGCGGCTCGGTCTGCGAGACCCGCAACGAGACCGGCGTCTACATGCCGACTCCCTATGCCGTGGCTGAGGCCGCTTCGGTTCGCACTCGCGCGCTGATCATTGGCGACGGCGGCGTGCGGATGCCGGCAGACCTGTGCAAGCTCCTGGCGCTCGGGGCGGACGTCGTCATGCTCGGGTCGGCGCTCGCCGGCACCCGCGAGGCGCTCGGTCGAGTTGTCGCGGTCGACGGCAAGCGATACAAGATCATGCGCGGGGCTGCCTCCTTTTCGGTTCAGCAGGAAGCGAGCGCGACACGGCCGCAGTACGTCGAAGGCGCGGAGACACTCGTGCCGTACAAGGGTCGGGTCGAGGAGGTACTGCAGCGCTATCTGGCGGGCCTGCGCAGCAGCATGTCGTACCTGAATGCCACCACCCTGTCCGACTATCGTCGGAACGCGAGCTTCGTGCAGGTCACTGCTATTCCGGCGACCTAGTTTCGCCAGGCCAATGTGCACGATCTTTCCACAGGACTTACGCACAGCTCGCTAGAAACGGGTGGAGAAAACGGGACAACAGATGTTCCCTCTGGACGCCGAACATCCGGCGCAGTAGGTTGGGCGCCTGTCGAAGATGTTAAGGGTGAAAGGTATGAGAAGCGAAGAGTCGGGATTGACGACCAATGTGATCTGCGACTGGAGTGACATCAGCCTGCTGTGCAGCAAGCTCAGCGCGCTGCTCGACCGCTTCGACGAGGATCGGTTTCGCATCTCTTGCGGTACGGGCAAAGCCAGCCGTAACCGAAACGCCGCAGGCTCGTCGGAAGGGAAGAGCCGCCTCGACCCGTTGCATTAACCATGGAGCGATGTGGCGACCGCGCGCTCTTTTCCGCCCGCCAGGGCATGGTCTTCGATCTGATCTGCCAGAGCTGCGGCGCATGCAGTCAGGTTGCCTGGGATCCGACGGGAGCGATCAGCACGACGATGTGTCCCGATTGCAATGGGCCGATGTCGGTGATCGGCATCGACTTCCCGGCCGGCCGGGACCGCATCGGCCTGACGAGTCTTCTCGAAGTCATCCAGAGGGCCGGCATCAAGCCGGTCGCCGTCGAGCGCCATGCGCGCGGCCGGTTCCCGGCCCAGGCGTAACTAAAACTCGCGGCGAAAGGCGCGTTTCCAGGCTGGCGGAATCGTCCCAGTCTGCGTGACGGTCTTCGCGCGAACAAAGCTGGCAAGCTCGGCGACCGCAGACGCGACCGCCGCGCCCTCGGTGGAGCTCGCTTTGTTGTTCTCGGCGTAGACCGCGCGCAGTTGCAGGTTCTGTTGCTTGCGGTCGAGGGCGGCATCGACGCGCCCGATCAGGCGGTCATCGTGGAGCACGGGCAGAACGTAGTAGCCATATTTGCGGCGCGCCGCCGGTACGTAGATCTCGATGCTGTAGTCGAAGCCGAACATCGTGCGTGTCCGCGCCCGATCACGAATCAAGTTGTCGAAAGGGGAGAGGAGCGTTGTTCGAGGCTTCCAGTCACACCGTTCGAGACGGTCGACCAGGGGAAGGTCGTTCGCGTGGACGTACCAGGTGCCGGGCCAACCTTCCGAGCCGTCCTTGATCTGCACCGGCAGGACATCGCCGGAACGCTGAAGCTCCGCCAGGACTTCGCGGAGTCCCACGAATCGCCCCGGAATGAAGTGCTGCTGAATGTGAATTTCGCGAGCGACGCCCAATGCTCGCAGCGATCGTTGGGCGGCCTGTCGAACCATCTCCCTTTCAGAGAGTGGCTGTCTCGGGGTCCAATCCGGCAGCCAGCGATCGGCGAGATCCCACCACCGCCGACCCGCTTCGCGGCGCGCCACGACGAGTCTCCCCGCCATCCACAGATAGGCGAGCACTCGGTCGACGTTGCGGCCGGAGGTCCAGCCGCTCGACTGCCAGGCGCGGGTTGACCGATCTTCGAACGCGCTGCTCGGTAAAGGGCCCCGGCGCCGGATTTCACCGAGGACGTGACGTTTCAGCGCGGCATTGGCCTGGACCCAAGGCTTCAAGCGTTGTCCCCAGCCCGAGTCGCCTCGCGCCCAGGCCAGCATGAAGCGGCGATGGATCGGATAGTCCTCGGTG
>CAZRMD010000376.1:0-2427 GCA_964601135.1 uncultured Actinomycetes bacterium | reverse complement strand
CAACGCGAAAACGCAGTGAGGGACGGCGATGATTGGCCTCGTGGCGTTTTCTCTGCGCTGTTGTGAGATGGCGACAGGTGCCGGGGTAGCGCGGACCCTCCGCGACACCTTGCTGGGGCGCACTGGCCGCCTGGGCTATTTCGGCGCGACTGCAATAGCAGGGGTAGACCAGCCCGGCGTCGTTCAGACGCTGTAAGTAGTGTTCGTAGATCTCCAGGCGTTCACTCTGGGTATAAGGCGTGTAAGGGCCACCACAATCGGGACCTTCATCCCAATCCAGACCCAGCCAGCGCAGATCATCGAGCATACGTTGTATTGCCCCAGGTCGCACGCGTGGTTGATCAAGATCTTCCACGCGCATAACAAACTGCCCATCCATACAGCGGGCAAAGAGCCAGGCCAGGAGCGCCGTTCGCAAATTCCCAAGATGCAGATCGCCGGTGGGACTGGGAGCGTAGCGACCACGAATGGGGGTTGTGCTTATTTCAGACATCGTTCTGACCAGGGACAGCCCGTCGTTGCGCAACCCGGCGTGGCGGGTGTGACGCCAAAGTCAGCCAGTAGTGTGACCAGCGTGCAGAGTGGCAGACCAACCACATTCAGATAACATCCATCAATACGTTCCGTTGGTTGAAATTGTGGGTGCTGGATGCCATAGGCCCCGGCTTTATCAAGTGGGTCGCCAGTCGCGATATAGGCGGCGATCTCCTCTTCAGAGTAGTCGCGCATCAGCACCGGTGTGGTGCAGCTTGCACCCCTGGAAGAGAGCGTGCCATCGACCATCGCCGTCACGACCACGCCTGTCACAACACGATGCCAGCGTCCACGCAACGAGAGCAGAAGTTCGCGTGCGTGGGCAGGATCACGCGGTTTGCCAAGCTCTTTATCGTCGAGCAAGACTGTTGTATCGGCCGTGATGACCAGGTGATTGGCTGTATCCGGCAGCGTAAACATCATCAGGGCTTTGTGGGCTGCTGTCCATTGTGCCAGACCTTCGACCGGTCCGCGATAGTGCGCCTGGGCGGCATCCTCATCAGTGGGGGCGACGGCTACAGTATATTCCAGACCAAGTTGATTGATAATTTGCCTGCGCCGTGGGGAGGCGGAGGCCAGCAATAAGGGTAAATGGTTGGCGGCTGCTATCAAATTACACGCTCCAAAACAGCTACAGTCTCAATATGCGCGGTTTGCGGGAACATATCCAGCGGTTGTACTGTGCGCAGGCGGTAGGTTCCATAGTGGTGACAGAGGATATCCAGATCACGGGCCAGCGTCGTTGGATCGCAGGAGACGTAGACAATACGCTGCACAGGGTTTTGTGCCAGGGCATCGAGCACAGTGCGCTGGCAACCGGCGCGCGGCGGATCAATCACCAGACCATCCAGGCGCGAAGCAATTTCAGGCAGTAGATCCTCAACTTTGCTCTGGCGAATATCGACATTCTTGACATCGCGCAGGTTCCAGCCCGCGTCCTTAATCGCGCTGGCCGACTCTTCAATCGCGATGACCTGGCCGACGTGGCGGGCGAGAAAGAGCGCAAAGGTGCCTACGCCGCAGTAGGCGTCAACAATGGTAAGCTCCTGTGCATCGCGTTCGTATGCTGAGAGTAGGCCACCGAGCACCATCTGCATCATCTTTTCTGCCTGGGGCGTATTGGTCTGGAAAAACGAACTGGGGCGGATACGGAAGGTCTCGCCTGCCAGCACTTCTTCCATTGTTTCGACATGAATATCAAGCCCGGCCGCATTCAACTCCTCTACCACTTCGGGTGGTTGCTGCGGTTGAATAAGCATCTGGCCACTGCCGACACCGTAACGAATCAGGGCCTGTGGTCGCGGATTGGCTTTAGGGCTGAGGATCGCCAGGGCTGTGTTGATGTGCTCATCGGCAATTGGGCAGTAGATAAGCGGTAACACCCGGCGTGTGCCCCTGGCCGTCAGGCCTGGTTGGCCTTCGCGATTGACGGAGAAGCGCATATGGTTGCGGTAGTTCCAGGGATGAGCGCATGGCTCGGTTGGCAACAGGGGCGCATCCTCAAAATGGCCGATTTCCTGTAACAATTCCCCAACAACTGAACGTTTCCAGGCTAACTGATCTTCATAGGGCATATGTTGAAGCTGGCAGCCGCCGCAGGTGCCAAAAACGGGACATGCAGCTTCTATGCGCCGTGGCGAGGCCTCGTGAATTTCAGTGATCCAGACGCGCGCCGGGCGCGGTTTCCAGTGGCGTTTTCGTCTTTTGGGTGGCGCGGGTGGTGCCTCGTAGGCGATAGTGACCCGTTCCCCAGGCAGACCCGCGGGCACATGGACGGTAAGCATTTGAGGCTCGCCGTCCATAGTCTGCAGGGTAATCTCAGCTTCAGCTTCACCTGCGCGGGTCAGCTTGCCGAGGGTCACGGTATGATAGGTAATGGTGCGTTCGTGGGTG
>CAZRMD010000375.1:0-2450 GCA_964601135.1 uncultured Actinomycetes bacterium | reverse complement strand
CTTTCCGGGGAAGGGGTTTTCCCCAGGTGTGTCTACATAACTTGAGAGCTGTTCACCCTAGGGCTTGGACGCACTCCTCATCAGCTGACGTAGCACCATCGGCAGGACGCCGCCGTGCCGCAGGTACTCGACATCGGTCTGGTTGTCGAGGCGGCAGGTCACGGCAAACCGCTGGCTGCGGCCGTCATCGCCCTTGGCCTCGACCTCGATCCGCTGTCCGGGCTTGAGCCCGGCGGCCAGCCCGCGAATCGTGAAGGTCTCGCGGCCGGTCAAGCCCAGCGATTGGAGTGACGTGCCGGATTCAAACTCCAACGGAAGCACGCCCATCCCGACCAGGTTGCTGCGGTGGATGCGCTCGAAACTCTCTGCGATCACGGCTCGGATCCCGAGCAGCAGCGGGCCCTTGGCCGCCCAGTCGCGTGAGCTGCCCGACCCATATTCCTTGCCGGCGACTGCCACCAGCGGCACGCCCTCGCCACGATAGCGTTCGGCGGCATCGAAGATCGTCATCTCCTGTTGGTCCGGCAGATGCGTCGTCCAGTACCCTTCGCGGCTGGTCAGCTGGTTGCGCAGCCGGATGTTGGCGAAGGTGCCGCGCACCATCACCTCATGGTTGCCCCGGCGAGCTCCATAGCTGTTGAAGTCCGGCCGCTCCACGCCGTGATCGATGAGGTAGCGGCCCGCCGGGCTGTCCGGAGGAATGCTGCCCGCTGGCGAGATGTGGTCGGTCGTGATCGAATCGCCCAGGACGACGAGCGCCCGGGCGCCGACGATATCGGTCAGCGCCGTGGGCTCGGTGGCCATGTCTTCGAAGAAGGGCGGCTCGCGCACATAGGTTGATTTCGGATCCCAGTCGTAACTCGGGCCGGTGGGCGCGGACATCCGCTGCCAGTTTTCATCGCCATCGAAGATCCGCTCGTACTCCCGCTTGAACATCTCGACCTTGAGCGACCTCCGGATCGATTCGTTGACCTCCTCAGCCGAGGGCCAGAGGTCGTGCAGGAAAACATCCTTACCGTCCTTGTCTTTGCCGACCGGATCGGTGGCGAGGTTCCGCCGGATGTCACCCGCCAGGGCGTAGGCCACGACGAGGGGTGGGGAGGCGAGATAGCTGGCGCGGACCAGGGGATGGATACGACCCTCGAAATTGCGGTTGCCGCTGAGCACCGCGACCACGTTGAGCTTTTCGTCCTCGACGGCGGCCTCCACCTCGGGGCTGGCCAGCGGGCCACTGTTGCCGATGCAGGTCGTGCAGCCGTAGCCGACCAGATAGAAGCCCAACTCCTCGAGATAGGGAAGGAGCCCGGCGGCTTTCAGGTAGTCCGTGACGACGCGGGAGCCGGGCGCCAGGCTCGTCTTGACGGTCGGCGCCACCTTCAGGCCGCGCTCGACGGCGCGTTTCGCCAGCAGGCCGGCCGCCACCATCACCGATGGATTCGAGGTGTTCGTGCAGCTCGTGATGGCGGCGATTACCACCGAGCCGTTGCGAAGCTTCTGTGCCGGCCGGGTCATCACCGCGGTCCCGTGGGCGTGCTCGCCGATCGCCGTCCCGCCCTCGTAATCGAAGCGGGCCACGTCGTCATTCCCATCTTTCTCGCCGACGGCGAATGCGGACTTGAAGCTCTGCCACACCGACGGCAATGGCACGCGGTCCTGCGGTCGTTTGGGACCGGCGACGCTCGGCTCGACCGCGCCCAGATCCAGATCGATCATCTCGTTGAAGGTGGGCGTCGGGCTGTCGTCGGTACGGAACATCCCCTGCGCCTTGCAGTAGCGCTCCACCAGCTCGATCAAGGCCCGGTCGCGGCCCGTGGTTTCGAGGTAGCGCAGCGTTTGCTCATCGACCGGAAAGAGGGCGGAGGTGGCGCCGTACTCCGGGCACATGTTCGACAGGGTCGCCCGGTCGGGCACCGACAGCGTCGACAGACCGGCGCCGCAAAACTCGACGAACTTGTTGACCACCCCGCGCTTGCGCAGCATTTCGGTGAGCGTCAGGACGAGGTCGGTGGCCGTGGCGCCGGCTCGCAAGGCTCCGGTCATCTTCACCCCGATCACGACCGGCGTCGGCAGGTAGGTTGGCTGCCCCAGTAACGCCGCCTCGGCCTCGATGCCACCGACGCCCCAGCCGAGCACGCCCACGCCATTGACCATCGTCGTGTGGGAGTCCGTCCCCAGTAAGGTGTCCGGCAGCGCGTAGCTGCCCCGATCATCCTTGCGCACCTGCACCACGCGGCTCAGTCGCTCGAGGTTGACCAGGTGACAGATGCCCATCCCGGGCGGCACAACCGTGAAGTTGTGAAAGGCTTGCTGCGCCCAGCGCAGCAACGCGTAACGCTCTCCGTTCCGCGCATACTCCCGCTCGATGTTGCGCGCATAGGCGCCGGTGTTGCCGAAGACGTCGACCTGCACCGAGTGGTCGACGACCAGGTCGGCGGGCACCAGCGGATCGA
>CAZRMD010000374.1:0-2459 GCA_964601135.1 uncultured Actinomycetes bacterium | reverse complement strand
CCAGCGGCCTCATCCTTTGTCGCAGCGTCACCGGAGGCGGTCGCCGTGACGGCGCTGAAGCTTGCACAGGACGGATCGGGTGATGTCATCGTCCGCGCTTACGAAACTACCGGCCAGGCCACGAAGGGAAGGATCCGCCTGGCGTTCATGGACCGGACCATCGAGGCCGACTTTGCCCGACATGAGATCAAGACCTTCCGCGTTGGGACCGGCGTGCGCGAGGTGGACCTGCTCGAATGCTCGAAGTAGTCGACCTCGACTCTATCGCTGAACGGCCGGCTGAGGTCCCGGCAGGGCTCGAACTTCGCCTGATCGATCGGGATGGGCGTATTCGCCTGCTTTCGATGGACGGCCGGCGTGCCGCGGGGTTCCGTGCAACCGCGAGCTGGCATCCGGTCGCTGCCACCGAAGGCATCGTTCGCGCCTACGAGGTCGAGCTCTCCATCGTCTCGTACCAGTCCCACGATGGGCTCGGGCTGCAGCTCCTCCTTCCTCTCGATGGCCGTGCCACCCGATTCATGGTGCCCGGCATCGTCTACGGCGAGAACCGGCTCGAGAGCTGCCGGGCTCGCTATCCCCGGGTTGCTCTGGACGCCGGCGACGCGCTGACGTCCGATCACTGGGCCTTTCGCACGGATCGCGCCTCGCACGGTGTGGTCTTCGGATGGACGGACCGCAACTGCGTGGCGCTGGCCACCGACGAGTCGTCGTCGCTCGGGACCAGCGGACTGGGATTCCATTCTGGCCCGGACAGCGCGCTGCTGCTGAATTTTCCGGCGCGCGAGGAGCCCGTGACCTACCTGGGTCACGACGCGCCGGCGCCGCCCGAGATCCTGACGCATCAATGGCAAGCGGGTGAAATCGCCACCATCCGGTTCCTGGTCTTCGAATTGCGCGCCGACGCCCATGCCTACGACGCTGTGCTCCGCTTCCTGTATCGGCGTGATCGCCAGCGGCATGGCCTCAATCCCTGGATGGACTCCGATGAGGCCGCCGCCCTGACGGCCCATGGCCTGCATCGCTGGCATTACCGCGAAGGCCCGGCGATCCTGGCTGAGACCGTGGCCTTCCACCGCGAGTCCAATGAGCACGCCGTGGTGCGCGGCGATCGTGAGGAGATGCATGTCGCCTGGCTGAGCGGTGCGCCGGCCGCCCTCGCCCTGCTCGCCTTCGGTCGGACAACTGGAATCGGCGAATATACCGACGCCGCCATCGCCGTGCTCGACACCATCGCCGGCGGGCTGTCGCCCTGCGGTGCGTTCTGGGGACGGTGGTCGGCAGGGGGATGGGACGGCGGCTGGAACGGCCACCGCGACCTGATCCACACCCGCACCATCGCGGAAGCGACCCTGTTCATGATCCGAGCGGCACGCGCCGAGGCGGACCGCGGCATCGATCATCCCAACTGGTCGCTGGCCATTCAGTCGAATCTGGACTTCGCGCTTCGATTGCAGCGCGACGGCGCCTTTCCCGGGCTCGTCAATGGGCAAACGGGAAAAGGCGAGCGATGGGAGGACGCCGCCGGGCTGCTATGGATCCCGGCGCTGCTGGAGGGTGCCGGCATCACACGTGGCGATGCCCAGAGCGCGGCCCAAGCGGCTGGGTCGCATTACGCGCGTTTCATCGAGGATGAGTTCATTTACGGCGCACCCGAAGACGTCGACCTCGCGCCCTCATCCGAGGACGGCTACAACGCCGTGATGGCGTATGTGGCGCTCTACGAGGCGACATCCGATCGCCGTTGGCTGGAGCTCGCGCGACGGGCGGCGGACTGGATGCTCTCCTTCCGCTGGTCGTATAACCTCGCGTTTCCCCGCCACACCCTGCTGCAGAGTTACGACTTCCGCAGCCGCGGCGCGGACCTCGCATCGCCGCGCAACCAGCATCTGCACAGTTATGGCCTCATCTGCCTGCCGGAAATGGTTCGCCTGGCTCGCCACACGGGCGATGCCTACTACCTCGAGCGCACCCGCGACAACCTCGCCAGTGCGCTGCAGTTCATCGCCCGTGAAGACGGCGACTTCAACGCCCGCCGCGGGATGATCAGCGAGCGCTACTACAATTCGCGCTGCTTCGGGCCCAAAGGCGCCACCCTTCCCGTCTCGCATGCCTGGAGCGCCGGCCTCGTCTTATATGCATGCCAGGCGGGACTCTCGTTGGAGCCGTAGCCAGGGTCTCGATCGGGGTTGCGTTCGCGGCGCTGATCAGCGGCTGCGGTGCGACGAGTGTTGCCAAGCTGTCACCATCGGCATCATCAACACCATCACCGTCGAACTCGGCAACGCCTTCGGCGACCGCCTCGCCGTCCGATACGCCGAGTGCGAGTGCAAGCGCCACGCCGATCGGAATCGATCCCCAGTTCGTGCCGGCCCTGGCCGCAATCCAGATGGTCGGCCCCACACGGGGCTGGGCGGTGGGATCGTATGCCATCTTCGGCACTGCCGACGGCGTTCACTGGG
>CAZRMD010000373.1:0-2477 GCA_964601135.1 uncultured Actinomycetes bacterium | reverse complement strand
CTGCTCAAACGAGTGCTAGACCTCTGTAGTGGACCGTGGCTGCGGCTATTTAACTTGAATATGCTTGCCGCGTCAAGTTCGGCGTTGTGGACAACTCAAGTCCACGCCCGATGGGGTCGCTGCCTAGACTTGGCCTAACGTGGTCTTTTACGCGCTCGCCGCGACGGTGATCAGCGCCGCCTTCGCCGGAACACTGTGGACGCAATACCGCAACCGGCCGCGTCCCTACCTGCTCGCCTGGGCGGTCGCCTTGAGTTTTTACGCCATCGCCGCGCTCACCGAGGTCGTCGGCGCCGCCGGCGGATGGACGCCACTGCTCTATCGAACCTATTACTATTTCGGCGCGATCGTCCTGGTCGGGGTGCTCGCCATGGGGACGATCTATCTGCTCTTCCCGCGCTTCGCCCGGCCCGCACTCTGGGTGCTCGTCGTGCTGGCCGCCCTTGGCCTGGCCGGCATCCTGGGTGCGACGTTGCAGGCCGCCGACCTCCAGACGCACCAGGTCCCAGGCACCGACACGATTCGCTTCCAGGGCGGTGCGTTCAATGCCGTGGCCATCCTGATGGCGGCGCTGATCAACAGCATCGGCAGTTTGATCCTGATCGGGGGCGCCCTATGGTCGGCATACGCAGCCTGGCGCCGGGGCGGCGCCCCGTCCCGAGTCCTGGCCAACGTGCTGATTGCGGCCGGGGCCTTCATCGTGGCCGGTGCCTCGAGCCTCACGCGGCTGTTTCATGTCTATGAAGTCTTTTACGTGGGACAGGCAATCGGCGTGCTGATTATGTTCGGTGGGTTCCTGGCAGCCCAGCGCGCCCCACGCCGGGCGGCGAGCCTGCATCCGGCGCCATCGCGCTAGGCTTGGGCCTTTACTGGCGAAGGCCTGAAATCAGCACGATGACCCCGATCAGCCCCAGCACGGGAGCCCAGTACTGCATTGGGATCCAGAAGAGGGTGTGACGCCGCCGGACAATGACTTCGCGTCCGGTCTTTGGATCGAGCAGTCTTCGCTCGGTATTCCGGTTGAGCCGCACCCCGGTAAACCGGACCGCGATGGCCGCCCCCAGCTCCAAGATGCCGATGGGGATGAGCTGGCGTGGACCCAGCCCCATCGCGTTGCCAATCACCCGTCCGATCAACAGGCCGGCCGGTCCGTAAAGCACGACCAGGATCCCCAACCGCTCCAGACGAATATCACCGATCGTCACCTGCCAGACCACCATAAGGCTGAGCGTGACGCACTGCATGGCCGATGAATTTGGCAAAGAACTACCATTAGGGCGCCGTTGCAACAACGGCAGCGCTATGACGCACTTTGGCATTACCTGCACC
This sequence comes from uncultured Actinomycetes bacterium, assembly GCA_964601135.1. Classification (GTDB taxonomy): domain Bacteria; phylum Chloroflexota; class Dormibacteria; order CF-121; family CF-121; genus CF-13. Next base: position 1,148 of record CAZRMD010000373.1, on the reverse strand, counting down.
TGGTGGGCCGCAAACGACGGGCAGCCTCCGCCGGCGGCCGGGCTCGGCTCGATGCCCGACTCGGACGCTCGATCAAGGAGGCACAATGCAACTCGTAAAAGCGACACCCGCCGGCGATAGCCAGGACGAATGGCTGGCGCGCGAGCGCGCGCACCTCTCGCAGGTTCTTTACCGTTACACCCCGCTCGTCATCGAGCATGCAAAGGGCTCATACCTCTACGCGGAGGATGGTCGCCGCTACCTCGACTTCGCGTCCGGTATCGCGGTGACGAACCTGGGCCACGGCCACCCGGACGTGCTTCGCGCCGCGCACGAACAGCTGGACCGGCTCGTCCACATCTCGGTCGTCGCGCATCACGAGCCGGCCATCGAGCTGGCCGAGCGGATCGCCGCCATTGCGCCGGGAAAGCTGGACAAGGTCTTCTTCGCCAACAGCGGCGCCGAGGCGGTGGAAGGCGCGATCAAGCTGGCTCGCTATGTGACCGGTCGTCCTGGATTGATCGCCTTCCAGGGCGCTTTTCACGGCCGCACCTACGGGGCGCTCTCGCTGACGGCGTCGAAGAGCTACTACCGGGAGCGCTATGAGCCGTTCCTGCCGTCGATCTATCACGTCCCCTACCCCTATCCGTACCGAAATCCGACCGGACCGGGTGAGGAGGCGACCCTCGACTACGTCTTCGAGTTCATCGACGAGATGCTCGATACCCGGGTGCCGCCCTACAACATCGCCGCGTTCGTCGTCGAACCGGTGCTGGGGGAAGGCGGCTACGTCGTGCCGCCGGCGGAATTTCTGCCGCGCCTTCGCAAGCTGTGCGACGAGCATGGCATCCTGCTGATTCTCGATGAGGTTCAGTCCGGCTACGGACGCACCGGAAAGATGTTTGCCTCCGAGCACACCGGCGTCGTCCCGGACATCATGACGCTGGCCAAGTCGATTGCGTCGGGCCTGCCGCTCAGCGCCGTGGTCGCCACCAGCCGGGTCATGGACCAGTGGCAGCCCGCCGCCCACGGCTCGACCTTCGGCGGCAACCCCGTGGCATGCGCGGCCGGCATCGCCACGCTCGACGTGTTCGAGCGCGACGGTATCCTCGAGAACGCCCGGCAGAAGGGCGCAGAACTCATCCGCCGGCTGCACGGGTTGCAGCAGC
>CAZRMD010000372.1:0-2510 GCA_964601135.1 uncultured Actinomycetes bacterium | reverse complement strand
GGACCCCTCCAAGGTCGACCGCTCGGGCGCCTACGCCGCGCGTTATGTAGCAAAGAATGTCGTTGCCGCCGGGCTGGCGACGCACTGCGAGATCCAGGTCGCCTATGCCATCGGTATCCGCAAGCCGGTTTCGATCTTCGTCGAGACGTTTGGGACCGAGCGCGTTCCCCTGGCAACGATCGAACAGCTCGTCAACAAGCACTTCGATCTCAGCCCGCTCGAGATCATTCGAGAGCTTGAGCTGCGCCGTCCGATCTTCAAGCAGACCGCCGCCTACGGACACTTCGGCCGCTCGGACCTCGACCTGCCCTGGGAGCGCACCGACAAGGCCGATCTTCTGGCAGACGAGGCCGGGATCCAGCGTTTGCAGGTGGTGGAGTCGCAGGACGGCTAAACGCCAGACCGCGCTTATCACCGGCATCGACGGCTTTGCCGGAAGCCATCTCTCCGAACTTCTGATCCGGCGGCGCCATATCGTGCATGGCACCACGCGCCGGGCGGTGCCCGATCCACGTGCGGAGCTGGCGGAGGGGGTGATCACCCATCAGGTCGATCTTCTCGACCGGGCCGGCGTCGAATCGCTGCTTCGTCAGGTCAGCCCGCAGTGGGTGTTTCATCTCGCGGCCCTCAGCAGTCCGGCCGCATCCTGGGATGATCCGGGCGGCACGATTGCCACCAACGCCACACTGGAGGCCAACCTGCTCGAAGCGCTGATTCGGCTGAACCCGATGCCGCGGCTGCTGGCCATCGGATCCGGTGATGAGTACGGACGTCCCACTGGACGAGTCCGCCGGCTCGATGAGGACACGCCGTTGCGACCGATCACGCCCTACGGGGTGAGCAAAGTGACCCAGGATCTCCTGGCCCTGCAGTATCACCTCAGTCACCAGCTGCCCGTGGTTCGGGTGCGGCCATTCAACCACGCCGGTCCTCGTCAGGCGCCCCATTTCGCGATCGCCAGCTTCGCGCAGCAGATCGCCCGTATCGAGCTGGGCACCCAGCCCCCCACGCTCAAGGTCGGCAACCTCGATGCCAGGCGCGACTTCACCGATGTTCGTGATATCGCCCGCGCGTACCTGCTGGCGATCGAGGAGGGGAAACCCGGAGAGGTGTACAACATCGGCTCCGGCACGGCGCCTCGGTTACGCGACGTCCTGACCGCCCTGCTGACGATGACCCGAGCCCGGATCGGACTGGAGGTGGACGAGAGCCGGAAGCGCGCTGCCGAGGCCGAGGTCTACGTCTGCGATGCCCGTCGGTTTCGCCGGCTGACGGGGTGGCGCCCGCAGATTCCGCTCGAGCGCACCCTCCGCGATACGCTCGCCTACTGGCGCCGCTGCGAGCGCCGGGCCGCCTGATGGCCCGCCATGTCGTGATCCTGGCGGGGGGCAGCGGGACCCGGCTGTGGCCGCGCTCGCGCGAGAAGCTGCCCAAACACCTGCTGGCGCTGCGGGGCCAGGAATCGTTGTTGCAGTCGACGTATCGGCGCGTCCGCCGGCTGACGAACACCGTGTATGTGGTGACGGAGCGCTCGCAGGTCGACAGCATCCGCGAGCAGCTTCCCGACTTGCCCAGTCAGCAATTCATCATCGAGCCGGCTCGTCGCGGCACGGCCTCGGCCCTGGGGCTGGCGGCGGTGGTCATCGCGGAACGCGACCCGACGGCGACCATGCTGTCGGTTCACGCCGATCACTTTCTGGGGCAGGACGAAGATGCATATCTCCGAACGCTGGACGCCGAGGCGCACTGTGCGGAGTCGAGGCGCTCGCTGGTCACCGTAGGGCTGACGCCACCCTATGCCTCGACGGCGTTCGGCTACATCCAGGTTGGGCCGCCACTGGACGGCCAAACGATGCCGCCCGTGTATCGGGTGGTGCGGTTCGTGGAGAAGCCTGATCTGAAGACGGCCGAGCGCTTTCTAGCATCGGGTTCCTACCTGTGGAACCTGGGCCTCTTCAGCTGGCCGGTCGAGGTGCTCTTCAGCGAGATGGCCCAGCACGCGCCGGGATTGTTCGAAGGCCTCGAGCTGGTGAGGCGCGCCCGCCGGGAGGGCCAGTTCGATCAGGCGGATGGCGCCTATACGACGCTGCCCATCGAGGCGATCGATTATGCGGTGATGGAACGGACAAAGAACCTGCTGGTGGTCGGCGCGGCCTTCGAGTGGCACGACATCGGATCGTGGGCCGACCTTCACGACATCCTGCAGCAGGATGAGGCGGGCAATTTCGTGGAAGGCGATTCGGTACTCATCGATTCCCGGAATTGCATGATTCACTCGCCGAAGAAGCTGGTGGCTGCGGTGGGGCTGGAGGACATGGTGGTCATCGAGACCGACGACGCCATCCTCATCTGCCCCAAGGCTCGCTCGCAGGATGTGAAACTGATCGTCGAGCGCCTCAAGCAGATTGGCAAGTCTCAGTATCTCTAGGCCGTAGACTGTGGCGATGTCCAAGCGGGCGTTGATCACCGGCATCACCGGCCAGGATGGCGCTCATCTGGCCGAATTTCTG
>CAZRMD010000371.1:0-2532 GCA_964601135.1 uncultured Actinomycetes bacterium | reverse complement strand
GCTCGCTCGCCAGCGAATTAGCCGATCAGGACGAGGTGGCTCGCCTCACGTTGGTGGATTCATTCGATCAATGGGAACGGTACCTGCTTGAGGGGTTTACCCGTATGCGAGAGCGAGGCGACCTCCGGGCGGATGCGAACCCAGCCGAGCTGGCGGTTGCCGTGATGACCAGTCTGCAGGGAGGACTCCTCTTGACCCAGACGCGCAAGTCGACGCAGCCCTTGCGGATTGCCCTGCACACGGCGTTCACCTATGTCCGCTCCTTTGCATCTCAGCCTGCTAGGGACACGCCAACTCTTGCGTCTGCGCCGAGCGACCAGTAGAGGGCTCATGGCCGCCTCAATGAGGGTTTCGCTGGTCGGGCAGGCCCCACCCTCCGCCGAGCATGTCCTGCACTGGTCGGGCTGGCGTCGCCGCTATCAGGCGCGCGCCAAACAGGCGCACATCAAGCGCCGACAACGTAGAGCATACGTGCAACTGTAGTACTCGAGGTCGTGCTGTGGGGCATCCCGGCCCTTGTCAGGCGGGGATGCCCTGGATGCCAAGGATCAGGAACTCCTGGCGGCTGACCCAGTCGGGATAGCGGCTCACCATCGCGTCGAATAGTTCCCGATCGGGCAGGGCTGCCTCGCGGAGCTGTCCGTAGTAGTCGAGGTAGCCGCGAGACTCGGCCAGGACCGAGGGTGGATTGCCGCAGGTCGGATCCTTGTGCCCGGTGACGACGGCGGCGGGGTTGAGCGCGGCCAACTTGTCGAGGGCGGCGATCCATTCGGCCCGGATGGCGGCGGTCGTCGCGCCGAGGTACATGTGGCAGTGGTTGTAGGCGACGTCACCGGAGACGATCAGGCCCAGGTCCGGCACGTACAGCGCGGTGGTGTCCACTGTGTCGGTATGTCCCGTTTCAATCACCTGCAAGGGCAGCCCCTCGAGCTCGAAGTGCTCCGCTTCTAGTGGTTCGGCCAGCGCGATCGTGTCGGCGATCTGACCGGGAAAACGCGCGCGGTCGCTGTTCAGCGCCTCTGGGTTCGTTGCTTCCGGACTCGTGTCGTGGCGCATCAGCGCCACCGTTCCCGCGGTGGCCACCGCGCGCGCGTGCGGGAAGCGATCGAGCAGCACGGACAGGCCCAGGTGATGGTCGCCGTGGCCGTGCGTGATGTAGATCGTGGTGAGCCGGCGCTCGTGCAGCGCCACCCAGTCGGCGAGCGCCGTGGCCTCGCGGACGGTCATAAGTGAGTCCACGAGGACGGCGTCGCGGGCACCGAAGATCAACGTCGACGTCGATAGGAGAACGTCGGCATCGCCGCTCGCCATCTCTCCGTCGCATGCGCACAAGAACGCACGTTCTCGTAATCAGAAGCACGGCCCCATCTATGCCAGGTTCACCCCGCTGAGCGGACTTACCTCGCGCGCGATCGCCCCTGGGCGCCAAGTGGACGCCAAGGCATCGAAGCCGACTCGTGGTCATCGACGGTGCGTTCCATCGCGGTGTGGCGGGACGCGCCCGGAACCGGACGCAGTCGGTTGTGGCCCAACCTATGCCACCGATGACGAGATCCTTGTTCGTCCATTTTCGAAGGAGCGCCATCAATGGAGACTTACGCCGCGGACCGCACCGCCCTGCTGATCGTCGACCCCTACAACGATTTCATGAGCGAAGGCGGCAAGCTCTACGAGGCGACCAGGGAGACGGCCGAAGCGGTCGGCTTCTACCAGAATATGCGCAAGCTGATTCCGGCGATCCGCGCGGCGCGGATCCAAGTCGTCATCGTGCCGCATCACCGCTGGCGCGAAAGCGACTATCAGGGGTGGAAGCACATGAGCCCAGCCCAAGTTCAAGCGAATCAGGAGCAGATCTTCGCGGCTGGAAGTTGGGGCGGCGAGTTCCGTCCCGAATTCGGCCCCCGCCCGGGCGACGTCGTCGTGCTGGAGCACTGGGGCCAGAGCGGCTTCGCCAATACCGATCTCGACCTCCAACTCACCCAGCGGGGGATCGAGAAAATCATCCTCGTCGGCATGGTCGCCAACACCTGCATCGAAGGCGCCGGTCGCTTTGGGATGGAGCTGGGCTACCACATTACCATCGTGAAGGATGCGACGGCTGCCTTCAGCCACGACGGGATGCACGCGCTGGTCGACGTCGATGGGCCGGCCTTTGCGCACGCGCTGCTGACCACCGAGGAGCTGCTGGCCCGACTGCCGTCCCCCATACAGATCTCCGGTGTTGCAGCCGCGTGATTCGCCTCTGAGTAGGTGTTGTGACCGTATGATGGTCCTGGCGCGATTGCCATTCGTGCGTCAGATCCAGAGGCGATGCACAAAGACCATGATCTATGGAATAGCCGGTTGAAGACTCTCTCAGAAAGTGGCTCCCTGACCAAAGCAAGCGGCCAAGGTTGAAGCGCGCAACTTCGTCCTCGGCCAGGTTCTTGCCAGTCCTAGCATCGTTTATCGCGCCATCGGGGAGGACCAGCCCATGGATGTCACCCTGCGGGTCAATGGGACCGACCATCCGCTCGCGGTCGAGCCGCGGCG
>CAZRMD010000370.1:0-2537 GCA_964601135.1 uncultured Actinomycetes bacterium | reverse complement strand
GCGCGCTTTATCGAGCAGGCCACCGCCGACAAGAGAGAGCCGTCGCCCGCCTCTTTAGCGCGCTGGTAGACGCTGGCAGCGCGTGGATAGGGCAGGTAGTTCACCTCATAGGCAAGCGGCTCATCGTCGGCAGTACGCAAGCGTTCCAGGCGGACAACTTGCTCTTCGTCAGTCAACCGCAACTGCTCACGTACAGCCTGCGAACCGCGCACGAGTTCGCTCACAAATAACACACCGCCGGGCCGCTTGCCACGTCGGCGCAATTCATCGGAGAGGCTCGTCAGTTCGCTAATCGTCTGCTGCTGTACACGAGGCTCGCAGACAAACGTCCCCCGGCCATGCTGACGATACAACAACCCTTCATGCACAAGTTCAGTAAGAGCCTGACGCACCGTAGCGCGGCTGACGTGATATTGTGCTACCAATTCTGGCTCGGACGGAATCGCTGTATGCGGCGCGAGATGCCCGGCGCGAATTTGCTGTTTTAGCACTTCTTTAAGTTGATAATAGAGCGGTAATGGATTTGAACGTTCTAGAGTTGGCATATACGGTCCCCCTTATGTCCATACAACAGAATTTAACAACAAAGAAATCTACATGGCAAGAATATATCACAAAAAGGTACAAGAGTCGAGTAGAAATGACACGAATATGAAATGTGACCCGGCAAATGCATGCTTGTCAGGCCACATCCCAGCCTTCCAGCAAATGCTTGAGCCAGATAGCAGAGCGGTTTAAGACACTACCCCGCAGCATCTCCGGCTCATAGCGGTATGAGGCAGCACTTGAGGCCGCCTCCACATAATCATTTCTTCTCCGCACTGACCAGTACGCGATCAATCTCACCCTTCAAGCGAGCGGGATGAGGGCCAACCAGGCGATCAAGCACCTTGCCATCCTTAAAGACCATTAAAGTAGGAATGGCCTGAATGCCAAGTTGCTGAGAAACCTCTGGATTCGCATCGACATCCATTTTCGCGAATTGAAGGCGTCCCTGGTATTCCTGACTAAACCGCTCATAGACGGGAGCGATTTCTCGACAAGGGCCACATCATGATTCCCAGAAATAAACAATCACCGGTGTATCTGATTTGAGAACCTTCTGCTCAAAATCCTGATCCCCAACATGAATCAAGTTGGCATGCGTCGTCATGATCTTATACTCACTTTCCTATTTTCGCTTACACTCCAGACAGGCGTACTATCTGGATTCCACACTCAAGAGAACAAGACAGGCAATACTTCTATTCCAGCCTTCCCCTTGAGCTGCTGATGCAACCCGCCGGAGCGCTCTACGACTTAGCGGCGGCGATTGTCCCCTCCCTGAAGGATGGTGAGCAATTGCAAGATGTACAGAAACAGGTTCAGTACAGTAATAAAGAGCGAGACAGTCAACCCGATAGCGTTAGGCATCGTATCGGCCATATATTTGGCGCGCTGCACATAGAACAGGACGTAGCCACCAAAAATGGCGATACCGATCACCGAGATGATCAAGACAAAAAGCGAGCTATGAAAGAAAAGACCCACCAGGCTCGCTACCAACAACAGGATGACCCCAAAGAAGAGGTAATCACCCAGGCGTGTAAAATCGCGCTTCGTCGTCCAGGCATAGACAGCCAGCCCCAATGAAGTGACGGCTGTAATTAAAAATGCCTCAGAGAGGATATTACTATAAACTGATCCAGCACGCAAGTAGGAATCCAGCAATGGTCCTAATCCCATTCCTTCAAGGAAGGTAAAGAGATAGAGCAGAAACAGGTTGATACCCGATTTTTGGATCAGAAGATTCAACGCGATCAACACCACCAGGCCACCAATGGCTACCAGCCAATATGTCCCGATGCTCTGAATAACTAACGCGCCCACAAAAGCCCCGATGGAGGCGAAGATGAAGGAAAAGGCCAGCAAGCCCATGACCTTCGCAATCAGGCCGCTTGCCTGCGCACCTTCATAACCATAGGGCATCGTTTGATACTGGTAGCGCGACCGGAACATACTCCCGCCCCCGTAAGGGGAATTACCTCTAGGACTATACATAGTAAACGAACCTCTTGTTGCAGAATACTCAACCGCAACGACATGTACCAGAAAGGTTGGCAAGCTCTCCCCTGTTCTGTCTATTTCACCCATTCCCCTCGCCCCATGTCCATCCTCTTGCCCCTTCTGCTATGCATATACGTACCATAGTAGCCTGGGGTTGCATGCACGCAGCGAATAGTAAGGTCTGATGAGGTTGTATGAGACGGATAACGTAACGCTGTAGCCTTCTTACATTGTATACCACTATCCACCGGATAATTCTCTCTTGTCCTTCGCACCCTATCCAACTCGCTGCACTCTCTACTGTTTGCTCAACGGAGAAACGTTTGTCAGGCAGGTTTTTTGCTCGTCGGTCCTGCTGGTGGTTGTGGTGTGCGGGTTGTACCAGCAATACCAGGTAGCGCTGTCTCAGGAATGTTCGTAATTTCACAGATTCGATGATTGTTATCGGCATGCCAATAGAATGAGCTGCCGACAGGTCGATACATTTTGCC
>CAZRMD010000369.1:0-2540 GCA_964601135.1 uncultured Actinomycetes bacterium | reverse complement strand
CGGCCGACCACCGTCCCACCGGCGGCGGAAACGCCGTCGTTCACGTAATCCGCGACCGAGGTTCTGGGCTTTCTCACCGGTGCCGTCGCCGTCTGGCTGACCGTCAAGCAAAACGTCTGGAACTGGCCGGTTGGGATCGCCAACAGCGCCTTCTACCTCATCCTCTTCTTCCAGGCGCGGCTCTTCGCCGACGCGAGCCTTCAGGGTGTCTACATCGTGCTGGGATTCCTTGGTTGGTACTGGTGGGTCTACGGGGGTCAGGGTCGGACAGAGCTGCCGGTATCTCGTACGACGCTCCGCCTGATGCTGGTCCTGCTGCTCATCCTCGCCTGCAGCACCATCGCCATGACGATGTTCCTGGTTCAGGTTCGGGACGCCGCTCCCTTATGGGATGCGCTCACCACCGTCATGAGCCTGATCGCCCAGCTCATGCTCACTCGCAAACTGCTGGAGAACTGGCTCGTTTGGATAGCCGCCGACGTCATCTACATCGGTCTGTATCTCTCCCGCGGTTTGGTGCTCACGAGTGTTCTCTACGGCGTGTATCTTTCGATGTGTATCGCGGGATTCGTGGAATGGCGCATGGCCTTTCGAGGCCAGTCGGACGAGGTGATCTCTGTCCCAGTCGAGGCCGCCGTTGTATAAGACGGGACTTGTCATCGGCAAGTTCCTGCCCCCGCATCGAGGCCACAAACTGCTCATCGATACCGCCTGCGCGCAGGCGGAGAAGGTGACGGTCATCGTGTGCGATCGGGTGGGCCAGCAGATCCCAGGCGGGCTCCGCGCCGCCTGGCTTCGTGAGCTTCATCCCAGTGTCGAGGTCAAAGTCACCGAGGATGATCTGGATCCAGACGACTCAAGAGCCTGGGCTGAGCGTACTGTCGCCTGCCTTGGCCATCCGCCCGATGCTGTCTTCACATCGGAACGCTATGGCGAGGCCTATGCCGGCTATTTAGGCGCGACCCATGTCTCGGTGGATCCAGAACGGCATCGGGTTCCGTGCTCGGGCCACGCGATCCTCGCTGATCCGTTCGCCTGCTGGAAGTTCCTCGAACCCTGCGTTCGCGCACACTTTGTCCAGCGAATCGCCGTGGTGGGTGCAGAGTCAACGGGAACCACGACGATGGCGCGAGCGCTTGCCGGGCACTATGGGACCGCCTTGGTGCCAGAGTACGGTCGAATGTACGCCGAAGAGAAACAGCGTCGGTTCGGGCAAGACCGCTGGCGGACGGATGAGTTCATTCACATCGCGACTGAACAGGCGCGCTCGGAGGACGAGGCGGCGCGGCTCGCGTTTCGCATACTTGTTTGTGATACCGATCCGCTTGCCACCGCCATCTGGCATGAGCGCTACGTCGGTTGCCGTTCACCGGAGGTGGAAGCCATTGCCGCCAATCGGTCGTACTCCCTGTACCTCCTCACCGACATTGATATCGCCTTCGTCCAGGACGGCACTCGCGATGGCGAAGACTTCCGCGGTTGGATGCACCGACGTTTTCAAGAGGAACTCGAGGCCCGGGCCCGACCCTTTGTTGTCCTGTCCGGATCGCATGCACAACGACTCCGGCGGGCGGTAAATGAGATCGACAGGCGACTAGCGAGATCATCATCGAGACGAGTGGATTTGTAGTAGTTCGATGACTAGGCGCGAGTCAGGCGTCCGAAGAGGAAGTAATTCGCTGTCGTCTGAAGCGCCACTTGCCAACCCATCGCGGTCAACCGGTCGCCCAGGGTCGTCGGCTCCCAAAATCGCTTGACGATGCGGAATTGCCGCCCGTCATTCAGGCGACGGGTTACCTCGCCCCCGGCCTCGATCGTGTGGTTCACAGCCGTCGACGTCGGCTCGGCAAGGGAGTCCACGACGAGTGCCTGACCACCTGCTGAGAGGGCTTCGTCGACAAGCTTCCAGAAGGCGACAAACTGCTCGTCGGGCACGTGCGAATGCCAGAACCCGAAGAACACGGTGTTAAAGCGGCGGGAAGGCCGCCATTGAAAGATGTCGGCGACCTCGTAGGTGATCCGGTCCATGCTGTCGGCGAGGCGCCCACGGTTCAGGTGTAAAGCCTCGGGTGCCGCGTCGATGCAGTGAACACTGAGAGACTGCCTCACGAGCTGCTCGGTCCAGAGGCCGGTTCCCGCCGCGAGCTCGAGGACATCACCAAGCTCTTCCAAGCTGGCCAACCAATCGCGGACCTCCGCGATTTCTGAAAACCATCGATTATTGAGTTCGGGCCCATGATCGTAGCGACCTCTTCGCAGAAACCACTCGTCGTACTCGTTCGCCCGCGCTCTGTAGTACTCGAGCTGACTCTGCAGAACGTCGTTCAAGGTCTCAACTGCATTTGCGGAAGTCGTCGAACACTAATTCTCGCGGTTAACGGCGGGCTTGCAGCAGGTAGGCGAGGAGCGCGCCCGAACCGGAGATGGCGATAACGGCGGCCATGGGGATGGCCGTCGTCGTCCCTTCGATGCCGACGAGCGGTGCGCCGATAGCTCCCACGCCGCTCTGAACCAGGCCGAGTAGGGCCGATCCCGTGCCA
>CAZRMD010000368.1:0-2565 GCA_964601135.1 uncultured Actinomycetes bacterium | reverse complement strand
GCCTTCCCCTCAGCTCCCCTACTGCTCCTCGACGGCTGCCGCTGCGACGCTCAGATTGACGCCACTGCGGCTCTGACCGGCCAGTGCCATCACCGGCGCTGCGAACGTGTACACATAGTCGGCCTCGACGGAGATGATGGTTCCGGGCACCAGACAGTTTGTCGAGGTGTACCCGTTTTGAGGCACGAAGCCGCTGGCCACGCTGTACTTGCCGCAAATGGTCCCCGCGCCCGTTCCGGCCACCAGGTAGGTGATCTTGATGTGGCTGTCATCGTTCGGGATGTAAGCGAGGACCGCGACCGAGAACAGTTTCCCCTCGATGCTGTTCGCTGGGGGGGTGGCGTTGTTGCTCCAGTTTTTAGGGCTTGTGGCCGCGTAGCGGGCTGCGCTGGCGACCGCGTTTGTAGCCGCGATGCGGCTCGCGTAGAGGATCGCGAAGTCGATGATCCCGAACAGAATCAGGAAGGTCAGGCCAGCTGTGAGCGCAAACTCGACCATTGCCTGCCCGCGATTGCGCCCCTTGGTCATCAGGCACATAAGAGCGATCACGCGGAGAGCGCCAGCTTGGAGGGAACCACAATGTTGCCGGTCGTCGGATAGGAAAGGCTGAACGACGACCCTCCCTGCACTGCCAACGTGTCGGTGATGACGCGAGCATTGAAGGTCGAACCGCTCGCTCCACCTCCGAGCGTCATCGGCCCGGACATGGCGTAGATCGTTCCGGTCAGGTTGAGCGTGCCCTGGCCCCCGACCGTGATCGAACCCGTGTTGTTGCGATCGGAGAAGATGGCGATCCCGGAGTACGTTCCCGACGTCGGCGCGGAGAGGGTGATGCTGCTGCTCGAGTTGCCGCTGAGGCTGGCCGTGGCACCGGCCTGGCCAGGTGTGCAGTTGGTCGGATAGGCGGAACAGGCAAGGTAAATAGTCACACCGCTGCCGGTGACCGTTGCCCCACCGCTGACCGAGAAGCTGCCGCCAGCAACGACATAGGTTCCCGGGTTCAAGGTCCACGTCCCACCCGAGAAACTGAGCGAGGAGTAGATGCCCGGATTGCAGGGAGAACTGGAGCAGGTCTGGACACCGGAGACGCTCGGCACAGGCACCGAGGACAACGGGTCGGCGACGCTGGTGACCTTGGTGGGCGTCGGCGTGACTGCCCCCGCCGGCGCCGAGACGCCGCCCACGACGTACACGCCCTGGCCTCCGTTGAGCTGGTTGCCGTTATTGCCAACAGTGATTGCCGATGAAGACGTCGAGGCCGCCGCCACCACGCCTCCGCTCAAGCTCAGCTTGGTGTTGTTGCCGGAGATTGCGAGAGCTCCGCTGGCCGAGGGGTTCATCACGCAGACCACACAGCTGACGCCATTGAGGGATACCGTGGCGCTGGCGGCGATCGAAGCCGAGTCGATCCCCATGATGGGAAGGAACAGCGTTGGAAAGGAGTGACGGATCGTCGCCGTGACGGTGCTCACGCTTCCACTCGTTGAGGTCGAGTGCCCGCTGCTGTCGAGATACTGCAGGGTAAGATCGGACGTCGCTACCCCTACCTGCTGGGCCGCGAGATTCGCCTGAGTCGTGGCCGCCGATTCCTGATGACCGATGGTGATCTGATAGGCAGCGGCGAGGGCAGCGGCGTCGGCGGCGTTCTGGCTCGTCCGATATTGAGAGGCGACCTCACCGCCATCGAGCACAAGTCCTGCCAGCGCGATGAGCGTCATCGAAAGCGCCGCCACCAAAACAAGGCTCTGTCCGGATTGTTGGCTGACCCGGTTCAACTCTGCTCCATGAAGGCCGCGGTCGCCGCGACCTTGATCCCGGTCCCGAAGTAGTTGGCGATCAGGGGCGTCAGCACCGGGTAGGTGTAATTGATATTGACCTGGATGAGTGTCCCCGCCTGGAGGCAGGTGGCCTGGGTGTAGCCGCTACCGGGCGAGAACGTGTTCGTGGATGCCGAGTACTTCCCGCAGTAGACGGCCGAGCTCCCACCCGACGTGTCGTAATAGCTGATCGTTATGTGGTTGTCGTCGTTGGGTACAGAACCGGAACCACCGGCGTTGAGGATCTGGCCCTCGATAGTGGACGAGTCAGGGTTGGCCAGATTGCTCCAGCTGTTTGGGTGTGTGGCCGCCCATCGTGCGCCCGCCCGGGCAGCGTTAGCCAGCGCCAGCTTGTCGCTGTACAGGAATCCGAGATCGATGATTCCCATCACCAAGAGGAGAAGGAAAAGGGACGAGACGCCGAGCTCGACAAGGGCTTGGCCACTGCTCGAACGGCGCGTGCCGTAGACCACGGCCGTCGCCGTCCGAAATCGCTCTCGAGCGTGTATCAGCGTGTTAGCTTGGGAAATCCAAGGACTCACCTCAGGCTGTGAGGATAGCGGCAGCGAGACGACTCATAGTCGAGTTAAAGACCAAAACGACAGAAAACCCGTCATCTGCAGGGTCATAACGACGAAAACTGAGGAGTCGTCGCCCTAGAATGACCCGCCGTTGGTCTACCTCGGCGCGGCCGTCCTGGCCGCCGGTCTCTTCGTCGCCGTCTGGGGTCTTGGCCGCCGAGCCCCGG
>CAZRMD010000367.1:0-2578 GCA_964601135.1 uncultured Actinomycetes bacterium | reverse complement strand
ACTGCCTTCGCCAACGGCTATGCGCCCTCCAACCTGATCGATGTCGATCAGGGCAACATCGATGGGCATCCATTCGTTGACTGGGATCACCGCAGCGAGGGCGTCATCACGCTGCGCCGCGCACTCGAGGAGTCCAGAAATATCCCGGCGTTGATGCTCCTCAAGCAGCTCGGCTACGACCGCGTCTTCCAGACGGCGCGGATGATGGGCCTCACCAGCTCGAACCTAACGCCAGAGCGCGGCCTGGCGCAGGCGATCGGCGCCAGCGAGGTTCTTCCTTACCAGCACTTCAATGCCTACGGCGTGCTGGCCTCAGGTGGCATCTACCACGATCCCACCGTGATCCTCAAAGTCGTCGACAGCAGCGGCCGAGTGTTGCAGGAATGGAAACCGAATCCCGGGGTCCGGGTCCTCCCCGCCCAGGTCGCCTACGAGATCAGCGACATCCTGCGGCCGGTCGGCGCGGCCCTCAATATCAAGCGACCGTTCGCCTCGAAGACCGGGACCACGGAGAACTGGCACGATTCCTGGCTGATCGGCTACAACCCCGATGTTGTCATCGGCGCCTGGATGGGTCATACCTGTGCCGGTGGCTGCCCCTCGAACGTGAACTCCAACCTCAACACCGTCTGGGGGGTTCAGGGCGCCGGCCTGATCTTCCGCGACATCTTCAACGCCTATGAGGCCGGAAAGCCGGTGCGCGACTTCCCGGTGCCGGACGGCCTGAAAAAGGTCACGGTCTGCCGTGCCAGCGGGCTGCTTGCCACCGTGAATTGCGCCGGACAGACGATCACCGACTGGTTCATCGCTGGTCAGGCACCGACCCGTCCAGACGACTGGTATCGCCCGGTCCGCGTCTGCACCACCGACGGCCTCCTGGCAACCCCGGACATTCCGGCCGCGTTGACCACCATCAAGACGTTCGTCAACTACCCGCCTGGCTACCCGGACAACCTGAAGGACAAGAACAGCCCGCAGGCGCCGACCCAGAATTGCCAGCTCTTCACGGAGACGACGCCGCCGACCTTGGCCGTGGCGCAGACGCCGCAGGCCGATGGCAGCGTGCTGGTCACCGCGACGGCGACCGATGACGAGGCCATCAAAGAGGTGGACTTCTTCCTGGACGGGGTCACCAAGCCGGTGCAGGTCAGCACCCAGGCTCCCTATACCTTCGTCGTCAAGGGCGCTCCCGGGAGCACCCACGTGGTTAACGTCCAGGCCTACGACTACAACCCGGCCAACGCGGCGGCGGCGCAGACGATCACCGTGACGATTCCCACCGGTAACTAACCGGCGACCCGACCGGACACCGAGCGGCTGCCGATCACGGCAAAGCGGTAGGGGAAATCGACCGCCCGAGAGATGCCGATTCGCGTCGATACCGCGACCTGGCCATCGCCAACTGGTGTTCCTGCAGCGATGCCGAGGGGACCGCGAGTGAAGTCTCGGCCATTATCGGCCAGCGTCAGCCCGAAGGCTCGACCGATCTTGCCAGGCCCGCTCAGCAGGCGGGGCTCAGGCCCATGGTCGCCGCGTGACCGAATGATCGCGACACCCGCCAGCGGCTCCAGCGCTCGGAGAAGGACCGCACCGGCGGTCCCCGGCCGCTCGGCGGTCACGTTGAGGCAGTAGTGCATGCCATAGCTGAAGTAGACGTAGGCGTGACCGGCCGGCCCGAACATGACCGCGTTGCGTGCCGTCCGGCCGCGAAAGGCGTGGGACGCCGGATCAGCTGCGCCCGTATAAGCCTCCGTCTCGACGATGCGGCCGGCAACCAGTCCCTTAGGGGTTCGGTAAAAGAGGATTCGTCCCAGCAAATCGCGCGCCAGCACGACCGGATCGCGCGCGAAGAACGCTCGCGATAGCCTCGGTGTCGTGAGACCTGCTTCTGGGGACCTCACTGAAGACCCGTTCGAAATCCCTCGCGCCACGTTGGGTACTGCAGTGTCCAGTGCAGTTCACGCTTAGCCTTCGCATTCGATGCACCCCTTACCTGGGTCATCAGGGATATGCCGACCTCGCCGATGAGCGGGAGCGCCAGCCAGACCGGAACACGGCGAGGCGGTTGGGCCCCCACGGCGCGGGCGAGTTCCGGAAGCCACGCTCGGACGGGAGCCGGTTCGTCATCGACAATGTTGTAGATGCCACGGACGCCCCGCTGAATGGCGGCCAGTGTCCCGGACGCCGCGTCGTCGACGTGAATGAATGACCAGATTCCTGATCCACCTCCCACGATCGGAAGGCGGCGCCGACGGATCAGTGCCACGACTGATCCATCGGCCGCCACACTCGTTCCTGGGCCATACAAATTGCCGTAGCGAAGCGCGATTCCCTCCATCGCCTGGGTGCCGACGACCGCATTCTCGACGTGC
Organism: uncultured Actinomycetes bacterium; assembly: GCA_964601135.1. Lineage (GTDB taxonomy): Bacteria > Chloroflexota > Dormibacteria > CF-121 > CF-121 > CF-13. The sequence goes on along the minus strand of CAZRMD010000367.1, from coordinate 206 downwards.
CGGATGGCGCTGAGCGACCGACGCTGGTTGCGCGGCGGGCTGGGGTCTAAGGTGAACGGCTCTCAAGATGAGGCGACAGGTGCGGCTCATCTTGGGGACATTTTCCGAGCACCGTAGACGATAGCAGCGGGTGTCTGGCCGCGAGTGCGGGAGCCGGTTAGTCAGCGCGAACTCCCGATCGAAGTGCTTGAAGTCATTGAGATTAG
>CAZRMD010000366.1:0-2580 GCA_964601135.1 uncultured Actinomycetes bacterium | reverse complement strand
CGCGGCAATCCAGTGGCTGCGCGACAACCTCGGGATCATCAAGAACGCGTCGGATACCGAGGAGATCGCGAAGTCGGTCGAGGACTCGGGTGGGATCTATTTCGTGCCCGCCTTCTCGGGGCTGTTCGTGCCGCACTGGGACATGTACGCCCGCGGCGCCGTGGTCGGACTGACTCGCTACGTCAACCGGGCGCACCTGGTACGCGCCACGCTGGAGTCGATCTGCTACCAGACCAAGGAGGTCGCCGACGCGATGGAAGCCGATTCAGGCGTCAAGCTGACCACATTGAAGGTGGATGGCGGCGCCGTGAAGAACGACTTCCTGATGCAGTTGCAGGCCGACGTTCTCGGCGTCGACGTCGTCCGGCCCACGGTTCAGGAGACGACCTCGCTGGGCGCCGCCTATGGCGCGGGACTGGCGACCGGCTTCTGGAGCACGCTGGACGAACTGCGCAAGAACTGGCAGGTGGACAAGGTCTTCAAGCCCAAGTCCACCGAAGAGCAGCGGCGGCAAGGCCTGGCCGGATGGAAGAAGGCAGTCGAGCGCACGCTGAACTGGGTCGACAAGGAACCGGCCAAAGAACCGGTCGGCGCTGGAGCGAAGAGCTAGGGCGGCTAGGATTCAGGGGAAGGGACTCAGTCCCTTCCCCTTTCCTGTTTCAAATGCCTGACAGCACGACTGGAGTCGTCGTCATCGGCGGCGGATCAACGGGCGCAGGGGTGCTGCGCGATCTCGCCATGCGCGGCATCGATGCCATCCTGCTGGAGAAGGGCGACCTGGCGTCCGGCACCACCGGACGGTCGCACGGCCTGCTGCACTCAGGCGGACGATATTGCGTCAATGACCTGCCCGCTGCCGTGGAGTGTGTCGATGAGGGCCGCATCCTCCGTCGCATCGCCAGGACGACGATCGAAGACACCGGCGGCTACTTCGTCTCGGTGACCGAAGACGATGAGGCCTGGGAGCCACGCTTCGTCGAGGGCTGTGCGCGGGCCGAGATCACCTGCGAACGGATTTCGGTCGAGGAGGCGCGCCGCCGCGAGCCCGCGCTCTCGAAGCACGTGCGCTCGGCATTCTGGCTTCCCCAGGAAGGACACCTCGATCCCTTCTACCTGGTGATGGGCAACGTCGAGTCGGCGCGGCGGCGCGGCGCCCAGGTCCGGACCTACACCGAAGTCACAGGCTTTCTCAAAAAGGGCACGCAGGTGACCGGCGTCATCGCGCGGGACGTGATGACCGGCGAGGAGACGACGATCGGCTGCAAGGCCGTGATCAACGCCACCGGCGCCTGGGCCGGGTTCGTGGCGCGCCTGCTCCAGGTCGAGGTCAGCGTCGTCCCCGTGAAAGGCGTGATGGTCGTCCTGTCGCATCGGGTGGCCCACGCCACCATCAATCGCTGTCACAAACCGGGCGACGGCGACATCATCGTGCCGGCGTTGAGCGTGTCGATCCTGGGGACGACCTCGGCCAGGGTGCCGCATCCGGAAATCCTTCCCATTGAGTGGGAGGAGGTTCGGAACATGATCGAAGAAGGCGCTCTGATGGCCGATGGCGTCAGCACGGCGCGAGCGATGCGCGCCTATGCGGGCGTGCGGCCGCTCTACGACCTCGGTGCGGCCGCCGAAGGCCGCGAGATGAGCCGCAACTTTGCCGTCATCGATCACGAGAAACGCGACGGCATCGCCGGCTTCACCAGCATCGTGGGCGGCAAGGTCACGACCTACCGATTGATGGCCGAACGCCTCACGGACCTGGTCGCCCACCGGCTGGGCGTGACGACAACATCGACGACCGCGGACGTCCCGCTCAACGACCGAGAGGATGAAATGGATCAGCTCCGCCACCGTCCGGCTCGGATGGGCGTGCCCAAGCCGCACGGTGACGAGGACTATCTCAAGCCGCTCGTTTGCGAGTGCGAGCTGGTGCGGCCGGAAGATGCCGACCCCTGGTTCAAGGACCCCGCGGTTCGCGGCCTCGAAGATTTGCGCCGGCGGACGCGTGCCGGAATGGGACCATGCCAGGCGGCTATTTGTTCATACCGGCTGGCCGGCCGCCTGGTCACCGAACGCCCGCAGGATGGTCCGACCGCAACCCGGGCGATGGCCGACTTCCTCGAGACGCGCTGGCGCGGCGTGCGGCACGTCTTCTGGGGGAGCCAGCTGCGCCAGGCCCAGGTGACCGCCGGTCTCCATATGGAACTCTTCAATCTCGATCGTCAGTTAATGCTCGAAAAAGATGCCGCATCCTCGATCCCTCCCGTCAGCGACGCCGCCCAGGCGGTCGGCAAGCGATGAAATTCGACGTCGCCGTTGTCGGTTCCGGGCTTGCCGCACTGGTCGCGACCCGCAACCTGCAGAAATCGGGTCGCCAGCCGGTGCTGATCTGGCCGGGGTTGTCGTCGCTGTATTTCGTGTATGCGACGGTCGACGTCCTGGGATACGACAACCCTGTGACATCCATCCCGGTGACACGACCGAGAGTTGGAGTCTCCGAGCTGATCGCCGAGCATCCTGACCATCCCTTCGCTGCCGCCGGCCTCCCGGCGCTGCGCGATGGAACCAAACTGTTCACCGAATGGC
>CAZRMD010000365.1:0-2585 GCA_964601135.1 uncultured Actinomycetes bacterium | reverse complement strand
GGTCAGATGGGTGAGTTCTGTGCGCTCTTGCGCAGCCGTTTGCAGGCTAAACAGGACCTGGAAGAGGGGCGAGCGGCTCAGGTCGCGCTGCGGTTGCAGGGCTTCAACCAGTTGTTCAAAAGGGATTTCCTGATGCGCGTAAGCCTCCAGCGCCATGCGCCGCACGCTCTGTAATATGTCTACAAATGTGGGATTCCCTGCAAATGTGGTACGCAGCACCAGTGTATTGGTGAAGAGGCCAATCAGCGCTTCCAATTCACTGTGACTGCGATTAGCGATGGGCGTACCAACGGCGATATCGCTCTGCCCGCTATAACGTGCCAGTAAGACCTGAAACGCCGCCAGCAGGGTCATGAAGACAGTGGCGCCCTCGCGTCGGCTGAGTTCGCGCAATTGCTGACGCAACTCAGCGGAAAGCGTAGTGGTCAGCAATGCGCCGCGAGCACTCTGTACTGGTGGGCGAGGAAAGTCCGTTGGCAATTCGAGAGGCGAGAGGTCCGCCAACTGCTGCGTCCAGTACGCCAACTGTGTTCGCAACGCCTCATCCCGCAACCAGGCCCGTTGCCAGACGGCGAAGTCGGCGTACTGAATGGCTAATGGGATCAGGGGTGAAGGCTTGCCCGAGGAGAATGCCTCATAAAGCGTTGCTAGTTCACCGATAAAGACGCCATTGGACCAGCCATCCGAGAGCATGTGATGAATAGTTGATAACAATACATAGTGGGTACTCTCAAGGTAGAGCAGAGTGGCGCGGAACAGCGGTCCCTGCTCCAGGTCACACGGTTTTTGCGTCTCTTGCGTATACAGGCGGCGCAGCACCTCTTCACGCATTTGTTGTGGCAACCCGCGCAGATCTATAGCATGCACTGTATCCGGGATAGTATGATGAATGAGCTGTACCGGCTCACCATTGCGTTCCTGAAAGGTTGTGCGCAAAATCTCGTGTCGTCGCACTACTTCATTGATGCTGCGGATCAGCGCCACCCGGTTGACCTCGCCCTGGATGCGCAAGGCATGAGGAATGAGATAGGCCGTGCTGCCGGGTTCCAATTGATCGAGGAACCAGAGCCGTTGCTGGGCAAAGGATAGGGGAAGATCCTGAGACCGCGCTACTGGCAGCAGCGGTGGCCTGTGTCCGCCCTGCTCTCCCTGCAACGCCTGTTCCACCCGTTGCGCCAGGCCCGCGACGGTCGGGTCTGCAAAGATGTCGCGAATGGGCAGCTCAACATTCAAGAAGGCACGCAGGCGCGAGAGCAGTTGTGTCGCTAACAACGAGTGCCCGCCCAGCTCAAAAAAGTTGTCATTGAGGCGTATGGATGAAAGCGCCAACAGGTCTTTCCAGATCTCCAACAGGATCTCTTCCGTAGCTGTGCGCGGTCCCGTAATCGGGGTATAGCTACCGCTCTTGCCACGATCAAATCTGGGCAACTGCTTGCGATCAATTTTCCCATTCGCGGTCAGCGGCAGGGCCTTGAGAAACAGGAAGGCTGAGGGGAGCATATATTCAGGGAGATAGGCTTGCAGGTGTTCGCGTAAGCCCGTGCTTGACAGCTCAGATGGTTGTTGCGCAACGGCATAGGCCACAATAAAAGGCTCTCCCGGCGTCTCCTCGTCCAACATTACGGTGCAATCGCGTATCTGCGGGTGACTTCTCAGCACCGACTCGATCTCACCCAGTTCAATACGAAAGCCTCGGATCTTCACCTGGCTATCCACGCGCCCCAGGAACTCGATCTGCCCACCTGTGCCATAGCGAGCCAGATCACCTGTTTTGTAGAGGCGCGCACCAGGCGTGGTGGCGAAGGGATGCGGCACAAAAGCGGCGGCTGTTTGAGCTGGCTGCTGAAGATAGCCCATTGCCAGCCCATCACCGGCGATGTATAGCTCCCCGGCGCTTCCGGGCGGCACAATCTGTAACCAGCGATCAAGCACATAGACCTGCGTGTTGGGCAGAGGATGACCCAGAGGAACACTGCCCTGCGCCTCGCCAGTATCCGCGAGTTGTTGCGGGTCCAGCGGATTGACAAGCACGCCAATGGTTGCCTCTGTTGGGCCGTAGTGATTGATAATCTGGCAGGTGCCTCCCAGTTTACGTAAACGCTGCACCAGGCGAAACGAAAGCGCCTCTCCGCCAGTAAGCAAGGCTCGACGCGGGAGGGACGCCTGACCACTCAGGAGCGCTGAGAGATGCGAGGGCACAATTTTCAGCACGTCGATGGGATGATGGCGCACCCACTGCGCAAAAGCCTCTCCCGAAGTCACCGTTTCGTAATCAAGTACCTGCAAACAGCCGCCAGAGGCCAGCGAGCAGAAGATCACTGTATTGCCCAGATCCGCTGCCAGCGTCGAGACAGTGGCGAATTGCAGGCCAACTTCACAATTCAAGAGTTCACAGAGCGAGAACGTATAATTCACAACGCTCTCCTGCCGAATCATGACGCCTTTGGGTCTACCCGTCGAGCCGGAAGTATAGATCACGTATGCCAGATTCGCTGCCTGACTGTATACCGCGAGATTCTCTCCTGGAGCCTGCGCCGCCTCTTCCAACAACGTTTCTATACACAGGGTCTGCCCTCCCCACTCTG
>CAZRMD010000364.1:0-2595 GCA_964601135.1 uncultured Actinomycetes bacterium | reverse complement strand
GGATCATGCCGCCGAAGAACTCGGTGTATCGCCGGCGGGCGGTGTCGCTCAATTGGAAGACGAAGCCGGCGTCTATGAGCACGACCGAGCCGTCGAGCCTGAAGTACACGTTGCCCTGGTGCAGGTCCACGTGGACGAACCCAGCGATGAACACCAGCCGATACACCGCACAGACCAGGGCGGCGACCTCGGCTTCCCGCACCGAGACGGGGAGTTCCTCGATCGACGCGTGCCTGAGGCCTTCTATGAATTCCATGGCTATGACGCCGTCCCCGGCGAGTTCGGGAATCACGCCGGGGACGACGATGCCAGGGCTGTCCGCGAGATGGCTTCGCATCCGTCGCAGGCTTTCTGCCTCCGCGGCGAAGTCGAGCTGGGCGACGAGACAGTCTCCGACCTGGTCGATGATCTCGAGCAGCGGCACCCGGCGCAGTCCGGGCAGCCGGCCCGCCACTCGGGCCAGCAGTCTCATGATCGCGAGATCCGCGTTGATCGCGGACCCGACGTCGGGCCTTCGGACCTTGAGCGCGATCGTCCGGTCGCCCAACTCGACCCGGTAGACCGAGGCGATCGAACCGCTGGCCACCGGCGGGCCGGCGAGCGCGCGGGCCACCTCGTCCGGCAGTGGGCCGAGCCCTTGCTGGACCGCCATTCTCGCCTGCCTCACGGTCATCGGCCGGACGTTGTCGTGCAGCCGCCCGAGCGCCCTGGCGACCGTCGGGCCCACCAGGTCGACACGCGTCCCGGCGAACTGTCCGGCTTTGATGAACGCTCCGCCGACCTGCTCAAGGAGCCGGACGAGTTCGCCGGCCAGCCGGTCACGACGGGACGTTCGGCCTGAGGTGGCCGCGACGCCGGCCATACGGGCGGCCGCGAGAACGGTCAGTGCGGTGATTCGGGCGAGCCGGCGTACGAAGATGCTGAGGGTGAGTCCATTCATGCCACTATCGGCCCTTCATTCGGCCTGTTTTGAGCGCCAGTAAATTCAGTGCACAAGGTATGGTCAAGGCACTCTTAGCTGACGAGGGGAATAAAATGCTACCTTGGGCCGGTGCGATGATGGGTCGCCTCGAAGAGCGTACAATCGAAAGTGAACTGCTGCGGAAGAATCCTTTGGGTGATCCGCATGAGCGTCCATTGTGGGTATATCTGCCACCCGGTTATGACGAAGCCCCCGCCGAGCGTTATCCGGCTATTTATGTGCTGCAGGGTTACCTGGGGCATCTTCAGATGTGGCGTAACCGATATCCCTTCCAAGTGCCGCTCATCGAGGCTGCGGATCAGATTTTCGCCAGCGAGGAGGCTCCGCCCGCCATCGTCGTCTACGTTGATGCATGGACCAGATATGGCGGCAGCCAATTCGTGGACTCGCCGGGTACCGGAAGGTACCACTCCTACCTTTGTGACGAGGTCGTACCCTGGGTCGATCTACGCTACCGGACCATCGATGACGCGGCGCACCGCGGCATCATGGGCAAGTCGAGCGGCGGCTTCGGAGCAATGATCACGCCGATGCTGCGGCCGGATCTATTCGGCGGGCTTGCCACCCATGCCGGCGATTCGCTTTTCGAGTACACCTGCTTTTCCAAATTCCCGCTGTGCGTCCGGTATCTACGGTCCTATGGCGGGGATATACAGCTGTGGTGGGACGATTTTCAAAAGCGAACGCCCTTTACAAGGCCCGAGGATCCGTCACTGCTGATTCTCTATGGCGTGTCCGCCTGCTTCTCCCCTGGGCTCGGCGGGGTACCGATTCTCCCCTTCGACCCGCACAGCGGCGCACTCAGGCCGGACGTCTGGCGGCGCTGGCAAAGCTGGGACCCAGTGAGAATGGTGCCGGCGCACCTCGGAGCGCTGCGTTCGATGCGGGCGATCTGGATAGACGCCGGCACAGCCGATGAGCAGTATATGGACATCGGCGCGCAGGCGTTCCACCATGCCCTCGAAGCGGGCGGGGTCACCAGCGAGGTCATTCACTTCGAGCTCTTTCCCGGTGGCCACGGCGGTATCGACCACCGCTATCCGCTCGCCTTGGCCTGGCTGGCGGAGCGCCTTGGCAGGAAACCGTGATCTGCCGATCGGCACTTGCCGAAGGAAACTCGACGGCGGCTGGACGAAGTTGCATCCACAGCGGATAAAACACGTCGGCAGCACGCCGGTCAAGAGCGTACAAGCAAATCTTTAGTCCGCCAAGGGCCCAAGAACTTAACTGGAGCCTGTCAAGACTGTTCAAGCATGGCTTGAATCCAGACAGTATTTTACGCTCGCCGCAGAACCATTTAACGATCAATGGATTACTGAGAGGTAAGGATAGCGGCCGGATGTGGAGGCATGTTGAGCAGAGGCGATCACGGAGCGGATTTGACTTAATACCCTCCGCATCCATCGCCCCGACATTGTGGCGCGCGAGCGGTCCACAGAAAGACAGCGGCCGCTTTCGAAGTGGCTCGCTCCCGTTGACGCCGCCGGCTTTTTCCGTCATTGGTCCCGCCTCATCCGCCGCGCAATGTCGGAAATCTGTATCACCTGGCTGCAACGCCGGTGGCCAAATTATGGATGAAGAGAGGCACGAATGGAATCCCTCAATGGCGGGAG
>CAZRMD010000363.1:0-2599 GCA_964601135.1 uncultured Actinomycetes bacterium | reverse complement strand
CACCCGCAAGCTGGTACTCGTCCTCCAGGCCCGAGATCTGCATGCCGGGGGCGACCCAGCCATAGCGCTGCCAGTAGAGGCCGACGAAGATATCGCTCTGCGCCAGATAGGCGCGGTAGAGCTCGCGCGGTGGGTACGGGCGTGCGCCCGATTCGAAGAGCACCGGCGTTAGCCGCAGTTGGGTGATGGCCTCACGCGCGGCGGCTCGCTCAGCAGCCAATTCGTCGAGCGTCGAGCTGACAAACACGCGCACCCGCTGGTCTGGCGTGCGGATCACCTGGGAGGCGGCGGTCCCCGCTGCCAGGCTGTTGCCTGTATTCAATGGATGAGGTGTATTCATGAGCTATCACCCGCCCTCTAGAGCTTAGGGCTGCCATAAGCTAAGCGAGATCTGGTGTTTTCTAGGCTGTAGACAAGCGTGTCAAGGCATCAGCTGACAGCGTTCGGGCCGCTTGCCTGGTTGATAGTCATTTTTTGCTCACCAAAGCTGTCGAACAACCCACGGGATGCGCGAACCTGCTGTCCGTTTGAGCTAAAGTGGCTGGACAGGCCCGTTCACCGCTCTCGCGTGTTGCTCTCGCGGGGCGAGATCGAGCGGTGTGAGAGCCGTTCCTCACACCAAAGCCCAGCTCATGCCCCTCGCCCTCCTTGCTCCTACTGTAAGCAGGAAGCGTCATGAAAGCGTCATGAACAGCACCAGAGGCCGTATGTTACTCCTTCTGTTCCTATGGCAGGACATCTCATAACTCAAAGGCTCCTACCCGGGCTTTCGCACCACGTCCTCTCTGGTAGGAGTGTAAACAAGAAATCAACAGCTTCATTCCAACATGTACAGGGGTCAGGACTGTTCGACGCCTTTGGCTTGAAGAGCATAACAGCTTGCTTCGTCTCACTAACGGGAATGACGAAGCAAGCCGTTAGCTACGAGCTTCCGGTACGGAAGTGCTTCACCGAGAGCCTGCGCCGCTCGTGATGGCCAGCTTTGCAAGCCACTGCTTGGCCTGTTCCGCACAGCGATCCTGCTGCTGTTTAACCTGCTGGAAGAATTGTACTAGTTCCTGGTTACCCCCCTGCCGGGCATCCTCGATGTAACTCGCAAGCGTCTGTGAACCCCGCAACGTATGGTAGAGGACGCTCGCCACGTCGAAGTACTGGTTATCCATACTTGTCTGTTGTGGTTCTGTTGGCATGTTTCTCTTCTCCATTCCTTTAAGCTCATTTCACTTCTCGACGTTCTTTTCTGCTGAGTGGCTCCAAAGAAGACACTCATCATGAGATGGTCAAGGCCCTGGAAAGTGAGGTTTTGCCTGCACACGTGAGCACTTGCCAGGAGTCTTGAGCCCGGCTGCTGCGCGTCTCGGAAAACTGCTCGGCGTCTGGCTTGCGAAAGCTGCGTCACTTGGCCCTCCCTCATGCTCGCCCGCTCTCCCTTGATGCGACGAGCGAGGCGGTCGTGATGAGCGAACGTGGGCAAGCTCGACGTACCAGGCACCTCGCCCTCTCTCGTCCTAGTGTAAGGAGGAAGCGTCATGAAAGCGCCATGAACAGCGTCATCGGCCGTGGCAGAGGAACGGCTCTGCTGCCTCCAGGCACAGGTGAGAGCCAGGAAGGACGCGTCTTGTGCCAGTCCGACTTCACAGAGCAAACTCGTTGCGCATCCCGTGGGCTCTGGCACCTTTTTGGTGATGGATGAGTTTCTCCGAGAGCGAGCAAATGCTCCTCTGACTTCTTTGACGCATGGTTTGCTCGAACGCAACAAAGACGATGGCCGAGCGTACATTACAATGAGAAGAGATCATGCCTCAAGTCAACCAGGAGGCTCATATGGACCAAAAAGGACGGGTGAGACTACTCGCCATGATTGTGGGAGCTGTCATCGGGGCTCTCATTGGCTACAGTGTTGGACAATCTGGGTGGGCAGCGTTGGTTGGGGTTGGTATTGGCGGAGGGCTGCTGGCGCTGCCCCCGCTCGAGTTCTGGGTAGGTTTAGCCAAGTTCGGCCAGATCGTGGCCTTGCTGCCCTGGGTAAGGCTGGGAGAGGCCGTCAAGATGAAAGAGGAGTTGGAGAAGAGGAAAAGAAAACAAGAAAACTGAAGAGGCCGCCGCGTCCTCGGCTCACAGGGCATGGAGCACACGCTGGCGGAGCAAGGCAAATCCAGCCCTGCCATACATCATGCGCTTGATCAGTTTGATTTTCGTCACTTGGCCCTCGACTTGCCCATTACTAAGGGGAAGAGTTAATCCGGCTTGGACAGCGGTTTGCTCCTGCTCGACCCGCCTTTGCAAAACTCTCAAGTTCGGGAAGTCCGCTCTCGTGAACCTGGCTCAGCCAGGCATCCAGGCGCGCTCCTTGCCGATGCCGCATCATGTGAAGAAAGTCCTGCACGAGCTGATAGGTGCTATTGAGAGACGCATGTGCCAGACGAAAAGCCGCCAGATCTTCTCGTTGGATCTCGTCCAAATGCTCTGGACGACGCATGAAGAGCCACACGGCCGCTGTCGAGGTGTACTGAGGCAGACGAGGTGTCCCCGCCGACGTTACAACCTCCGTGGTTTTAAGCGTCTCCAGGAAGCGATAGACCATGCGCTCCGATCCGCG
>CAZRMD010000362.1:0-2626 GCA_964601135.1 uncultured Actinomycetes bacterium | reverse complement strand
CGCGAAGACCATCGCGAAACCGGCGGAAGACCCGACCTGAAGGATCAGCTCGACCGGCAGGAGCGACACGATGGTGAACGCCACGGCGCCGGTGGACACCAGCACGCCGGCGAGGTTCCACAAGCCCGACCAGACGACGGCGAAATTCGCCGGCAGCGAATGGGTATAGATCACGGTCGCCACCGCGTTGGCGGTGTCGTGGAACCCGTTCACGAATTCGAAGCCCAGCGCGATGAACAGCGCGAGCCCGAGCAGAAGATAAGGCAGGATCGAGGTGCTGTGGACGACACCCAGGTCGCCGATGAGCTGAGCGCCGGCCCACCCGGCGCCAGCCAGGATGACGAGGATGAGCGTCAGATTGGTAATCTTGCTCGACGACTTGTCGAGCGGGTGCGCTTGTGGCGCTACGAGCGTAGCGGTCGAATCGGTCATGGCATCCTCTCGGCCGTATGGTGTGGCCGGACAGGTATCAAATCACCGTCACCATGTCACCAAATCTTTCGCAATATTTCCTGAATATTTTGACATTACACTCTTAAACGATTTGCCAAACAATCTATTGTACTTTACCAGCGAGGGACGTCATAGTAATAGCTTGACCGTGCCGCCTGAGTGCGCTCGCACTGCCGTTGCTACGAGAAATAGGGGGAAAACCTTTGTCGATCACAAACCTGGCGACGCTGGGCGGCAGCTTCGTGGGTCTCCTCGCCGCCTTTGTCCTGGGCACGCTGATCGGCCTCGAGCGACAATATCGACAGCGCACGGCGGGCCTGCGCACCAATGTGCTGGTGGCAGTGGGCGCGGCCGCCTTCGCCGACATCGGCATGCGACTGCTGGGGCCGGAGGGCGCCACCCGCATTATCTCCTATATCGTATCGGGGATCGGTTTCCTCGGCGCCGGCGTGATCATGAAGGACGGCACCAACGTCCGCGGGCTGAACACGGCCGCGACCTTGTGGGGCTCGGCCGCAGTTGGAGCTTTCGCCGGATCGGGCCTGCCGCTCGAAGCAACGCTGGTGACTGTCTTCGTGCTGGCCGGCAACACGCTGCTGCGGCCGCTGGTCAACTACATCAACCGGCAGCCGATGGATGAGCAGGTGACGGAGGCGAATTATCGCGTCCATGTGGTGACCCACCCGGCCCACGTCGCCGACGCCCGCGAGCTTCTTTTCGCCGAGCTCGAGCGGGTGAATTATCCGATCCGCGAGATCGAGACGTTATCGGAGGGCGAGGACCAGGTGGAGCTGGCGGCGATTCTGGTCCCGACCACGGCAGATCCCGAGGAGCTCGAAGCCATAGTGGCCGCGCTGGAGGACAAGCCCGAAATCGAAAGCGCCGCCTGGACGGTCAGCGCGACCCACTGAGGCGGCACCGTCGTCGCGTCACGACCCATCGTCCAGTTCAGGTGTTTTGATGGTAATGGGAACCTTGTAGTGCGTCTTGATCCCTGCCTGTGTGATCGTCTCGAATTCCAGAGAATCCTTGCCGTCATACTCGCCACTCGCCGTGTAATCGAGGGCAACACCGGGAACTTTCTTTGGAGCGCAGTTCGCGGGCATCGCGCTTTGCACGAAGCGAGGAAAGTCCAGCCGCTGAAGCGTTTCCGTGGTCCCGTGCGCCGGTGGTTTTTCGATCCGCACTTCCGGCAGGCCGGCCAGGCTGCAATCGGCATTCAGGGAAAAGAAGAAGCCGATCGTCGTCGTCCCGCCGGGCGCGACCGTAACGTCCGTGATCTGCGAGACACCGCCCGGACGGATCGGCGGCTGCAGCGCCTGCGGCGCAACCGGTGTCTCGCCCGGTTCCGGCTGGGGATGGTGGATGCCGGCCTCTTCCTCTTCCGCTTCGCGCTTACGAGCGCACGCGATGTTGCCGTCCGTTCCGCGTGGCAGGCCCTGCCCTTCGCAGTAGATGGCGTCCTGATCATTGACGATGTGCGGGTGATAGCAGCCGGGCAGCGCCAGCAGCGGCAGGATGGCAAGCCCAGCAAAAACGCGCGGCGGAGCCTTCGGGATCGGGAAATCGACAGTCAATACGGCGCTCCGCTGGAATGGCATCCTGGTGATCTGCTATTTACGGCGGTGCAGCCGAATTCCAGTGTTCGTCTTTAGCTCCTTGCGCGCGCGGCGGCTGCGATCACGCGCACGGTTTCGTCCCACCGCACCCAACCGGCCACTGCGTCCGGCGCGACCCAGTGCACATCGTCGACGTCGTCGCCGGCCACCGCCTCGCCGGCCACCCATTCGGCCGAGACTTCAACCAGTGTGTAGTGGAACCGCACCCGCCCATCGGGTTCGGGCCAGATCGAGTCGACGGCGGTGATGATCGCGGTGGCACGAACCGTGAGGCCGGTCTCCTCGAAGACCTCGCGAATCGCGGCTTCGAAGACGGTTTCGCCCAATGCCTGCGCGCCGCCGGGGATGCCCCATTCGCCCTGGCGGGGCGGGCGACCGCGGCGAACGAGCAGGACCCGGTCGCCGCGCCAGACGACGACGCCGACCCCGACCCACGGCCGGTCGGGGTATTCCCGCGCCGACAACGAAGCGGCCGGGCTCAATACATATGCTGCCCGCCATTGATCGACAGGGTCGAGCCGGTGATGAAGCCGGCGTCCTCGCCGCACAGGAAG
>CAZRMD010000361.1:0-2627 GCA_964601135.1 uncultured Actinomycetes bacterium | reverse complement strand
GTCGAAGAAATTGTCGTATCTGCCAACGCGTTCCCGGCGTAACACCTGTGCCCAGATATCGGCAAGCGTCTCTTCAGTGGGTGTCTGGGGAGCCGCGTAGCCCGCTTTTTCTGCGTTGCTTCCTTCACAAAGCGCGAGCAATGCGCTGCGGTCAACTTTGCCATGAGCCGTGAGGGGGAATGTTTCCAGGAGCAGGAAGGATGAAGGAACCATGTACTCAGGAAGGTGTTCTCTTAGCATGCTGCGCAGTGCTTGTTCCGTCACCTTATTGCCGACCCTCAGGCCCTCCTCTGGAAGTTCATCACGACGTAAAACTACTGCCGCAATCAGCGTGTTGTCATCCAGGGTGTGGTGGTGTGCCAGTACGAGTGCCTGTTGTATACCGGGATGCCCTTCCAGGGTTGCTGCGATCTCACCCGGCTCGATACGGAAGCCACGAATCTTGACCTGTTCATCTACACGCCCCAGATACTCCAACTCTCCTCCATGCAGTAAACGTACAAGATCCCCACTGCGATAGAGCCGACTCCCATCTTGCGCACTGAAGGGATTGGGGACAAAACGCTCTGCCGTCAGCTCTGGTCGTTGGAGATAGCCACGAGCCAGTCCAGCCCCTCCTATGTACAATTCTCCCGGCACGCCAGCAGGCAGCGGTTGCATTTGACGATCCAGCACGTACACCTGTACATGTGCTATGGGATGGCCGATGATACTTCTGGTTGTTGCCTCTATCTCTTCAGCGCATAGGGGGCGATACGTGACATGAACAGTAGTCTCTGTAATGCCATACATATTGACGATCTGGCAATCTCCATGCTGCTCTTGCCAGGGATGTAAACGTGAGATATCCAGCGCTTCACCGCCAAAGATTACATAGCGCAATGCCAGGAGCCTGGGTCTGGTCAGTGCTTGCTCAGCCTGCATAAGTGCGTAAAAAGCCGAGGGCGTCTGATTGAGGACCGTCACCTGCTGTTGGGAGAGCAAGGTGTAGAATGCTTCGGGAGATCGCGCTGTCCAGTAGGGAACCACAGCTAAGCGGCCTCCACTGAGGAATGCTCCCCACATTTCCCAGACCGAGAAATCAAATGCAGACGAATGGAAGAGCGCCCATACGTCGCCTTCGTGGAAGTGATAATCGCGGGAAGTGCTCTGGAAGAGATTGACTGCATTCGCATGTGTGATCTGTACACCTTTCGGTTTGCCAGTGGAACCGGAGGTATAGATTACATATGCCAGATTATTGGCTTGCGTCTGATGAAGAGGATCGATGACTTGCTCGCTTGCAAGTGTCTGGCTACTGGTATCCAGGCATAGAAGCTCCATGTTATGCGTGGGAAATCCTGCTGCGAGAGATTGCTGAGTCACAAGTAGGGAGATAGAGGCATCGGCCAGCAAGAAGGCCAGGCGCTCTGCGGGATACGTTGGATCAAGTGGGACGTAAGCCCCACCGGCTTTGAGAATGCCCAGCAGGCCGATGATCTGATCGAGTGAGCGTTCCATACAGATGCCCACCAGTGTCTCTGGCCCCACTCCACGTGTACGCAGGTAATGTGCCAGTTGATTGGCTTTCCTGTTCAATGCGCGATAGGTCAGTTGTTGAGTATCAACGCTCACGACTATGCTGTCGGGGATGCGTTTCACCTGTGCCTCGAAAAGTTCTTGTAGCGTTGTGGATGTCAGAGGGAGCGTCTGCGAAGCAGGCTCTGCCTGTAGCATCTGCTGCCACTCAGCATCTGTCAGGAGAGGCATTTCTGAGATGCGTCCGTGAGGTTGTGCCACCACACCTTCTAGTAAGGTGATGAGGTGGCTTTGCATACACTGGATAGTCGTGGCGTCGAATAGAACTGTATTATACTCAAAAGCTCCCACAATAACGTGTTCTGTCTGCTCCAGGACCAGTGTAAGATCAAACTTCGAGGTAGTATTTTCCTCGGGAAGGCTGCGCAGTTCTACGTCGTCAAGTTCTAAGTCTGTGGTTGGTGCGTTTTGTAACACAAACATCACCTGGAAAAGCGGTGTGTGGCTAAGGTCGCGTTCCGGTTGGAGCGCTTCTACTAATTGCTCAAAGGGCATTTCCTGGTGCGTATAGGCTCCCAGCGCTGTCTCACGTACACTACTAAGCAATTGTGAGAATGTTGTTGTACGGTTGATTCTAGCAGGGAGTACCAGCGTGTTGATAAAGCAGCCAATCAAGCCTTCCACCTCCGCTCTTGTTCGTCCCGCAATTGGTGTCCCAACAGCGATCTGCTCCTGTCCAGTATAGCGATAGAGCAATGCCTGAAAGCCCGCTAACAGCGTCATAAACAGTGTAGCGCCTTCTCGTTGAGCGAGCGTCTGGAGCTGCTTCGAGAGCGTCACTGGCAGAGAAAAGCGTAGATGAGCACCTTGCAAGGTTTGTACAGCCGGGCGCGGGCGATCAGTGGGAAGTTCCAGGAGAGTAGGAATATCGGCCAGTTGTTCGCGCCAGAAGGTAAGCAAGCGATCAAGTGTTTCCCCTTGCAGCCGTTGTCGTTGCCACAGCGCGAAATCGGCGTATTGTAGAGGCACTTCAGGCAATGGCGAGGGGTGCCCAGACTTGAATGCAGTATAGAGCCTGGCTAGTTCTTGATAGAAAATGCTCATTGACC
>CAZRMD010000360.1:0-2629 GCA_964601135.1 uncultured Actinomycetes bacterium | reverse complement strand
AATCTTGACCAGCGTGGATTTCCCCGCGCCGTTCTCGCCCAGGAGGCCGTGGATCGACCCGCGGGCGACGTCCAGGCTGACCGCGGCCAACGCCTGGACGCCGCCGTAGCGCTTCGACACGTTGCGCACTGAGACGCGGGGCGGAGCGATCGTGGCGCTACCCTTGAGCCGCCGTCACGTCCGGACTGTTCCGGATCTGAGAGACGTTGTTCTTGTCACAGAAGATGCTGCTGCCGTGGACGACGCCCGACGGCAGTGCCGCCCCCTGAGCCACGTGCTGGTACATCTTGGTGAAGCTCACCAGGCCCTCGTTGTAGAGCGAGCTTCCCTGCGCCCAGCCAACCCAGCCTTGCTCGATCAAATCGAGGGTGGCAGGAAGCCAGTCGTATCCGGCAACCAGGATGTGATGGTCGTTGTTCGCCTTCAGGACTTTGCCCCAGTTCTGGGTGTCGGGGCCGCACATGGCGTACTCGAGCTGGATCTGGTGGCCTTTCGCCGTGTAGATATTCTGGGTGTTGGCGAAGTTCTTTGCTGGGTCGGTGGTGGTGTCGTAGAACCCGACCTCGGTCAGCTGGAACGGACTGCCGGAGTTCTCAGCCGCGACCTCGTCCTCGAACCCCTTCCGTCGATCCTGCTGTCCGGTGATGGTGGGCAGGCATGAGGTCACGACATAGTTGATGGTTCCGGTGGCGCCCTTGTCTTTGAAGTACTTGAAGACGTGCTGGGCCTCCAGCTTGCCCTGGTCGAGCGGAACGGCGCCACCAAAGTAATAGAAGACTCGCTTGGAGTCGGGCGCGTCGATTTCCGTCGTCGCCACCGGGATGTTGGCGCTAACCATGCTGTTGATGGCCGGCACCAGCGCCGTGGAGTCGACTGGCAGGATCACGACGCCGTCGACCTTCTGCGACTGGAGATCCTGCATGAGCGAGATCTGCTGTTGCGCGGTCGCCGGTGACGGTCCGACGGTTTTCAGCGTGAAGCCGTACTTCGCCGCTGCATCTTTCGCGCCCTTGCGGAGCGGAAGCTCGACCGGATTCGTCAGGTCGTCAAGGACAAGGGCAAGCGTGTATTTCTTCGATTGCCCCGCCTGGTTCGACGTGCCGCAGGCACTTAGCAGCACGCTGCTCGCCACGATGATCGTTGCGACGCCGGCGATGCCACGAAGTCGATGTCGAAGCGCGTTCAGGGTCACTGGTTTCCCCTCCTTCATAAATAGAGTTGCCCACCCTGCTGCGTTCGCCCGTTGGCGGGGTCAGCTCGAATCCACACCACCCCCTACCTGGCGTCGCCGGGTGTAGAAGCGGTCGATGGCGACGGCCACGATCACGATGAGGCCGCTGACGACGATCAGGAGATAGACAGACACGCCGACCAGGACGAGGCCGTTTCGAATGAAGCCGAGGAGCAGCATGCCGAGCACCGATGCCAGGACGGTGCCCGATCCACCGGTGAGCTTTGCCCCGCCAATGATGACGGCGGCGATGACGTCCAGCTCATAACCGATGCCGACGTTGGGGTCGGCGGTCGCGGTCTGCGAGACGACGAGCAGGCCGGCGATGGCGGCGGCGAAGCCGTTGAACACAAGGACGCCGATCCGAATGCGATTGATGCGGATGCCGGCGAGCTCGGCGGCGCGACGGTTGCTGCCCATCGCGTAGATCCGGTGGCCGATAACGGTTTGGCGTAAGACGATGGCGGCGATGACGGCGAAGACCACCAGGACGATCGCGTTGTAGGGAACGACGCCCAGGAGCTTGTCCTGGCCGATGGCAAAGAAGGACGAGGTCTTGGAATAGTTCTCGACGGGATAGCCGTTCGAGACGAAGTAGGCAAACCCACGGTACGCGTTGAGCATGCCGAGCGTGATGATGATGGTCGGCACCCGCAAGAGGACGCTGAGCGCTCCATTGAGGGCGCCCATCAGGCAGCCGCTCAGCAACGTGAGGACGACCGCCGGCCAGATCGGGACGTGATAGCTCTGCAGAAGGATTCCGAAAATCACGCCCGCCAGTCCAACCATCGAGCCGACTGATAGGTCGATCTCACCCGATATCAGGACGAACGTCATTGAGACCGCCAGCACGCCTTCGAAGGAGATCTGCGAGGCGATGTTGCCCAGGTTGCCGATGGAGATAAAGCGCGGATCGAGAGCGGTGAACACAGCGGCCGTGATCAGGACGGCCGCAACCATGCCGCCTTCCCGGAATCGCTGGAAGGTCTCGATGGCGGCGCGCGCCCGGGAGCGCCGCTCGACAACGCCGACCGCCGCAGCCGGAACCGGATCGGCGCCGGCGACGGGTGGCGTGGGCTCGGCGTCCACCCCATCCTCAGGCTTGAAGACCTGGTTCAGGCGCTCTCCTCCCTCTTCTCCCGACTGGTCCCTGCCGCGCGCTCCGTGCCTACAGCCTATAGGCGATAGGCAACACGCGAATTCTGACTGTTGGTCCTGGCCCTGTCAAGACTTTTGGCGCCGCCGGAAGGCGCCATCGAACGACTGCTGAACATCTGCCGCCGCTGAGCCTGTCGCTGAGGCAAGCCAACCTGGGCTGGCAGCCTGAGCAGTGCTCGTGCAGAGAGTGCGGATGATCGTCCCGGTTCCAATATGGCCGGGGTTCGGGGCGTAGCCCGC
>CAZRMD010000359.1:0-2646 GCA_964601135.1 uncultured Actinomycetes bacterium | reverse complement strand
GACCCTGGAATCTGCGACCTTCTACGATCCGCCAAATTGCACCTGGCCGTTCGGCGCGCACCTCGCGGTCGCGGAACTCGATCCGGATACCGGGGCCGCCACTATCACGCGCTATGTCGCTGTCGACGACTGCGGCACGCGGATCAATCCCCTGGTGGTCGAAGGCCAGCTGCATGGTGGAATCACGCACGCGTTCGGCCAGGCGCTCTTCGAGGAGGTGGTCTACAGCGAGGACGGCGAACTGGCATCAGGCAACCTGACGAGCTACTTGCTCCCGACCGCCGCGGATCTTCCTCACTACGAGCTGGAGGCCAGCGTCACGCCCAGCCCGTCGAATCCGATGGGCGTCAAGGGCGTCGGCGAAGCCGGAACCATCGCCGCGACGCCGGCGGTCATGAACGCGATCATCGATGCCTTGCAGCCTTTCGGCGTTAAGGACGTCGACATGCCGGCGACGCCCGAGAAGCTCTGGCACCTGATGCACAAGAACGGAGGGCCGAAGCGATGATCCCTGCAGCCTTCGATTACATTGCTCCGCGCAGCTTGCCCGAGGCGGTCGCCGAGCTCGTGAAGCATGGCGAGGAGGGCAAAGTCCTGGCCGGTGGGCACAGCCTGATTCCGTTGATGAAGCTGCGGCTCGCCACCCCGTCGTTCCTGGTCGATCTCGGGCGGATCAACAACCTGAGCTACATCCGCGAGGAAGACGGACATATCGCCATCGGCGCCCTGACGACCCATCACGACATCGAGTTCTCCGAATTGGTCAAGCGGAAGCTGCCACTTCTGAGCAGTGCGGCGTCGCAGATCGGCGATCCCCAGGTGCGCAATCGAGGGACGATTGGTGGAGCGGCGGCCCACGCGGACCCGTTTGGCGATTTCCCGGCCTGCCTCGTGGCGCTGGACGCTGAGCTCGAGGTCGTCGGGCCAAAGGGAGAACGCAGCATTCAGGCCAGGGACTTTTTCGTGGATACGTTCACCTCGGCGCTGGAGCCCAACGAGATCCTGAGGGAAATCCGCATCACCACCCCGCCGGAGGGCAGCAAGGGAACGTATTTGAAGTTCAGCCGGCGTTCGCAAGACTGGGCGATCGTGGCGGTCGCCGCCCAGGTGACCGTGAGCGGTCACGACGTCAAGAACGTGGCGATCGGTCTGACCGGGATGGGTAGCAAGCCGATCCGGGCATCCGGCGTGGAGCAAGCCCTGCGCGGAAAAGCAGGACACGAGGACGAAATCCGGGCTGCTGCCGAGAAGGCGGCGGAAGGCACGGATCCGCAGCAGGACCTGAACGGCTCGCCGGACTACCGGCGGCACCTGGCGAAGGTGCTGACCCGCCGGGCGCTCGAAGAAGTCGTCGCGCACCACTAGCCTGGTTATCCCCACTCGTAAAGCCCTCCCCCCACTGCGGGGGAGGGTTGAGTGGGGGCCCGGCCCCTAGAATCGGCTGATGAAGGACTTGCCTGTTGCGACGATCGAGGACGTCGAACGGGCGTTGCATGATCACCACTACATCGCCGATCGCAGCCTGGCCACCAGCATTTTTCTGGCGCTCACGCTGGACAAGCCGCTGCTCCTCGAGGGGGAAGCCGGCGTTGGGAAGACCGAGGTCGGCAAAGTCCTGGCTGAGATCCTGAAGACGCGCCTGATCCGGTTGCAGTGTTACGAGGGGATCGATGTCAACAACGCCGTGTACGAGTGGGCCTATGCGAAGCAGATGCTGCACATCCGGCTGCTCGAATCGACGGGCACCGATCGGGAGGAGACTGAGCGCGAGATCTATAGCCCCCAGTTCCTGGTCAAGCGTCCCCTGCTGCAGGCCATCGAGAGTGATGGCGCGATGCCGCCCGTGCTCCTGATCGATGAGATCGATCGGGCTGACGACGAGTTCGAGGCCTTTCTGCTCGAGCTGCTGTCGGACTTCCAGATTTCGATCCCCGAGATCGGCACCATCAAGGCGGCCAGGCCACCGGCGGTTGTGATCACGTCCAACCGCACGCGCGAGATCCATGACGCCCTCAAGCGTCGGTGTCTGTACTTCTGGATCGACTATCCCTCGGTGGAACGCGAGTACGAGATCATCACCGCGCGAGTGCCGGATGTCCCGGCAAAACTCGGCCGGCAGGTCAGTGCCTTCATCGGCGGGGTGCGTCGGCTCGACCTTTATAAGTTGCCCGGGATCGCCGAGACGCTGGACTGGACGCGCTCACTGATCGCGCTCGGCCAGACGGAGCTCGATGAGGCCGCCATTCAGGCGACCCTGGGATCGATCGTGAAATACCAGGAGGATCTCGAACGATTGCGCGGCACCGGCTCGCGAGAGCTTTTGGCCCGCGCGGCTCTGGCATAGGTCGCTACAGTTGGATTCGGTCTTCACCCGCAACTGGCTGCATTTCGGCCGGATCCTGCGGGGTCTCGGATTCGACGCCGGCCCAGCCCGGATGCTGCCATTTCTCAACGCCCTGACCGTCATCGACATGGCCCGCTTCGACGACCTCCGGACCGTCGTTCGCATCCACTTCGCCCGTCGGCGCGAGGAGCTGGCCATCCTGGACCGCGCGCTGGCAGCGTTCCTCGGCCCGGCCGCGACCCAAGAGCCCTTTGATGCGACAGACGGTGGCTCGTGGCGGAGGCCTGGGCACGACGCTGCGG
>CAZRMD010000358.1:0-2670 GCA_964601135.1 uncultured Actinomycetes bacterium | reverse complement strand
CGTCGAGCACCTGGCCCCCGGCGAGCCCGAGACCATCACCCTCGGTCACCCGTTGGTGGATGACTACCTCGCCTTCGTCGCCGCCCGTGCCCGGCGGAACACCTGGCTGGCGACCGCCTATGACCTCAAGGTCTTCTTCACGCAGATTCCGAAGGAGCCGACGCGCGTGACCACCGCCGATGTCTTCAGCTTCATCAAGGGCCAGCGGGCTCCCCGTCAGGGAGCCAAGGTGGTTCGTCTCGAGGACGGCGAGTCCGGCCTCGCCGCGCGCACTGTCAAACGCCGCCTCACGAGCGTCTCGGGGTTGTTCAGCTACCTGGCCGCGCGGGGCGACGCCGAGGTCACCGTCAACCCCGTACCCCGTGGTCTGGCGACTCGGAGTTCAGGCCTGCGCGCGGGCACACGCGGTGTCCCCTTGATCCGGTCCCCACGCACGCTGCCGCGGGTCTTGTCACCGGACGAGGTGAACGTGTTCCGGCGTGCGCTCCGCACCCAGCGTGACCGCGCGATGGTGGAAGCCATGCTGTTCGGCGGCCTGCGGCGCAGCGAAGTCCTGGGACTGAGACTGGCCGACCTGAACCCAGGCGAGCGGCGACTACGGGTACGCGAGGGCAAGGGCGGCCATGAGCGCGTAGTCCCGGTCGCGGCAAGCTTCTTCACAACGCTCGTCGCCTACCTCAGCGACGAGCGGCCAGAGGTCGACCACGATCTGGTCTTCGTCGTGCTCAAGGGTCGGCGCCGAGGACGACCGCTCTCGGCGGCAGGACTTGACGAGATCGTGAGCGGTGCGCGCCGGCGAGCAGGGCTGGCCAGGGTCACCTGCCACCAGCTGCGACACACCTGCTTCACCCGGCTGCGGGAAGCAGGCATGGCCCTGGAGGCGCTCCAGGCACAGGCCGGACACCGGTCCATCGAGTCGACCAGGATCTACCTTCATCTCGCCAACGACTGGCTCGAACGTGAGTACCTCCGCGCCCTCGAGGTCCTCGACGCTGAGGCCATCGGAGGCGAGTCATGACCGCCCTTGCTCTCAGTCCCGAGCAGGAGGCGTTGGTCGCTATCTACGAGCGCGACCTGCGCGCCATCGGCATGTACATCGACCACACGGTTGTCTGGGGTGGGCGCGCCTTCTGTGCTCGCTACCGGAACGGCAATGGCTGGAACGCGGCACCGCTGGCCGAGCAGCTCGCCTGCAACGTCAAGATTCACCGCTTCGTGACCTGGCTGGCCGCCACTCGCCGGCTCCGCCTCACAGGCGACTACCTGGTCGCGCGCCGAAACCATCTCGGCGACATCGTGGCTCGTCACCATCCAGCCTTCTTTGCCAGCTTTGAGGCGACGGCTCTGGAGATCGGGTTTCGACCCGCCTCCGTGCGACGCCAGTGGCTGGCCCTGGTCCAGGCCTGCGCCTTGCACGGGCTGCCTCCCGAGCAGCTTTCGCACGACCACCTCGACCGAGCCCGAAGAGAACTCTGCTCGGCGGCAGAGCGCCTGCAAACTGGCGGTCGACGCGGACTAAGCACCGCGATATTCGGGCTTCAGGCCACCATGTTTCATCTCGGCGCGAGCGACCAGGTGCCCAGGCGCCAGACTCCGAACAAGGCCTCGGAACGGGCCCTCCAGTGGACAGAGCTGGAGCGCACGGCACCGCAGCTGGTCGCGACCGCGCAGCGCTACCTGGAGCAGATCGCGCTCAGCCTACGGGCCGGCAGCGTCGAGCGCCACGAGGGCGTGCTGCGCGAGTTTGCCCGATTCGTGGTCGAGCGAGACGAACGGGTTGCGGCTGCCGCTGACGTGACCCGCGCTCACATCGAGGCCTACAAGCTCTGGCTCGCCGACCGGCCAGCGCAGCGGCGGCCGAAGCTGCACCGGCACACGATTCGGGAGCGTCTGGGAGTCGTCCGCAACTTCTTCGAGCGGCTCATCGAGTGGGGCTGGGATGACGCCCCCGCTCGGGTGCCGCTCTACGCCGGCGATCTACCCATCCCCGACCAGAGCCTGCCCAGATTCCTCGACGATCCGGCCGCCACCAAGCTGCTCCGGGCGGCTCGCGCGGACAGTGACCCCTTCGTTCGCCTCTGCGTCGAGTTCCTGGCACGAACCGGCCTGCGCAAGGGCGAGTTCCTCGCCCTCACCACCGATGCCGTCGTCCAGATCGGCTCGGCGTACTGGCTGCGGGTGCCGGTCGGAAAGCTGCACAACGACCGCTACATCCCGCTCCATCCGCAGCTGAAGGAACTCCTCGACGCCTGGCTCAATCGGCGGCCAGAGGGGCTGCGCTCAAATCTGATGTTCGTCGACCGCGGGCGTCCGATGCCCGAAAGCCGCGTCGACCGCGCCGTGGCCAAGGTCGCGGCGGTAGCCGGCATCGGTCACGTTTCGCCGCACCAGCTGCGACACACCCTGGCGACCCAGGCCATCAACCGCGGCATGAGCCTGGAGGCGATTGCCGCCCTACTCGGCCATCGCTCGCTGCGGATGACCTTGGTCTACGCGCGGATTGCCGACCGCACCGTCGCCAACGAGTACTTCCAGGTCAGCGAGAAAGTCGAGGCTCTCTACGACCAGCCCAAGCAGCTCCCGGCCAGCGCCGAGGGCGCCGAGATGGGCAAGCTCCGCCGGGAGATGCATCGGCGAATGCTCGGCAACGGCTACTGCGCCCGGCCGGTC
>CAZRMD010000357.1:0-2675 GCA_964601135.1 uncultured Actinomycetes bacterium | reverse complement strand
CACCGCCCATCCCAACATCAACGCCACCGTGGAGGCCAACGACGGGCTTGCCAACGCGGTCATCACAGTGCTCAAGAACAGCGGGGTAGGGGCCAAGAAGATCCCGACCACCGGGCAGGACGCAACTCTCCAGGGCATGATCAACGTGCTCCAGGGCTACCAGTGCGGCTCCGTCTACAAGGCCGTATACCTCGAGGCCCAGGACGCGGTGGCCCTGGCCACCATCCTCCGCGCCGGCCTCACGCCGCCCCATGCGCTGCTCAACGGCACCACCTCGCCGCCACAGGGCGCGGCGGGCAGCCAGCAGCCGGCTTCCCTGTTGACGCCGGTATGGGTCGACCCGACCAACATGGGCTCGACGGTGATCAAGGACCAGTTCGTTCAGGCTTCGGCACTCTGCCAGGCGGTCGGCGCCAGCGTCTGCCAGGCCAACAACATCCCCACTTCTTAGAAGGACGCAAACCGAGGGCGCCGCAGCACCGCGGCGCCCTCCTTTTTTAGAGGCACAGCAGAGTGCAGTCAGCCACTGAGCCTGGGAGTCAAAGGCCGCTGGAGCCGCTGCTCAGAACCGAGGCCCTCGACAAGCACTTCGGTGCCGTGCAGGCGCTGTACGGCGTCAACCTCGAGCTCTATTCGGGCGAGGTGACGGCGCTCTGCGGCGACAACGGAGCCGGCAAGTCGGTGCTGACCAAGACGATCGCCGGCATCCACCAGCCTGACGCCGGCCACATCTACTGGGAAGGCGACCAGGTCCACATCCGCTCGCCGCGCGACGCCTCCCGGCTGGGGATCGAGACCGTCTACCAGGATCTCGCCTTGTGCGACAACCTCGACATCGTCCAGAACATGTTTCTGGGCCGCGAACGGCTTCGCGGCGCGCTTCTCGACGAGGACGCCATGGAGCGCGCGGCCACCGAGCTTCTGGCCAGCCTCCGCGTCACCACGGTGCGCTCGATCCGGCAGCCCGTCGGGTCTCTCTCAGGCGGTCAGCGGCAATCGGTGGCGGTAGCCAAGGCGGTGATGTGGAACTCGAAGCTGGTCATGCTCGACGAGCCCACCGCCGCGCTCGGCGTCGTGCAGACGCGCATGGTGCTCGACCTCGTGCGCCGCCTCCGTGACCGCGGGCTGGCCGTGATGATGATCTCGCACAACCTGAACGACGTCTTCGAGGTCGCCGACCGGATCGCGGTCATGTACCTGGGCCGGCTGGTGGCGGAGGACAAAGCATCCAACTTCGATCGCCAGAGCGTGGTCGAGTACATGACCACCGGAACCGCCGGCCGCGCTGCGGCGGCTGCCCGCCTTGGAGGCACACCGGATGGCACAGCCTGAAGCGCCGGAGCGGCTGGAGGATCCCACCGCGTCGGGGGCCGCCGACGTCGAGCTTCCGCCCGAGGTGGTCGCGAACAGCTTCCGCGACTACCTGCGGGCTTCCTGGGCACGGGTGCGGAGCGGCGAGAGCGGCGTGCTGCCGGTCATCGCCGGCCTGGTCCTGATCGTCGTCATCTTCCAGGCCATCAGCCCCCATCACATCTTTCTTTCGGCCGGCAACCTGGTCAACCTCTTCCAGCAGAGCGCCGTCTTCATGGTCCTGGCCATGGCCGAGACCTTCATCCTGCTGCTGGGCGAGATCGACCTCTCGATCGGTTATGTCGCCGCGGTCGGCGGAGTGATCGGCGTCCAGCTGGTCCAGCCGACGACCACCAAATGGCCGTGGTGGGCCGCAATCCTGGTAGCGCTGGTGGTTTGCGCGGTGATCGGCGGCCTCCAGGGAACCCTGATCACGCGGCTCCGCCTGCCTTCCTTCGTGGTCACGCTCGGCGGACTTCTGATCTTCAACGGGTTGATGCTGATCCTGCTCCTGCTCGGGCCTTTCTCCGGCTATCCGAGCCTGGCCGGCACCAACAACAACCTGACGGTGATCTACAACCTGATGTGGGGAACCGTCGATCCGGTCCTCAGCTGGCTGGCGATGGCGGTCGTCGTCGTCCTGCTCGGCGCCGCCCATTGGCTGCGCGACGCGCGCCGCAGGCGTGCCGGCCTGACCGCGCCGCCGGCGAGCGTGACCGTGATCAAGATCGCCGCTATGGCGGTGGTGGGCGTCGTCGTGGTCGGCATCTGCAACATCAACCGCGCCAACATCGGCGTCGTCGAGGGCGTGCCCTGGGTGATCCCGATCGTTCTGGCCGTGCTCGGGGCCTGGACGCTGCTGCTCGAGCGAACCCCCTTCGGCCGCTACGTGTACGCCATCGGCGGCAATCCGGAAGCTGCGCGCCGGGCCGGTATCGACGTGGCCGCGATGCGGACGCTCGCCTTCGCATTGTGCGCGCTCACGGCCGGCGTCGGCGGTCTCCTTTATGCGTCGTACCTGGGTGGCATGTCCAACAATGTCAACGGCGGCCAGCTCGTGCTGTACGCTGTGGCGGCCGCCGTGATCGGGGGCACGAGCCTCTTCGGCGGCCGCGGTCGAGTCCTCCATGGAGTCCTGGGCGGACTGGTGATCGGCGCCATCTACAACGGCATGTACCTGCTCGGTCTCGACGTCAAGTGGCAGTTCATAGTCACCGGGCTCGTGCTTCTGGCCGCGGTGACGATCGATTCCATCTCTCGGCGCGGCAGCGGCTCGGGCATCCTCTCGCATACGTGAAGCGTTTGCGCGTTTTTAGGCGCGCGCG